>CAYNUO010000014.1:21986-53442 GCA_964400405.1 uncultured Bifidobacteriaceae bacterium | reverse complement strand
GTGTCACGTTACGATAGCCCTCGGATGGACGTCCGCATCTTCCCGAATTCCCGCCGGCCCGGCATCGGCCAGCGCCCGCGCCGCGAGTCGCAGCGCCCGCTCCTGCCGCAGCACGCGCGCCACTGTCCGGTGCTCGAAGCCGGCAGTTCGGTCGGCTTTCTCGTGCACCCGCCGCTCGGAGAAGCCGAGTCCTACACCGTCGAGTACCAGGGTGAAGGCAAGTACCGGTTCATCTACAACATCAAGACGGGCGCCACGGAGTGGAAGCCGCTCTTCATGGTGGTATTCCAGCTGTCGGTTGGCGGCACCGGCGCGCGCCGGGAAGACATCACGCTGATGATCGAGCCCTCCGAGCAGGCGCGCGAACTGGCGGCCACGATGACGCGCATGTTCATGGTGCCGGACGACCTGGGCACGCCGGCGGGCGCGGTGACGCTGCGTGGCGCCTGGAACTTCCGCACGCCCGCCGGGTGGGATACGGTCTACGCGCCGGTGTTCAACAACCTCGAGCGCCCGATCGCGCCGATGATGTCGATCCGCGTGGAGACGGACTGGTACGTCCACGAGACGGAGTTCCGCTACGTCCTGCAGCCGGGGGAGTCGATCACGGGGACGCACAACCTGCCGGTCGGGCAGGTGTTCTTCCTGCCACGCGAGGACGTCAGGCTGAAGGACTGCACCGAAGCCGAGATCGCCGAGCTGAACCGCGCCCGGGACGCCTTCGCCCGCGGCAAGGCTGGAGACAGGCTGAAGACGCCGTATGGGCTGGAGTACAGCCCCTTCTACCTGAAGGTCAGCCGGGCCCAGGCGGCCCAGCGCGCACCCGGTCCAGACCAGGGCGGCGCCGGGAGCGAAGGGGCCCTGCCCGGAACCGCGCCCACGGATTCACAGAAAGACCAGTAATTTCGCGCAAACACCGCTGTTTCTGGGCTGTCTGCCGCTCGCGCGGCGTGTCGCGCCCGCGAGAGGTTGCGACAATTTCCACTACTCAATACATGGTAGTTTTCGGGCACATTTGAGTCCGATGACTTTACATATGCGTATCTCTGCCCGAGTTTCGTTCGCCCTGGTGATGATGGCCGGCCTGCTGCCGGCTGTTCCGGCGTTTGCTGCCGGCGCCCAGGCCGCCCCCAAGCCCGCGGTCGCCAGGGCCGCTGCGACGCCCGCGCCGGACGTGCAGGCGTTCGTCAAGCAGTACTGCGTGGGTTGCCACAACGAGCGCAACAAGAAGGCCGTCAGCAACTTCGCGCTGGATGCAGTCGACGTGACCATCGCCGGTCAGCGTGGCGACATCTGGGAGAAGGTGGTCACGAAGCTGCGCGCGGGCCAGATGCCGCCGGTCAGCGCCCGCCGCCCGGACCGCGCGGTGTCAGATCAGGTCGCCGGCTGGCTCGAATCGGAACTGGATCGCCACGCGGCCGCGAAGCCCAACCCGGGCCGCACCGAGGCGCTGCATCGGCTGAGCCGCACGGAATACAAGAACGCGGTGCGCGATCTGCTCGGCCTCGAAATCGACGTCGAGAACCAGCTTCCGCCGGACCCGCTCGGCGGCGGCGATGCGAACTTCGACAACATCGCGGCCTCGCTGAAGATGAGCCAGTCGCTGCTGGAGCGCTACATCACGGTGGCGCGCCGCGTCAGCCGCACGGCGCTCGCCGGCAACGTGCCGTCGTCGATCCAGTCCTTCAAGGCGCCGCAGGGGCTGCGTCAGGACATCCGCCTGGACGGGATGCCGTTCGGCACGCGCGGCGGCCTCGCGGTCGACTACGTGTTCCCGCTGGACGCCCTCTACAAGATCGACATCACGCTCGGCGGCAGCCTCGGCGGCGACGGCTTCGGCGGTCCGGACACCCAGGGCGAGCAGCTCGAGCTGAGCCTCGACGGCGAACAGGTGAAGGAGTGGGCGCTCGTTGCCCAGAAGCGCGAGGAAGGCGTTGCCGCCGCGATGGGCGGCCGGCGCCGGGTCTTCACGCTTGAAGTGCCGGTGAAGGCCGGTGCGCACCGCCTGCTCGCGGTCTTCCGGAAGGTCCGGCCGTCGGTCGAACAGGAAGGCGATCGCCTCCCGTTCGTCGGCCAGCAGCTCCCGGGCAACGCCGCGCCGCCCGGGGTCACCGAAGTGGTCGTGACCGGGCCGGTCCAGGTGCTCGGCAAGGGCGACTCCGCGAGCCGCCGCCAGGTGCTGACGTGCTCGCCGAAGAGCGCCGCCGAAGAGGAGACGTGCGCGAAGCAGATCCTGTCGACGCTGGCGCGCCGGGGCTTCCGGCGTCCATCGACGGCTGAGGACCTCAACTTCCTGATGCGCTTCTACAAGGAAGGCCGCACGGGCGCGGACTTCGAAGCGGGCATCGAGCGCTCCGTGCGCGCGTTGCTGGTCAGCCCGGACTTCCTGTTCCGCATGGCGACCGAGCCGGCCGGTGCGGCGCCGGGCACGGCCTACAAGGTCAGCAACCTCGAGCTGGCGTCGCGTCTGTCGTTCTTCCTCTGGAGCAGCATCCCGGATGACGAACTGCTGAACGTCGCCGTCAAGGGTCAGCTCACCACGCCTGCCGTGCTCGAGAAGCAGGTGCGGCGCATGCTGAAGGATCCGAAGGCCGTGGCGATGACGCAGAGCTTCGCGTCGTTCTACCTGTGGATCCGCAACGTGGCGGACACGCAGATGGACGCCGACCTCTATCCGAACTTCGATGGCACGCTCCGGCAGGCGATGGCGAAGGAGACGGAGCTCTTCTTCGACAGCATCCGCACGGAAGACCGCAGCGTCCTCACGCTGCTCGACGCCGACTACACGTTCCTGAACGACCGGCTGGCCCGGCACTACGGCATCACCGGCGTCGCCGGTCCGGACTTCCGTCGCGTCTCGTTGCCGGCTGACAGCCCGCGCCGGGGCCTCTTCGGCAAGGCGAGCATCCTGACGGTCACGTCCGTGCCGACGCGGACCTCGCCGGTGAAGCGCGGCAAGTGGCTGCTGGACAACGTGCTCGGCACGCCGCCGCCGTCGCCGCCGGCCAACGTGCCGGCGCTGCCGGAGCAGAAGCAGGATGACGGCCGTGTGCTGTCCGTGCGTGAACTGATGGCCAAGCACCGGGCGAACCCCGTCTGCTCCGGCTGCCACAACGTGATCGACCCGGTCGGGTTCGCGCTCGAGCAGTTCGACGCGATCGGCCGGTGGCGCGAGGTGGACCGCTCGTTCACGAAGATCGACCCGGCCGGCACGATGCCGGACGGATCCAAGTTCGCGACGCTCGGTGACTTCCGCCAGCGGATCATCAGCAACCCGACACCCTTCGTGCGGACCTTCACCGAGAAGCTGCTGATCTATGCGCTCGGCCGTCCGTTCGAGGCCTACGACGCGCCGGCGGTGCGGCAGGTGATCCGCAACGCGAGCGCCAACGGCTACAAGTTCAACGAACTGGTGATGGGCGTCGTGAAGAGCACCCCGTTCCAGATGCGGCGGGTGGCGGACGCGCCGGTCGCGGTCGCGGCGTCCCGGTAAGGCACGTCAGGCAAGCAGGTTGGCGAGGAGAAGACTGATGCGTATGCGAATGACTGGCGTCCTGGCAGGTGTGCTGCTCGTGGGGGCGGCCTCCACGGTGGCGGCGGCTGCGCGGGCGGTTCCGCTCGTAGAAGCGGTCAAGCGTGGCGATACGGCGGCCGTGCGCACGATGGTGGCGCAGAAGGTCAACGTCAACACGCCAGAGCCGGACGGTACCACGGCGCTGCACTGGGCGGCCGACCTGGGCGATGTCCGTACGGTGGACCTGCTGCTCAAGGCGGGCGCGACGCTGAAGATTCCGAACCGCTACGGCGCCACGCCGTTCGGGCTGGCGGCAGCCAAGGGCCACGCGGCCGTGCTCGAGCGGATGCTGCAGGCCGGTGAAGACGCCAACGCGGTGGTGAACGGCGAACCGGTCCTGATGCAGGCGGCGCGCGCCGGCAACGTGGACGCGATCAAGGCGCTGCTGGCCAAGGGCGCGGACGTGAACGTCAAGGAAGCCGTGTACGGGCAGACGCCGCTGATGTGGGCGGCGGCGGCCGGGCACAGTCCAGCCGTGCGGGCGCTGGTGGAAGCCGGTGGCGACATCAAGGCGCGCAACCGCGCGCCCGGCAAGGGCATCGAGAAGGACGTCGGCTTCCGGATCCCGGCCGACAACGACCCGCTCGGCATCCGCTCGCACCGGAATTCGGGTGCGTGGGGCATCACGCTGGACGGCCTCCAGTTCACGCCACTGATGTGGGCGGCGCGCGCCGGGCACATCGACACGGTGAAGACGCTGCTTGACCTGGGCGCCGACGTGAACGAGGCGAAGCCGGAAGGCACGACCTCGCTGATTCTGGCCATCATCAACAACCACTGGGAGCTGGCGTCGAAGCTGCTGGACTGGGGCGCGGATCCGAACAAGGGCCCCGGCTACACGGCCCTGCACCAGGTGGCCTGGTCGCGCCGCATCAATCTGAAGGCGGCATTCCACCCCGGTCACCCCGATCCGACCGGCACGGTGGACAGCCTGACGCTGGCGAAGAAGCTCATCGACAAGGGCGTGAAGGTGAACGCCCAGATGACGGAGAGCTTCAAGGACAACATGCGCAACCGCATGATGCGCATCGGCGCCACGGCGTTCCTGGTGTCGGCGAAGCTGGTGGACCTGCCGATGCTGAAGCTCCTGCAGGAGAACGGCGCGGACCGGAAGATCCTGAACAACACCCAGGACACGCCGCTGATGCTCGCGGCGGGCGTCAGCCTCAGCAACCCGGGTGAGGACGCCGGGAACGAGACGGAAACGCTCGCGACGGTGAAGTGGCTGCTGGAGCAGGGCGAGGACATCCACGCCAAGAACAAGAACGGCGAGACGGCGCTGCACGGCGCGTCCTATCGCGGCTTCGTTCCCGTCACGCAGCTCCTGCTCGACAAAGGCGCGGAGCTGCAAGTGGCGAACACGCTGGGCTGGACGCCGCTGAGCGTGGCGGACGGCGCGTTCTACGCCGGCATCTTCAAGCAGCAGCCGTCCGTCGCTGCGGCGCTGCGCCAGGCGTATGCGAAGAAGGGGCTGCCCGTGCCGCCCCCGCCGAACGTCGAGGACGAAAGCGCCAAGGCCGAAGCGGCCAACGGCGGCAATCTGGGCACGGTGGGTCTGCTGGATGGCCCGAAGACTGGTGCGGCGGCGGGCGGGGGCACAGCTCCCGCCGGCGCGGCGCCGAAGAAGTAAGCTGCGGTAGCGAGTCGAATCAGAGGAGTCTTGCGATGATGATCACGAAGATGGCGTTGCCCCGGCGGACCTTCCTGCGGGGTGTCGGGACCACGATGGCGCTGCCGCTGCTGGATGCGATGGTGCCGGCCCTCTCTGCCGCGCCCAAGGGCGTTCCGCGTATGGGTTTCTTCCAGACGCCGAACGGCATTTCGATGAAGTACTGGACGCCGACGAAGGTCGGTTCCGGCTTCGACTTCACGGCGCCGCTCAAGCCGCTCGAAGCGTACCGGGACAAGATCACGGTGCTCAGCGGCCTGAACAACTACTGCGCCGGTCTCGGTGACGGCGGCGGGCCGCACACGCGCGGCTACGCGGCCTGGCTCTCGGGCATGCTCGCGACGCGCACGGAAGTGCACCCGACACTCGGCACGACCGTCGACCAGTACGCGGCGCGCGAGTTCGGCAAGGACACGATGATCGAGTCGCTGGAGCTCTCCACGACGACCGGCAGCGTGAAGGCCGGCGCGTGCGAGAACGGCTACAGCTGTCTGTATCAGCTCCTCTCGTGGCGGTCGGCCACGCAGGCGAATCCGCCTGAGGGCGACCCGCGCGTGGTCTTCGAGCGCATGTTCGGCGAGGAGACGACCAACGAGGAGCGCGCGGCCCGCATGCGCGCGGACAAGAGCATCCTCGACGCCGTGACGGGGCAGATCAACAAGCTGCAGACGAAGCTGGGCGGCAGCGACCGGCTCACCGTCAACGAGTACCTGGAGACGGTGCGCGACGTCGAGAAGCGGATCCAGAAGGCCGAGTTGCAGAGCGCGAACTCGGACTTCAGCACGGGCGATCGTCCGACGGCGGTGCCGGAGAAGTTCCAGGACCACCGCGAGATCATGTTCGACCTGCTGGCGCTGGCCTTCCAGGCGGACATCACGCGCGTCGCGACCTTCGACATGGGCGGCTCGAACTACAGCTTCCTCGGCGTGCCGGAGGCGCACCACGACCTCTCGCACCACGGCGGCAACCCCGAGAAGCGGCTCCGCCTCGTCAAGATCGACACGTTCAACGTCTCGCAGTTCGCCCGCCTGATCGACAAGCTGGCCAAGACGAAGGACGGCGACGCCACGCTGCTCGATCGGTCGATGATGATGTTCGGGTCGTCGCTGAGCGACGGCGACATGCACAGCCCGCTGGACCTGCCGACGGTCATCGCCGGTGGCGGCAACGGGACGCTGCGTGGAAACGAGCACGTCAACTGGGCGCCCGAGAAGAAGGTGCCGATCTCGAACCTCTACGTCACGATGCTCGACAAGATGGGCCTCAACGTGCCGCGCATCGGCGACAGCACGGGCGACCTCGTCGAGCTGTAAGACGGGGGCCAGGAACGCAATCCGGGGCCGGTCGCTGCAGAGCGGCCGGCCCCTTTTCATTTACAGGACGTCATGCATCCACTTCGCCGTATTCCCAGATTCCTGCTCGTCGCGCCTGCGTTCCTGCTGGGCGTGCTGGCGCTCCGGCCGCTGGCTGGCAAGGCGCAGTCCGGCGACGCCGCCATCGCGCCGGTGCGGACCATCAACCACCTGCAGTTCATGGTCAAGGACCCGCAGAAGTCGTTCGAGTTCTATATGAAGCTCTTCGGCGGCCACCTCGTGGACACGAGCCCGAACGGCTGGACGATGATGCTCGCGGACACGACGCAGTGGCTCAGCTTCGGGAGGATTCCGGCCGGCTCGAGCGTCAAGCCGGGCACGCTCGACCACGCCGGCATCGGCATCGACCTGCCGAAGGATCCGGCGAAGCTGCGTGACGCGCTCAAGGCGGCGTTCCCCGCAGGGAGCGTGCAGTCACCGGGCAAGCCGGGAGACGCGACCTACGACCGTTCGATCTACGTGAAGGATCCGGATGGCTTCAGCATCCAGCTGATCTCGACGAAGGACGACGGCCACCTACCGCGCGCGGACAAGACGCCCGCCGCCTCGCGCACGCCCGCCAGGGGCTTCGTGCGCTTCCTTGGTCTCAACCACCTCTCGCTGACGGTGACCAGCCGGGAGACGACGCGTGACTTCTACGCGAAGCTGCTCGGCACGACCGTGCGCGATCAGAATCGCGGACAGATCAACGTCACGCTGCCGGGTGCCGGCGCGACGCCGGGCGCGGGAGCCTGGCTCAGCCTGCTGCTCACGAACCCACAGTCGCCGGTGCCGCCCGGCCAGCTCCACCACCTCGGCGTCGGCATCGAGTACCCGGACAATATCCCCGGCATCGACGCGCTGCGGCAGCGCCTCACGGCCGCGTTCCCGGAGCACAGGGTCTACTCGCCCGGCAAGCCCGACCCCTCGATGGAGAACAACTACAACCGTTCCGTCTACATCATCGACCCCGACGGCGTGAGCCTCCAGCTGGTCACGCACAAGGACGACGGCTGGCTGGCCGAGTCGACCAAGCGGTAGCGTCCGCACGACAGCCCGCGGACGCCAGGCTCAGGCGTCCGGTGTCCGCGGGTTCAGGACCTCGGCGATGGCGATCACGACCGCAAAGAGCACCGGCCCCAGCAGGATGCCCAGCAGGCCGAACAGCTGCACGCCGCCGAGCAGCGCGAAGAAGATGGTCAGCTGATTCAGCCCGACGCGGTCGCCGACGAGCCGCGGCCGCAGGAAGTTGTCCACGCTGCTGACCACCGCTCCGCCCCACACGGTCAGCACGATCGCCTGGGTCCACTGCCCGATCAGGGCCAGGTAGATGGCACCCGGCACCCACACGGCCGCCGCGCCGACCAGCGGCACGACCCCGGCGATGGCGGCCACGATGCCCCACAGGGCCGCCGAGGGCACTCCCAGCAGCCAGAACATCGCGCCCGTCAGCACACCCTGCAGCAGCGAGATCGCGACGATGCCGTAGACACCGGCGTAGATCACCTCGGCGACCCTGGCCAGCAGCGCGTCGTTGCGCCGGCGGTCGAAGGGCAGCAGGTCCGTGACGCCAGCGAGCAACGCGTCGGCGTCGCGGAGCAGGAAGAACACGGCGAAGATCACGAACAGGAACGACACGAGCGCGCCCGTGATGCCGGCGGCGATGGAGAACGTGTAGGCGCCGGTGGCCTGCGCCAGCCCGGCGGCGTGCTCCGTGGCCCACGCGATCATCTGCTGCACGTCCATCCGCAACGTACGGGAGAGCCACGCCAGCGCCTGTCCCACAGGCCCGACCGCATCGCCGGTCGGTGAGAAGAACTGTTCGGCGGAGGTGCGGAGGGCGAGCACCTGGTTCACCGCCAGGGCGGCCACGCTCGTCACCGGCCCGACCACGACCAGGACGACCAGCAGCGTCGTGATCAGCGCGCTCAGCGCCGGGCGCTTCGTGCGACGCGCGAGCCGGCGGTGCAGCGGGTGGAAGATCGTGGCCAGCACGATCGCCCACGCCAGGACGCCGACAAACGGCTCCAGGATCCGGAGACAGAGATAGACGACCAGCGCCGTGGCGCCGAGGAAGACCGTCCATTTCAGTGCCCGCTCGGTCGAGATCTGGGGGAAATCGTCGCGGGGCATCGGTGAAGGCAGCCTAGCCCCCGCACAGTGGCGCGGTCAACTTCGCGGTGTGCGATCCAGCACACCGCTGCGGGGCTCCTAGGCGCCCGGCATCCCGCGGTCCACGATCACCAGTTCGTTCGCGATCCGGCCGTTCGAGAACGTGAAGAGGGTCAGGGCCTTCATGGAGCCCTCTCCTCTGGGCGTCTTCGCCACCACGTCCACGTGGCACGCGATCTTGTCGCCTTCCGCGATCAGCTCACGGATCACGTGGCGCGAGGACCCGGCGCCGAAGCCGCTGGTCATGGCCGTGAACTGGGCCAGTGAGATGGCCGGCGCGCCGCCGAACTGAAACGTGGCGTCCGGCGTGCAGAGCGGCCCGATCCTGTCGACGTGCCTGTTGTCGATCGCGTCGTAGAACGCCCGCACCGTGTCCTTGTCCTTCTGCGACATCACGCCTCCCCTGTCCGGCAAGTCTATCGCTGCCCGTGGCGTCGAGGCCGCGCGGGCGTGCGACGCGCACCTCCTGCAGGTCCGCGGCCAGCGTGCCGTGTGACGCGACGCCACTACGGAGGCTCGGTATTTCGCCGGCCGCTCGGCCGGGCAATGCTTGGGTCTTGCCGAGCCCGGGAATTCTGACACGGGTGGCGCTGGCGCTCTGCTGCGCCGGTGCCACCGGACCTGCCCTCGCACTCGCGGCCCCGGCGGACACGCCGGGCAGCGCTCCTCCCACGCTCGTGCGCGACGCCGGGGGCGGCACCACGCTGCGCGCGATCCGGCTCCCGTCGCCGTTGACGATTGATGGCCGCCTGGACGAGGAGATCTACCGCACCGTTCCTCCGGCCGGCGACTTCGTCCAGCAGATCCCCCGGGCCGGTGTGCCTGCCACGGAAGCGACCGAGGTCTGGGTCTTCTTCGACGAGAAGCACTTCTACGTGGCGGCCCGCTGCCTCGACAGCCACCCGGAGCTCGAGATCGTCACCGAGGTCCGGCGCGACGGGTCGACCATGTCGCAGAACGACAACTTCACGTTCGTGCTCGACACGTTCCACGACAAGCGATCGGGCTACTACTTCCAGACCAATCCGCTGTCCGCGCTGCGTGAGCAGACGATGGTCAACAGCGTGATGAACGAGAGCTGGAACACCGTGTGGGACGTCCGCACGGTGAGAGGACCGGAGGGGTACACGGTCGAGATCGTGATTCCGTTCAAGTCGCTCCGCTACCGGGGGGCGGGTCCACAGACCTGGGGCATCAACTTCCGGCGGACCGTCCGCTGGAAGAACGAGACATCGAACCTGACGCGCATTCCCGTCGAGTACGGCACCTCCGGCATCACGCAGCTCGCGGTGGCCGGGGACCTCGTCGGCATCGAGGCCCCGCCGCTCTCGAAGAACTTCGAGATCAAGCCCTACGTCGTGTCGCAGTCCACGACCGACCTGGCGGCACGCGCCCCGTTCGCGAATGCCTTCAAGGCGTCGACCGGCATCGACATGAAGTACGGCTTGACGGCCAGTCTGACCGCCGACGTCACCGTCAACACCGACTTCGCGCAGGTCGAGGAGGACCTGCAGCAGGTCAACCTGACGCGGTTCAACCTCCAGTTCCCCGAGAAGCGGACGTTCTTCCTGGAGGGGCAGGGCATCTTCGTGTTCGGCGAGCAGGGGGGCGACGTGCCCACGCTGTTCTTCAGCCGGCAGATCGGGCTTGGTGCCGGCCAGCCCGTGCCGGTGATCGCGGGCGCGCGGGTCACCGGCAAGGCCGGTCCCTACGACATCGGCCTCGTCAATATCCAGACAGGTGACAAGGCCTCGGCTGGCGCCGTGTCGACGAACTTCTCCACGGTCCGCGTCAAACGCGACATCCTGCGCCGCAGCAACATCGGCGTGCTGGCGACGGTGCGGCAGCCCGGCGCTGGCGGCCGCACGAACGCCGTGCTCGGGTTCGACAGTCAGCTGGCGTTCTACCGGAACATCGAGAGCACCTTCTACTGGGCGAAGACCTCGAGCGCGCGGCTGCACGGAGAGGACGTCAGCTACCGTGGCCGGTTCGCCTACACGGGCGACCGGTACGGCATCGCGGTCGACCACGTCATGGTCGGCGACAACTTCAACCCGGAAGTCGGCTTCGTCCGGCGTGACGACTACCGCCGGAGCTTCGTCGAGGGCCGGTTCAGCCCGCGGCTGAAGAAGCACCCCGTCGTGCGCCGCCTGAACTGGGAGGGGAGCCTGGACTATGTGACGAACGCGAAGGCGACGCAGCTGATGGACCGGGTCGTCAGCACGTCGTTCGGCATCGAGTTCCACAAGGGTGATTCGGCCAATGTGCGCGCGTCGAGCAATCACGAGTTCCTGCCGGCCCGTTTCACGATCGCGCCGGGCGTCGTGGTGCCCGCCGGCATCTACGATCAGCGGTCGGTCACGGCGAGCTACACGCTGGGGCAGCAGCGGCGCGTCTCGGGGACGCTGTCGACCTCGAGGAGCGTGTTCTACGACGGCACGCGGGCGACGGCCGGCTACTCCGGCCGGATCGTGGTCTCGCCGCACCTCGTGCTGGAGCCTGGCGTCACGCTCAACTGGGTCAACCTGCCCTTCGGCACGTTCAACGCGCGCATCATCAGCAACCGGCTGATCGTCACGCCGAAGCCGCGCCTCGGCTTCAGCAGCCTGGTCCAGTGGAATGCGCTGGCGCGCACGCTCACCGCGAGCGCCCGCATGTCATGGGAGTACATCCCGGGCAGCGAGCTCTTCGTCGTCTACAGCGATGGCCGCACGACGACGGGAGCCGGCTACCCGGACCTGGTGAACCGGACGATCGCCGTGAAGGCGACCCGGCTGGTGCGCTTCTAGTCGAGCTGTTCGACCTTTACGACCCTGGCGCTCCGCTTGTTCGCGAACCACACGGTCCTGCCGTCCTTCGCGATCGCGAGCTTCTTCGTGTCGAAGTCACGCGACGGCATCAGGTACATGATGACGTTCCCCGTCTTGATGTCGACGCGCGCCAGCCGGTCCGCCGTGTTGCTCGGCGCGAACACGCGGCCGCGTGCGTCCGGGTACGACACCGTGTACGGCGTGAAGTATTTCATCGGGATCGTGTATTCCTTGATCGCGTCCGTCTTCATGTCGAGCATGCCGATCTTGTCGGCGCGGTAGATGCTGAACCAGAAGCGGTCCTGCTTGTCCATCCGGCCCCGGCGCGGCATGCCGTCCTTCGTCGGCACCTTGAGGAACTTGATCTCTTTCGTGGCGCCGTCCATCTTGGCGATGTAGCCGCCCATGAAGTCGGTCAGGACCGGGTTGCCCTTCGAGTCCACTTCCATCTGGTAGCCGCCGCCGGTCGCGTCGGCCGGCCGGTTCGGCGCGGAGCGGATCTGGAACGTCTCCTCGTACGTGTTCGTCCTGCGGTCGATCTTGAACCACGGACCAAAGCCGGACCACAGCTTGCCGTTGCCGTCCATCCCGAGGAACTGCGTGTTCGCGTTCGCCGGCATGTTCTTGACGGGCTCGAACGTCTCGGTCCGCGGGTCGAAGCGCGTGATGACGCCGAAGGTCGACGTGGCGAGGTCGCTCGTGGCCGGGAACCAGACGAAGCCTTCCGGGTCGATCACGATGTCGCTCGTGCCGGCCGGGCTCTTCTTCGTCGGAGGCACGGCCCATTCCTTGAACGTCGCCGTCTTCGGGTCGAAGCGTCCGATGAACAGCGCGCTCTGGTCCGTGTACCAGAAGTTGCCGTCCTTATCGAGGTCGCCGTCGTGCGCGATCGTGCCCTTCCGCGGCATGTCGTACTGCGTGACGATGACCTTCGTCTCCGCGCCCTTCGGCCGAGGCAGCGTCTTGAACGTCGCGGGCAGGTTCTTCCCGGCGCCATTCAGATTGATGGTCGCGAGGTACGCGCCGAGGTCCTGCTTCGTGAGCGCCGGCCAATACCCCCAGTTCGGGTTCTTGTCCGCCCGCTCCAGCGCCTCCTTGGGTTCGAGCACCGCCCGGACGCGGCCTTCGTAGCCGTACGCCGTGCCGTCCAGGTAGTACCGCTGCATCCGGGTGATCACCGCCGGGAATTGCTCCGCCGTGTATTTGCTGCGGACGATGCGCTCGATGTTGTGGCAGTAGGCGCAGCTGGCCGCCTGGATCATCATCTTGTCCTTGTCGGCGTCGGACCCGGGCAGGTTCATCGCCCACTCGACCGATGTGAGCTGCCGGGAGACGTCGGAGACCTTCAGCAGGGCGAGGTTCGCCCTGGCGGTCTTTCCGGACGTGACCGTGACCGGCACAGCTGGACCCAGCTCGTAGCCCACGGCGCGGATGGTGAGGGCGTAGTCGCCCGGTACCAGGTGCGTGCGGGGGAAGGTGTACTTGCCCTTCGCGTCGGAGACGACCGAGATGTCGAAGTTCGCGCCGTCACGGCGGGCCGTGACGACCACGCCTTCCATCCTGCCTTCGGCCTGCGACGTCACTTCACCCGCGAGCGCCGCGCCGCCCTGTGCCCGGGCTGCGGACGGCACGGCCGTCACCGCTGCCGCGAGCGCCACGGCGAGAACCCATGTGCGTGCCGGTTGAGTCATCGAGCCCTCCGATTACGCGAGCGAGATCGTGCCCGTGCTGTCGCCGAAGCGGTCCACGCGCACGTTCATCTTTTCGAGCATGCCCAGCTGCAGGTTCGTCAGCGGAGTGCCTTTCGGATGCCGCACGTGACGGCCGGGTGTGATTCCGAACAGCTTGCCCCCCACGACCACGGTGGGCACGTCGTAGGGCAGGTGCACGTTGGAATTGCTCATGCCCGAGCCATACAGAATCATCGTGTGGTCGAGCAGCGACCCGTCGCCGTCCTTCGCGCTGTTGAGCGCCTTCAGGAAGTGCGTGAACAGCTCCATGTGGAAGACGTTCAGCTTGGCCTGCCGCTCGAGCTTCTCGAGCTGATCCTGATGGTGTGAGAGGGCGTGGTGCTGGTCCGGCACACCGATCTCCGGGTACGTCCGCACGCTCAGCTCGCGCGCCATCATGAAGGTCGAGATCCGGGTCATGTCCGCCTGCAGCGCGAGCGTATTCAGGTCGAACATGAGCTTCGCGTAGTCGGCGAACTCGGACGGGATACCGGGGGGCTGCGAGACGGTGGGCAGCTCACGGTCGGCCTGCTGCTCGGCCCGCTGAATCCGGCGCTCCACGTCGCGGACCGCGTCGACGTACTCGTCGAGCTTGGCCTGGTCCGGTGCGCTGACGGTCTTCTTGAGGTCCGCCATGTCGCCCAGCACGGAGTCGAGGATGCTGCGATCGCGCTGCAGATCGGCGGCCCGCGTGCGCGGGTCGGTGCTGTCGCTCGTGCCGAACAGGCGCTCGAACGCGGCGCGCGGGTTGTGCTCCATCGGCAGCGGCGTCTTCGGCCCGCGCCAGCTCAGCGTCGACGTATAGGCGCAGGTGTAACCGAGGTCGCAGGCGCCCAGGATGTCGTTGGTCTCGAGCGCCAGTTCGAGCGACGCGAGCTGCGTCTCGCCGCCGATCTCCCGCGCGGCCACCTGATCCATCGAGATCCCGACCTGCATGTCGGGCCCCTCGGTGCGCTTCGCATGCTGGCCCGTGAGCCAGCAGGGCTGGATGCGCGAGTGCACGCCACCGCCGTCACGCGCGTCGGCGTTCTGCATGTCCAGGCCGCCGACGACGACGACCCGGTTCCTGAACGCGGCGAGCGGGCTGAGAATGGGCGAGAGTTCCAGCGGCCCCTCTGTCGCGGGCGTCCACTTCTTCATGTACGCGCCCATCGGGCTGTACACGATCGCGAGGCGCCTGACCGGCGCCGCCGCGGTGCGGGCGGTCGGCACCAGCGCCGGTACCATCGCGTCAAGGAGCGGGAGCGCGAGCGCCGTGCCGGCGCCGCGCAGCATGGTACGGCGGGAAAGATGTCTGCGTGTGAGGGTCATGATGTGGCCGGCCTCCTCATCTGGAACGGCATGCTCTTGACGATCTCGAGAATCACGGACGACCACCGGTAGTCATCCTTCGCCGACTCGCGCACGATGCGGCGCACTGCCGGCATGTCGTAGTGTTCCACGCCGCGCCCGAGCGCGTATGTCAGCAGCTTGCTCGCGACGGTGGTGACGAACGCGTCAGGCCTCCGCAGCAGCGCCCTGCGGAACTCGGCCGGCCCGGTGAACTTCGTGCCGTCCGGCAGCACACCGGAGGCGTCGACGCGGCTTTCGCCGTCGTCGTCGCGCCACTGGCCGACGCCGTCGAAGTTCTCCAGCGCGAAGCCGAGCGGATCCATCTTCGAGTGGCACGCGGCGCACGCGGGATTCTTGCGGTGCTGCTCCATGCGTTCCCGCACCGAGGTCGCCACCTTCTGTCCTTCGTTGCTTTCGGGCAGCGGCGGCACGTTCGGCGGCGGTGGTGGCGGCGGCGTGCCGAGCAGGTGCTCGAGGAGCCACGCGCCGCGCTTCACGGGCGACGTGCGGTTCGACATCGACGTTACCGAAAGCAGGCTTCCCTGGCCGAGGATGCCGCCGCGGCGGTCGTCGGCGAAGGTCACGCGGCGGAAGCGCGGGCCGTAGACGTTCGGAATGCCGTAGTGCCGCGCAAGCCGCTCGTCGGCGTAGGTGTAGTTGGCCGTCAGCAGGTCCGTCACGCTGCGGTTCTCGCGCACCTGGCTCGCCGTGAAGAGCTTCGTCTCGGTGATGAACGCCTCACGGAGGTTCTCATCGAAGTCCATGAAGGCCTTCGGGTCGGGCCGGTGCAGCTTCATGTTGCGAAGGAACAGCCACTGCCCGAAGAAGTTGTCGACCATCGCGTCAGACCGCGGGTCGGCGAGCATCCGCGTGACCTGCTGCTCGAGGACCGCGGGGTTCTTCAGCCGGCCCGCGGCGGCCAGGTCCAGCAGCGTGTCATCCGGAATGCTGCTCCACAGGAAGAACGAGAGCCGCGACGCGAGCTCGACGTCCGAGACGCGGAACGGCACGCCGGGCTTCGCCTGGGCCGGATCCGACTCGGTGCGGTAGATGAAGTACGGCGAGACCAGGATGCGCTCGAGCGCGAGCTCGATCCCGGCGTCGAAGCCGTTCTTCGCGTAGCCGGTGGCGAAGAAGCCCATGAGCGCCTTCGTGTCGGCCGGACGTACCGGACGCCGGTAGGCGCGCCGGGCGAGGCGGGAGAGGATGCGCTGCGCGCAGGCGCTCTCCACGGCGGACGCCGTCGTGGCGGGAGCCGTGGACGCCGCCCCGCGTCCCGCGGCCTTCGCCGGCGCGCAGACGAAGATCGCGCGGCGGCTCGCGCTGTCCGCCGGTGTGACGCCGCCGAACGGCCCTTCGATGTGCAGCGTGTCGACCGACATCTCGACGCGCCCGAAGCCCGTGCTCGTGCCCTTGGCCGACTGGCGGCCGAAGCTGGCGGCCGGGAAGCGGGAGGGGCCTGTGCCCTCCTGGTACCAGTTACGCTGCTGGAACGTCACGCCGATGGCGTGCGTGCCGGCCGTGACGCGCAGCCGCACGCGGAGCTTCTCGTCGGCGGCGGGCTTCATGTCGTTGCTCGCGTACGGGTTCGGCCCGACCGTCTCCGGGCCTCCGATCGGCATCAGGGCCTGGCGGACGCCATCGAGGCGGAAGTCCACCATCTCCTTCGTCGGCAGACCGCGCGGCTCGGTGTCCAGATATGCGCGCTGCATGGTGACCTTGAATTCGTACTCGCCGTCGACGGGGAACACGTGCTTGATGACGGCGCCGCCGCGCGAACCGAACGGCAGGTCCTCGCTCATGCGTCCGTCCTGAAGCAGGACCATGTACGGCAGGCTGTAGGTCTGGAGGCCCGGCTTGATGCTCGGGTCACCGAGCGCCAGGCGGCTGATCTTGCGGGCCGCCCCGAGATAGCGCTCGAGCAGCCCGGGCGACACGGAAAGAACGTCGGCGTTGTTGTCGAAGCCGAAGCCGGTCGTGTCGGCCGGCAGCAGCGCCGTGCCGTCGATCTCGAGCGCGAGCAGGTCGCGGATCGCGTTGGTGTACTCGCTGCGGTTGAGACGGTGGACCGCCGGGCGCCCGGGATCCGGCGCGGCCGCCGCTTCCTTGTCGAGCGCAGTTTCCAGCCACGTCGCGAAGCCGTTGAGCGTCTGGTCGTCGGGGCGCGGCAGACCGACGGGCGGCATCGCGCCGGTCCGGAGCTTCCTGACCACCTTCTCCCAGACCTCCGGGTTCTTCGACGTATGGTCGACGTCGATGGAATCGAGCTCGAGTCCTGCCTGCTTCGTCCGCTTGTTGTGGCAGGTGACGCAGTACTTGTCGACCAGCGCCCGTTGCGAGGACGCGCCCGTCGCGGGTGGGGCCTGGGCGGCGAGGGCGCCGGATCCGGCCGGGCAGAGTGTCGCGAAGGCGAGTCCGAGGGCGAGTCGTCTCATGGTCGGCATCATAGTGGCCTGAACTGTCCCCCTTCGGGCCGTAGGGGAATTCCGGTAGCCCCACGCCCCCTCCGGGCGGCGCTAGGATGGGCGCGGATGAGGATCTTGATGAGAAACAGGCAGCTCCCGGCGTGGCTGGCGGTGGCGATGCTGGCGGTGGCGTCCGGCGCGACGGCGGCCGGCGCGGGCGACGTGCGTCTGATCCAGGCGGTCAGGAACGGCGACCTGGCCCAGGTCCGGCAGCTCGTTCAACGGAAGGCCGACGTCAACGAGCGGCAGGCCGACGGTTCGACGGCGCTGCACTGGGCCGTCAATGCCGAGGACGCGCGCATGACGGCGCTGCTGCTGTCTTCGGGCGCGAAGGTCGATGTCGCGAACGAGTACGGCGTGGCACCCCTGTCGATCGCCACGGCGGGCCGGAGCGTCGACATCGTGGAGGCGTTGCTCGTGGCCGGGGCCAGTCCCAACACGGCGCTGCCCACGGGAGAGACCGCGCTGATGACGGCCGCCCGCACAGGCCTGACCGGCGCCGTCCGGGCGCTGCTCGCGCGCGGGGCGGACCCGAACGCCAAAGAGAGCGTCATGGGACAGACCGCGCTGATGTGGGCGCTGGCCGAAGGCCACGAGGCGTCGGCGCGCGTGCTGATGGACGGCGGGGCCGACCTGCAGGCCCGGACCAACGGAGGGTTCACGCCATTCCTGTTCGCGGTGCGCGAGGGGCGGGGCGACATGGCCCGCCTGCTGCTGGAGCGCGGCGCGGACGTGAACGACACCGCGAAGGACGGCTCCAGCGCGCTGCACGTGGCCGTCCTGCGGGGCCATCTGGCCCTCGCGAAGGAACTGCTGGGCCGCGGTGCGGATCCGAACGCAGCGAAGTGCGGCTACACCGTGCTCCACTGGGTCGCCGGCACGTGGGAGACGATTCACTCCCACGACTACATCTTCAATCAGACCGCCGTGAACCGCGTCCAGGAGTGGGCCGTGCTCGCCGGCGTGACGGACCAGGCCGCCAAGCACGATCTCATCAGGGCTCTGCTGGCGCGCGGCGCGGACATCAATGCCCGTGCCGCGAAGATTCCGCCGAAGTACGGGTTCTCGCTCTTCAAGGGGAACCTGATCGTCGGCGGAACGCCGTTCTACATCGCCAGCGTCGTCTCGGACATTCCGACCATGAAGCTCCTGCTCGAGCACGGCGCGGACCCGACGATTGCCGCGGCCGACGGGACCACGCCACTCATCGTTGCCGCGGGTCTGGCCCGCGTGCCGAACGAGACGCGCGTGCCCGAGTCACGGGTACTCGAGGCCGTGAAGCTGCTGTTGACGCTCAAGAACGACATCACTGCGTCGAATCGCAACGGCACGACGCCGCTTCACGCCGCGGCGATGGCGGGCCTCGACGACGTCACGCGGTATCTGGTCGGACAGGGCGCGCCCATCAACGCGAAGAACAAGAACGGCGAGACGCCGTACAAGATGGCGACGGGCTACGAGGACACGGCGCTCTTCATGGAGCACCCGTCGACGGCCGCCGTTCTCAAGTCACTCGGCGGGACCGAGTAGGTTCGTTCCTTACTTCAGGTGGATGATCCCGCGCTTCAGCGCGACGGTCACCGCCGCCGTCCGGTCCCGCACGCCGAGCTTCGTGAAGATCTTCTTCGCGTGGACCTCGACGGTGTCCTCCGCGATCACGAGCGCCGCGGCGATCTCCTTGTTCCGCATGCCGGCGGCCATCAGCTCCAGCACCTGTTTCTCGCGCGGCGTCACCTTGGGGGCGATCGACCGCGCGCTCAGCTGGGCCGCCACGTCCGATGACATCGGACGTGCGCCCTCCTGCACCTGGCGGATGACGCCGATGAGCTCGTCCGAGACGGTCGTCTTCAGCACGTAGGCCGCCGCGCCGGCCAGCAGCGCACGGTGGATGTCCTCGTCACCGTCGTACATCGTCAGCACGATGATGCGGGCTCGCGGGTGCCGCCGCCGCAACGCGACGATCGTCTCCAGGCCGCCCATGCCGGGCAGATTCAGGTCCATCAGCGTGACGTCCGGCTGATGGACTTCGAACGCCGTGAGCGCCTCCTCGCCGGTGGAGGCCGTGGCGACCACCGCCATGTCCCGTTCGAGTGCGATACGCCGGGTCAGGCCCTCCCGGACCACCGGATGATCGTCGACGCAGAGGATGCGTATCTGGGGCTGGTTCTTCGATGTCATGCCGGCGCGCCGCCGGGCGCCGTCACTTCGATGCTCGTGCCCCGTTCGGGCGTGCTCATGATGCTCAACCGGCCTCCGACCTGTTCCGCGCGTTCCCGCATGATCGACAAGCCCCAGTGACCTTCGGCGTCGGCGTGCACGGCGTCTGGATTGAAACCGTGGCCGTCGTCAGTCACGCGGAGCCGCACGGTACTACGTTCGAACACCAGTTCCATCCGCACACGCCCGGCCTGGGCGTGCCGCATCGCGTTGACGACCGCCTCCATGCCGATGCGCATGAGCTGCTGCTCCACGGCCGGCTTCAGCGGGCGCGGCGTGCCGGTGACGGCCAGCTCGAACGTGATGCCGGCATGTTCAAGCATCGGGCCGGCGCTCTCGCGGAGGCGCGTGACGAGGTCGCGTGCCTCGGCGCGCGGTGCCCGGAGATCCCGGATGGAGCGCTGGGCCTCGCCGATGGCGTCCTGGACCTGGCGACGGATGCGGCCCACTTCTTCCTGGAGGCCGGCCGGCTCTTCGGTATGGGCGACGGTGTCGAGCTGGAGCGCCATGCCGACCAGGCTCTGCAGCAGTGTGTCGTGGATCTCGCGGGCCACGCGGGCGCGCTCGCCGAGCACGTCGGTGAACCGTCGCTGGATCTGGCGGAGCCGCAGCTGCCAGGCGCCCCACACCGCGAGGACGAGCAACGCGGCGACACCGCCGTAGAAGAGCCGCGACTGGTACCACTGCGGCGGCACGACGAACGTCCAGACGGCGGCGTCACCCGACCAGCGGCCGTCCCCGGCGCTGGCGGCCACGGCGAAGCGATACGTGCCGTTCGGCAGGTGCGCGTAGACCGTGCGGGTCGTTCCGCCGTCATCCACCCAGTCCGGGTCCACACCCTCCAGCCGATGCCGGAAGCGCACCTTGGTCGGCGCGGTCAGGTTCAGCGCCGCGTGCTCGATCTGCAGACTCGTCATGCCGGCCGGAAGGCGCTCGCCCGACGCCGGGTCGAAGGGCCGCCCATCGACCAGGATCTGCTCGATCCGGGGGACGGGCGGGGGAAGCGCGTCCCGCACCTGCGCCGGATCGACCATCGCGACGCCCGTGCTGCTGACGAACCAGATGCGATCCCGCGACCGTGCCGCCGTCGGATAACCGCGGACGACCGGCGTGCCGCGGAGACCGTCGGAGACGTCGAAGAGCTGGAGGCGGATCTGGTAGTGCGGGTTGTCGAGCGCCCGGTCGAGTTCGGTCCTGTCCACACGCGCCAGGCCGGACGTCGTCCCGAGCCAGAGCCGTCCCTGCGCGTCGTCCGTGACGAAGAAGACACGCCGCCCCGGTATGCCGTTGGCTGCCGTCAGGGTCCGCACGCGCGTGCCGTCGATGGCACTGAGGCCACTGTCGCTCGACATCCAGATTCGTCCCGAGGCGTCCTCGTGAATGCCGGTCGGGTTGCCCGCGGGCACGCCGTCGGACTCGCCGAGCAACCGGACGCCCTTGCCCTCGACGATCGCGATCCGGGCGTGGTCGGCGGCCATCCACAAGCGCCCCTGGCGGTCCGCGAACGTGAACCGCACCGTCCCGTCGACGATGGCGTCCGGCGGCGTGACGAGCACCGGCGTACCACCCGGCTCGAGCCGCAGGATCTCGCGGCCGTTGTAGAGCCACAGGCGGCCGTCCGCGGCCGACGACGCGATCGACGTGATGGTCCGCGCGGCGAATCCGTCGGGGAGCTTGACCGGCTCGAAGCGTCCGCGCACCCAGCGCACGAGGCGCCGCTCGGCGGCGGCCACCCAGAACACGCCGCGGGCGTCGGCGTGCATCGCCGTGATGCGGTCGAACTCGGCTCCCGCGGCGCGCGTGAACCGCGTGCTCGTGCCGTTCGCCAGGCGGACCAGCGCGCCCGGTGCCTCCACCCACACGCCGCCCTCGCCGTCCTGTTCGAGCGTCGAGATGTCCTCGGCCGTCGATCCCGCCCGCACGGCGACCGGGCGGATGGAGGAGGGCGTGACGCGGGTGAGGCCGCTGTGGGTCGCCGCCCAGATGTTGCCGTCGCGGTCTTCGATGACGGCCCGTACCATGTCGCCCGAGAGGCCGTCGCGTTCGGTATACCGGCGGACCACGCGTCCGGACGCCAGATCGATCCGCACGAGTCCGGCGCCGTTGGTGCCGAGCCACACGTTGCCGCGGCTGTCGAGCAGCCACGGCGGTGTCGTGGCGCGCCACGACGGGCGGCTCCACTCGATCGGCTCCTGGAGGTCCACGAGCGACAGCGAGACCACCGGTGTGGCCGACCCGGCGTCGTCAAGCCTGAACACGCGGAAGTCCGAGGCCAGCGAGCCCACGAACATCACGCCGTCCCGTTCGATGAAGCGGACGGGGCCGTCGACGCTGACCGGCACGTGGATGAACTGGCCCTTCTCCTGCCGGTAGATGCGTCCGCCCGTCGCGATCCAGACGCGCCGCTGCCGATCCTCGTACAGCGCGTTCACCGCCGCGCCCGGGGCGCCGGGCACCGGCACGCCCTGCCAGCGCCCGCCTTCGAGCCGCGCGAGCCCGCCCGAGCCCGCCGCCCAGATCGCGCCGTCCGGCACCTCGGCGAACGTGCGTGTGATCTGGGAGACCCCGTCGACCGGCGGGAGCACCGTCACCTGACCGTCTTTCTCCCGCACGATCGAACTGCCGGCGACGATCCAGAGCGTGCCGTCGCTCGTGGCGAAGATGGCGTTGATGAGCGTGCTCGGGACGGGGAAGGCGCCGCTGCGCGGCCACGGCGAGAAGCGCTGGCCGTCGAAGCGGACCACGCCGGCGTTGGTTCCGGCCCACAAGTACCCGTCACGGTCCTGCGTGATCGAGAGCAGATAGCTCGAAGGCAGACCGTCGCGCGTCGTCCACGACGTGAGCGTGTAGTCAGCCGTGTCGCCGGCCGACGCCCGCGGAACGACTGGCGCCCACAGCAGGCCGGCACACACCAGCACGAGCGGCATCCGGATGCTCAGCGCCCGTAAACACCTGGAAACAGACAGGGTTCGGCACCTGAACTTTGGCATGGGTCGCGCTTTCGAGAGACATTATCCTAACGGCCGCATGGTTCCTACTTCGAAAGTGAGCCTCCCGCTCACTTGCCGCCCTGTTCGCGGCATCCAGGAGCGCTGATGTCGGGAGTCCACCGCCAGTCCTGGCTGCCGAGGTTCGTGTGTGCGGCAGTCATTGTCACCGGTTCCACCTGGGTCGATCTGACCGGTGCGCCCGCCTCGCTCGCGCCGCTCACCGCCGCGGACCACGTCGCGATCGAGCTGATCTATCAGCGATCCCTGCACGATGAGGGCGTCCGCACCGGCGTGCGGCACTGGCTGACCAATTTCTTTGCGGAGCCGGTGCCGGGCGGTGCCGAGGCGTGGTCCTACATCGTGCGCAGCAGGGGCGCCGAGATGACGATGGCAACCCTCTACCGGGATCGTCTCGTCAGGAGCGGGGGCAGCTGGCGCATCGAGAAGCACGAGGAGTTTCCGGGCACCGTGATGCCGCCGCGCGAGCATCTGCTGCCGCCGTCGAACCAGGGCGACAAGACGCTCACGGCGCGCGACATCGCCGAGATGAAGCGGCTGATCTCGCGCTACAACCTTGGCTACGACAACGCCGCGCCGTTCGACGGAGGCGTGCTCTCGAGTCTGTCATTCACGATGGACGCCCTCTTCGAGCGCCCGGGCGGCGCGACGCGCGTCGGCCGCGACGGCGCCGTCGTGCAGGCGAAGGAGTTCCAGTCGAAGACGGGGCTCCACCACTGGGACACGAACTTCCTCTTCGATATCTCGCCCGACGGCGAGGTCACCAGCATCAACTACGACATGCAGTTCAACGTCGCCGACGCGGGCAGCCCGGTGAAGCTGAACGGCGCCGGCCTGCTGTTTCACAAGTTCGTCCGGACGCCCGAGGGCTGGCTGATGAAGTACCGGCGGTATGACTCGCCGGCCGCCGTCAAACCGATGAAGTGGCCCGCGCCCGGGTACGGGATGACGGCACGCGAGCTCTCGGGGAAGGCGGTCGCGGCGGGGCGGCTGTCGGAGGCGGATCGTGTCGAGATCGAGCAGCTCTACGCGCGGGCCAGCTTCGCCTTTGACGCCGGCCTCGAGCAGGGCGCGGACTTTGCCCGCACGTTTACGCCGGACGGCGTGCTCGTGCGCGATGGCGCCCAGACGGGCGGACGGGCCGCGTTGACGGCCGCGGCCGCCGGCGCCGAAGCGAACCCGGTTCTCCATCACTGGCTGACGAACCTGCTGATCGATCCCAGCCCCGAGGGGGCGGTCGGCCGCGTCTACGTGCTGAGGTTCATGCCGGGGAGCGCCGCGACCGCGGTCAGCGACGTCGGCCGCTTCGACGATCGCCTCATCCGTACGAAGGAGGGCTGGCGCTTCGCGCGGCGCACGTACACGTCGGAGCTGCCCGTGGCACGATAGGCACCATGCGCGTACCGGTGCTTCTCTCGTGCGGCGTTCTCGGCGGACTCCTCCTCGGCGCGCTGGCGTGTTCGCCGGCCAAGGCTCCTGAACCGCCGCCCATGACCTACTGGGGCGGCGACCTGACGCCGGTCGTCTCGGTGAAGGAGCTCATGCGGGACGTCATCGACCCGCTCTCCGACAATATCTTCCTGTCCGTCGGCACCCGCGTCTCGTCGAAGGGCATCGAGGAGTGGGCCCCGAAAACGGATGAGGACTGGCAGAAGGTCCGAACCGGTGCCGTGGCCATGGCCGAGGCGAGCTATCTGCTGAAGGTGCCACGTCCGTTCGCCCCGAAGGGCGACGAGAACAACAGCACCGGGCCGGATGCGCCTGAGCTGTCGCCCGCGCAGATTCTCGCGAAGCTCCAGCAGGACCCGGTGCTGTGGCAGGCCAAGGTCGAGGTGCTCCGTAACGTCGGCCGCGAGGTGCTGGACATCGTGGAGCGCAGAGATGCCGTGGCGCTCGAGGCGGCCTCCGAGCATCTCGATCAGGCCTGCGAGGGCTGCCACCTCGAGTTCTGGTATCCCAACCAGAAGATCCTGATGAAGCGGCTCTTCGGGAAGTAGGGCCCGTGGCGCGCCCGTCAGCCGCGCGCGTGTGTACCGTCGTGCTCTCGCTGCTCGCAGGCGCCGCGTCCGCCCGCGCCCACCACTCCTTCGCCGCGGAGTTCGACGCCCGGCAGCCACGCACGCTCGAGGGTGTGATCGCCGTCGTCGAGTGGGTGAATCCGCACTCGATGCTCTGGATCGACGTCCGCGAACCCTCCGGCGCGGTGGAGCGGTGGGGCCTCGAGCTCGCGCCGCCCAACGGGCTGCTGCGCCGTGGCGTCCGGCGGACGATGCTGCAGCCGGGCGACCGCATCGCCGTTCGCGCCTATCCGGCGCGCGACGGGCGCCGCTTCGCGAGCGTGCAGGCCTTCACGATGGGGAACGGGGTGCGCGTCACGCTCGGCCCGGCCGGTGAGGAGGCGCTGCCGGCGCCCGGCCGGTGACGGGCGGTCGCCGCCCGTTTCAGCCCACGAAGTCCGGCCGGAGCGGCAACGTGAACATCAGGTGGGTGATCTCCCACCCGCCGTCGGTCTGTCGCAGAGCGGCCAGGTAGCTTCCGGCCCGGAGGTCGGCGCCGTGCACCGGTGTCCGCGTCGACATCGTCAGCCGCCCGCTGGCCACGGCCTGCCGGCCCGAACGTGTCACCGTGACCGAGAGCAGATCGATCACCCGCGTGACCTGGAACTGCTCGTCCAGCGTCGAGATGATGGCCGCGCGGCCTTTTGCCGGCGGCCCGTCCGGCAGCATGAGCTCGGCGTCGGGGCCGAACACCGAAGCGGCGTGCGCCGCATCCCGTCCATTGAAGCCGTCGACGAACGTCGACAGCACCTCTTCCGGCGTCGCCCGGCCACGCACGGCGCCGGTTGCCGGGTCTCCGATCAGCAGCAGGGCGGTCAGGATCATCGTGCCCAGCACAACTCGACGCACGACTCCGGGCATCCTGATCTCCTGACAGCTCATCCACCACCCGGGCGGCGGGAAGCGGTGAAGAAGCCTAGCGCGACTCATGGTGGACCGGTAGTTCCCCTTCCGAAAGTCTGGACTAGCCCCGTCCCTCGGGCCTCGGTTACGATGTGCTTCGCGTTCCGGGAAACCTGAATGGCGGGGCGTCATCGCCCTGTACCCGGGGGACCGCATTCCAAGGGGAGACCTATGAGACGGATCGTATTGTCGGCGTGCATCGCGCTGGGGCTCGCGACGATGGCCGTGCGGATGCAGGCACATCACGCGTTCGCGGCGGAGTTCGACGCAGAGAAGAAGGTGACGCTTGTCGGCACCGTGGTGCTGATGGAGTGGGTCAACCCGCATGCCTGGCTGACGCTGGACGTTCCGGACGCCGCCGGCAAGGCGGAACGCTGGCAGCTCGAGTTCGGCCCGCCGAACGCGCTCTTCCGCCGCGGGTGGCGCAAGAGCTCGCTGACGACCGGCATGAAGGTGACGGCGACGGCGTTCCTGGCGAAGGACGGCCGCAAGGTCGCGAACGCCGACAAGGTCACGCTCCCTGACGGCAGCGTCTTCGGCGCCGGTTCCGCCGAAAGCGGTCCCGAAGGCTCCGGCAAGTGACACCGCTCGGAACCCGAGCGCTGCGCATCTGCGCCGCCGTCGTGCTGGCGGCCGGCGCGGCTGCGGGCCTCCGCGTGCTCGCGCAGTCCGGGACCGCGCCGGCGCGCCGGGCCGCGGCGGCCACACCGGACCTGCAGGGTATCTGGCAGGCCGTGAATGCGGCCAACGTCAACCTGGAGGCACACTCGGCCGGGCCAGACGGGCCGGCCGGGCAGTCGGTGATCGAAGGCGGCGTCATTCCGTACCAGGACTGGGCGATCAAGAAGCGGCAGGAGAACTACGCGAACCGCGCGAAGCTGGACGGCGAGAATTCCTGCCACCACTCCGGCGTGCCGCGTGCGACATACCTCCCGTTCCCGTTCCAGATCGTGCAGACGCCGGGTATGGTGGCGATCCTCTACGAGTACGCCCACATGACCCGCCGCATCTACACCGACGGCACGAAGCACCAGGCGGACGTCGAGTTCTATCTGGGTGATTCGCGCGGGCGCTACGAGGGCGGCGCGCTGGTCGTCGACGTCACCAACTTCAACGGGCTGACGTGGTTCGACCGCGCCGGCAACTTCCACAGCGACGCGTTGAAGGTCGAGGAGCGGTTCTCGCGCATCGACAAGGACCACCTCAACTACGAAGCCACCATCACGGACCCGAAGGTCTTCACGCGGCCGTGGAAGATCAAGATGCCGCTCTACCGTCGCATCGAGCCCAACGCCCAGATTCTCGACTTCCTCTGCTACACGTTCGAGGATCGCACCAAGGGCATGACGGTTCCGCTCTTCCGCGAGAGCCCGCTTAAGTGACGCGCACGCCGTGGCTCGGTGCCGCCGCGCTCGGCGGCGTGATGCTGGCCGCCTCGGTCCAGCCGTCCGTCACCGCACAGACGCCACCCGCGGCGCGTCCGGCCGTACAGGCCGCCACGACGCCCGCGAAGTGGACGCCGGCGCGGCTGAAGGACGGCCAGCCGGACATCGCCGGCATCTATCAGGCGATCGGCGGCGGCGGTGGCGCCGGCACGAACATGGAGCCGATGCCCGGCATGATGGGCACCGCGAACGTGTCGCCGGGAATCGTCATCGACCCGCCGGACGGCCAGATTCCGTATCTGCCGTGGGCGCGCGTGCGGCGCGATGAGGTGCGCCGGGAGCATCTGACGCCGAATCAGGCGCAGGTCGACAGCCGCAACCGCGGCTGGCCCGACGGCGTGCCGCGCATCAACTACTACTCGGTCAACCCGTTCCAGATCGTCCAGACGACGGGCGCGGTGCTGGTGCTCTACGAGGCCCAGCATGAGTTCCGGTACATCCCGCTCGACGGCCGCCCGCAGCCTGACGCGCCGGTGAAGATGTGGATGGGCAGCTCGCGCGGGCGCTGGGAAGGCACCACGCTTGTCGTCGAGGTGACCAACATCAACGACCGCGTGCGGTTCTCGGTCTCCGGCGATTTCGCGTCGGACGAGGTCAAGGTCACCGAGCGGTGGCAGTGGGTGGATCGCGACACGATCCAGCATTCCGCCACGTTCGAGGATCCGAAGGTCTTCACACGGCCCTTCACGGTGGCCAAGACGCTGAAGCGTCAGCTGCAGAAGGGCTTCGAGATCATGGAATACGCCGGCGTCGAAGGCGAGAAGGATGCGCACCTGATGGTCGACATCCCGGCGACGCTCGAGAGGAAGTAGCGCTGCGAAGAAACAGCGCTGCGCGGAAGCAGCGCGGCAGGAATACAGTGAGGAGTTCGACTGTGCGTATCGTCGCTCGTGATGTCGTGAAGAAGGTCGCCGGTGTGCTGGCTGTGCTGTCCGGCGTGGCGTTGACAACCGCAGTTGTGGTGGCCGGGCAGGCTCCGAAGCCCGCGGCGCCGGCCAAGCCTGCGCCCCCGAAGGTGGCGTCGCCCGCGAAGCCCGCGTCGGCGGCCAGGCCGGCGTCCGCCGACGGCACGGTGACGGCGGGTCAGGGCTTCAAGAACGTCCAGGCGCTCAAGGACGTGCCGATGGACGACTTCCTCCCGTTGATGGGACTGATGACCCACTCGGTCGGCGGCGACTGCGCGACGTGCCACCTGAACGCCGGCACGGAGCTCGTCGTGTGGGAAGCCGACACGCCGATGAAGAAGAAGGCGCGCGAGATGTCGTTCATGGTGCTCGCGATCAACAAGCAGCACTTCGGCGGCCGCACGGTCATCACCTGCTGGACCTGCCACCGCGGCCGGTCGACGCCAATCCAGACCCCGAACTTCGATCAGATCTACGGCGAGCTCGAGTTCGTCCAGGAAGATCTCGTGATGGCGACGGCGCCGGGTCTCCCGCGTCCCGAGCCGATCGTCGATCGTTTTCTGAAGGCGCTCGGTGGAGTCGACAAGCTGAACGCCATCACCACCATCTCCGGGACCGGCACGAGCGTGGGCTTCCGCGGCTTCGGCGGCGGCGGCGATGTGCAGCTCTTCGGCAAGTTTCCCGACCAGCGCAGCATGGTCATCCACTACAAGGAAGCGAAGGGCCGCGACGCCACGGTGCGGAGCTTCGACGGCAAGGTGGGCTGGACGAAGACGCCGCTGAACGTGCTCGGCGAGCATCAGCTCCACGGCACGGAGCTCGATGGCGCCCGCTTCGACGCGCAGTTCATGTTCCCGCAGCAGCTCACCAAAATCCTGACGCGGCTGCGTACCCTCGACCCGACCGAGATCGACGGTCGCCCGGTGGACGTCATCCAGGGCAACGGCCCGCGCAATACCTTCGCGACGCTCTACTTTGACAAGGAAACGGGCCTGCTGACGCGCCTGGTGCGCTTCGGCCCGTCGCTCATCGGCCGCCTCCCGACGCAGTTCGACTACTCGGACTACCGCGAGGTCAACGGCGTGAAGATGGCGCACAAGATCGACTTCGTGTGGCTCGATGGCCGTGAGGCGCTCGTCCTCAAGGAGATCAAGGTCAACGTGCCGGTGAACCCCGCCTTCTTCGGCAAGCCCACCGACGTCGAGAAGCTCACGAAGTAGGGCCAGGCCGGCAACGTACCGGCCCGGTTGTCGCAACCTGTCGAAGCTCCGGTATCCGCCCGTTCAGGGGATACCGGAATCCCCGTGCCCCGCATACAATCGGCGCCCAGTTTCCGTCAGGAGGGGCAGATGCGGGTTCGTGTCACACCACGCCATTTGATAGCCGGAATCAGCCTCATCGGCGGGTTGGCCGCGCTGTCGGTCAGCCTGCTGGCGGCCCCGTCCTCGGCGCGACGTGCGGGCCAGAGCGGACCGGCTGCACGCACCACCGCGCCCGCGCCGGCGGTTCCGCTCAAGAGCTTCGTCGACACCTACTGCGTGGCGTGCCACAGCCAGCGGTTGAAGACAGCCGGTCTCGTGCTCGAGAACCGCGACCTGGCCGCCATCGGCGCGGATGCCGAGGTCTGGGAGAAGGTCGCGACCAAGATGCACGCGGGCGCCATGCCGCCCCCCGGCAGCAAGCGGCCCGACGCGGCCACGTACCGCTCCTTCATCGAGACGCTCGAGCAGACCCTCGACAAGGCCGCCGGCCCGAAGCCCGACCCGGGCCGCCCGCCGATCCATCGGTTGAACCGCCTCGAGTACACCAACGCGATCCGCGACCTGCTCGGCCTCGAAATCGACGGCAAGACGATGCTGCCGGCCGATGACTCCGGCTACGGGTTCGACAACATCGCCGACGTGCTGTCCGTGTCGCCGGGGCTCCTCGAGCGGTACCTGCTCGCAGCCAACAAGATCAGCCGTCTGGCCGTGGGCGACCCGGCCATCGTGCCGGGCGCGACCGTCTATGACGTCTCGGACCGCACGATGGGGCAGGACGACCGCATGAACGAGCAGCTGCCGTTCGGCTCGCGCGGCGGCGCGGCGATCCGGCACTACTTCCCGCTGGACGGCGAGTACAGCGTGAAGTTCACGCTTCAGCGGTCGGACCTCGCGGCGACGAACATGATCCGGGGCCTCGATGTGGAGAACCTCATCGACGTCCGCCTCGATCGCGAGCGCCTCAAGGTCGTCAAGATCGGCGGCGCGGGTGACAAGCCGACCTTCGGCGCCGTGGCGAACTACTACGCCGAGGAGTTCGCGCCCGACGAGAAGGCCGAATTCCGCTTCAAGGCGACGGCCGGCACGCACACCGTTGCCGTGACGCTGAACCGCGACCACTGGAACATGGAAGGCGTGGGGGTCCACCGGCTGTCCCTTACCAGCGACGCCTTCAATCAGGGCGTGACGTCGAACACGGGGTCGGGCCGCATCGACATGACGATCCGGAAGGTGACGATCGGGGGGCCGTACGGGGGCACCGTGCCGGCCGACAGCCCCAGCCGCCAGCGCATCTTCGTCTGCCGGCCGTCGGGAGCGGCTGACGAAACCGCGTGCGCCACGCGGATTCTCTCGACGCTGGCCCGGCGCGCCTATCGCCGCCCGGCCACGGCCGCCGAAGTGAAGGACCTCGTCGCGTTCTTCCAGAAGGGCCGCACCGGGGCGTCGTTCGACACGGGCATTCAGACGGCGCTGACGCGGCTGCTGGTCGAGCCGAAGTTCCTCTTCCGGCTCGAAGCCGATCCGGCCGGCGTCGCGAAGGGCGCGGCGTACCCGGTCAGCGACCTCGACCTCGCCTCGCGCATCTCGTTCTTCCTGTGGAGCAGCATCCCCGACGACGAGCTGCTGCGTGTCGCGTCGAACGGCACGCTGCGTCAGCCGGCCGTGCTCGACCGGCAGGTGCGGCGCATGCTCGCGGACCGGCGCGCCGACGCGCTGATCGGCAACTTCTTCGAGCAGTGGCTCTATCTGCGCAACATGGCGAGCGTCCGGCCTGACCCGGCGCGGTTCCCGACCTTCGACGACAACCTCCGGGCGGCGTTCCAGCAGGAGACGCGGCTGTTTCTCGAAAGCCAGGTGCGTGAGGACCGGCCTATCAGCGAGCTGCTGACGGCGAACTACACGTTCATCAACGAACGGCTCGCGCGGCACTACGGCATCCCGAACGTGGCGGGCAGCCACTTCCGCCGCGTGACGCTGAAGGATGACGCGCGCGCGGGCCTGCTCGGCCAGGGCGCGATTCTGACGGTCACGTCCTATGCGGACCGCACGTCGGTCGTGCAGCGCGGCAAGTGGATCATGGACCACCTGCTCGGTGTGCCACCCCCGCCTCCGCCACCCAACGTGCCGCCGCTCGACGACACGAAGATCGAAGGGTCGCTCCGGCAGCGCATGGAACTGCACCGGAAGAACCCGGTGTGCGCGACGTGTCACTCGCAGATCGACCCGCTCGGCTTCGCGCTCGAGAACTTCGACGCGGTCGGACAGTTCCGCGCGACCGACGGCGGAGCCCCGGTCGACCCCTCCGGGAAGCTGGTGGACGGCACCGTGTTCGACGGGCCGTCCTCGTTCCGGAAGGCGCTGCTGACGCGCGGCGAAGCGTTCCGGAGCACGCTTGCGCAGAACCTGCTGACCTACGCGCTCGGCCGTGGCGTCGAAACGTCCGACCGGCCGGCGGTGCGCCGGATTCTGCGTCAGTCCGGCGCCGCGGGCGACCGCTGGTCGTCGCTGGTCCTCGCCATCGTCAAGAGTCAGCCGTTTCAGATGAGGAGAGCCGA
>CAYNUO010000014.1:0-21886 GCA_964400405.1 uncultured Bifidobacteriaceae bacterium | reverse complement strand
CGTCGCTGGTCCTCGCCATCGTCAAGAGTCAGCCGTTTCAGATGAGGAGAGCCGAGTCATGATCATCACCAAGCGCCATCTGCCCCGCCGCACGGTTCTGCGCGGCGCCGGCGCCGCGCTCGCGCTGCCGCTGCTGGACGCCATGGTGCCCGCATTCGCGGCGCCCGTGCCCGTGAAGCGCTTCGGCGCGATGTACATCGCGATGGGCATGAGCATGCCCACGTGGCTCCAGCCCGAAGGACCGCTCCAGATGAACGCGATCCTGGCGTCCGTCGAGCAGCACCGCGAGCACATCGTGGTGCCCGTCGGCCTCGACAGCGAGGGTGCCGTGTCGGTCGGCGACAACGGCAACCACCCGCGGGCGCAGGCCGCCTGGCTGACCGGTGCCCACGCGAAGAAGACGGACGGCCCCGACATCCGGCTCGGCGTCTCGATGGATCAGATCATCGCGCGCCAGTACGAGAAGGAGACGCAGATCGGGTCGGTCGAGCTGACGCTCGAAGCGACCGACATGGTCGGCAACTGCGCCTACGGCTTCAGCTGCGCCTACAACAACACGATCGCCTGGCGGACGGCCACCACGCCGCTGCCGATGGAGAACAACCCGCGGAACGTGTTCGAGCGGCTGTTCGGCGCGGCCGGCACGACGGACCCGGCGGTGCGCGGGCGACAGCTCAAGCTCGATGCGAGCATCCTCGACGCGGTCACGCAGCAGGTCAGCACGGTGAAGCGCGGCCTCGGGTCGCGCGACATGCTGAAGCTCACCGAGTACCTTGATGCCGTCCGCGACGTCGAGCGGCGGATTCAGAAGGCCGAGGACCAGGTGGAGCGCGAGATGCCCGTCGTGGCCCAGCCCATCGGTATTCCGCCGACCTTCGAGGAACACGCCCGCCTGATGTTCGACCTGCAGACGCTCGCGTTCCAGACCGACCTGACGCGCGTCTTCACGTTCGTGCTGGCACGGGAGTCGAGCACCCGCTCGTATCCCGAGATCGGCGTGCCGGATTCGCACCACCCGCTCTCGCATCACCAGAACATTCCGGAAAAGCTGGCGCGTCTGGCGAAGCTGAACGCCTTCCATCTGAAGCAGCTCGGCTACTTCATCGAGAAACTGAAGGCGACGAAGGACGGCGAGGGGTCGCTGTTCGACTCGACGCTGCTGCTCTACGGCTCCGGCATGAGCGACGCGAACATGCACCTGCCGCGCAACCTGCCGACGGTGATCGCCGCCGGCAAGACGTTCGGCATCAAGGGCAACCGCGCGCTGAGCTTCCCGGATCGGACGCCGATGGCGAACCTGCAGCTCACGCTGCTCGACAAGTTCGGCGTCGACGTCGACAAGTTCGGCGACAGCAACGGGCGGCTGGCGCCGCTCGCCGGCCTGTAGCTCGCGTCCGGTACGAGAGAGCACGGAGGAGAACCGTATGCAGGTCAGAAGCACGCTGGCAGGTGCGGCGCTGGTCATGGTGGTGGCGACGACTGGGCCGGCCCGGGCGGCCGGCACGTCCGGCGCCGCCAGCGCTTCCACCGCTGCGCGGCGCGACGTGCGCGTGGCTGACGCCGCCGAGCGGCGAGATGGCACGGCGGCCCGGGCCCTGCTGAAGCAGGGCGTCGACGCGAAGGCCGCGCAGCCGGATGGCGCCACGGCGCTGCACTGGGCGGCGCACTGGAGCGACGTCGCGCTCGCGAAGGACCTGGTGGCCGCCAGGGCCGACGTGAACGCCGCCAACGACTACGGCGTGACGCCGCTGTTTCTGGCCGTCACCAACGGCAGCCTCGAGCTGACGGAGGTCCTCCTGGACGCCGGCGCGCGCGCCACGGCGGCTCTCCCGTCGGGCGAGACCGTGCTGATGACGGCCGTGCGCGGCGGCAATGCTGCAGTCGTGAAACGGCTGCTCGGCGCGGGCGCGGATCCGAACGCGGCGCAGAAGTCCAAGGGGCAGACGGCGCTGATGTGGGCGGCCACCGCGAAGAACGTGGACGTGGCCCGCGCGCTGCTCGAGGGCGGAGCGAAGGTGACGTCCACGACCGGCACCGGCTTCACGGCGCTGCTGTTCGGGGCCAAGGAGGGGAGCGTCGAGATGGCGCAGCTCCTGCTGGACGCCGGCGCGGACGTGAACGAACAGGCCAAAGACGGCAGCACGGCGCTTCTCGCGGCGACGGTGCGTGGCCATGCGCCGCTGGCGATGTTCCTGCTCGACCGGGGTGCAAAGCCCGACGGCGCGCTCGACGTGGCGGGCTATTCGCCGCTGCACTGGGCGGCGGCGCGCTTCGACGACGTGCTCGCGCCGATCGAGCCGAATCAGACCGGCGAGTGGAAGGCCCTGTGGGGGATGCCGGACCGGAAGGGCAAGATCGCGCTCGTCAACGCGCTGCTCGCGAAGGGCGCGAGCCTGTCGGCGAAGACGACCAAGCCGCTCCCGCGGACGGGCTTCGGCGAGGTGTTCCTCGGCGCCACGCCGTTCATCGTGGCGACAGGCAGTGGTGACGTCGAGGTCATGAAGCTCCTGCTGGCGAAGGGCGCCGATGCCAAGGCTCCCGGTGACGGCGGCGTCACCGCCGTCATGGCAGCCTGCAAGGGCAACGCGGATACGTCCGTCATGATCCCGGAGGCGGACCGCCTCGCAGCCATCACGCTGGCGCTCGTGTCCGGCGTCGATATCGAGGCGGCCGATGCCAAGGGGTACCGCGCGATGCATTTCGCCGCGACCGACGGGTACCACAAGATCATCAGGCTCCTGCTCGACAAGGGCGCTGACCTGAATCCGGTGACCAGCAGCCGCACCGAGAAGGACTACGGGACCGGCGTCCTGATCGTCGCCGGGCAGAGCCCGCTCGGCATCGTGGAAGGCACCTTCACTGGAGGCGTCATCCGCGAGCGGCCGGAAACAGCCGCGTTCCTGCGGTCTCTGGGCGCGAAGTCGATCGGCAAGGCGTCGCTGGACACCTACATCAAGCAGTTTGAAGACGCGAAGAAGACCGGGGCCCGCTAGCCTGGCCGTCGTTCGCTTCCTGCTCGTCCTCGCGGCGCTCGCGATAGCCGGCACGGCGGCGGAGCTCGCCGTCCGCCGGCTCCTTCCGCAGTTCGACCCCTCCGGATCGCTCGCGTTCGCGCACGACTCCGAATACGGCGTCCCGCTCGGCCCGCCGGGGGCCGAACGCCGTCTGTACAAGAACAGCGGCGACTACGACGTGCGGGTGGTATTCAACCAGCACGGTCTCCGCGATCGCCGTGACATCGCCGGCGCGCGCCGGGACGACGCGATCTTCGTCGGCGACTCCTTCACCTTCGGCTGGGGCGTGCGGGAGGACGAGCGATTCAGCGCGGTCTTCGAAACGCAGACGGGCATCCGGAGCTTCAACCTGGCGGTGCCGACCGGCGTCGAGGGCTATCAGGCGCTGCTGACCATGGCGCGGGACCGGGGCGCCGAGCCCGGCCGCGTCGTCATCGGCATCTGCATGGAGAACGACCTGCGGCTTGATGCCGCCTCGGACGCCGCTGCCGAGCCTGACGACGCCGGCAGGGGCACGCCCGTCCGGGAAGTGGCGAAGGCCTGGCTGACGTCGCAGTCCGCGCTCTACGTGGCGGTGTCAGCGGCCGTGCATCAGGTTCGGCCCCTCCGGGCGCTGGCGGCGCGGGCGGGGCTGCTGGCCGGCCCGCTCGGCGAGAACGTGCCGCCCACGCCCACCGAGGTGGACGCCGCGGCGGCACTCACCGCCCGAATCGCCGCGCCGTACAGCACGACGGTGCTGATCATCCCGTCGCGTGGCCTGTGGCTGGGCACGGACACGTATGCCTGGCACGAGGCGCACCGGCGCTTCGTCGCCGACCTGCGCGCACGGCACGTGGACGTGCTCGACCTGCGCCCCGCGATCGAGGAGGGCGGCAACCCGCTGCAGTACTACTTCCGCTACGACGGCCACTGGAACGCCGCCGGCCACCGCCTGGCCGCCCAGGCGCTCGCGGCGCATTCCAGACGCTGAACGACCCTCGCGACCGTTCGAATTCAAGCGCGCACCACCACGGCCGATTGCTGGCCTGACGCGGTGTCGAGTCACCGGCTGCCCGCAGTGGGCGGCATCGGACGTACCGGTGTGCCGGCCGACTCCTCATCGCCTCAGGCGACTCACATGCACGTACTCATCTGCGACGACGACGCGTCCACCCGGTTCGCCGCCAGGCGGTTGCTGGAGGAGAACTTCGGGTGTGTCGTGCACGAAGCACCCGGCGGCGCCGAGGCGCTGACCATGCTCGCCCAGCAGCGGTACACGTTCCTGCTGCTGGACGTCGACATGCCAGGCTTGTCGGGGCACGACACGCTCGAGGAGATCCGTGAGTCGGAGATGACACGCAATCTCCCGGTCGTCGTGCTGTCCAACGAGCGCCGGGAGCACTCCATCATCAAGCTGATGCAACTGGGGATCGCCGACTACATCCTCAAACCGATCAGGCCCAACACGTTCGCCTCGAAGATCGAGCACATCATTCAAGGGCTCCCGCCGTCGGTGAGCCAGGCGGTCGACAACGCGAAGATTCTGGTCAATCAGGATTGTCCGGCCCTGGTGGTCGACGGCAATCTGGATTTCCGGTTCTTCTTCGCGAACCAGATGGCCCGGTACGGTCACGTGGTGCAGGCGGAGTCCGGCGCTGCCGCACTCTCGGCATTCAAGCGCTCACCGGCCGGAGTGGTGTTCATCGGCAACGACCTGGGTGTGGTCGGGCCCGAGCGCCTCTCGCTCAAGATCCGCGAAATGCGCCCCTCTGCCGTCCGCATCGTGCGGGTGTCGGAGCTTCCGCAGGACGTGCAGGTGACCGGGGAACTCTGGGACGGCGTCCTCCGGCGCACGTTCCTGCCTCACGTGTTCCGGGAGGGTATCCGACCCTATGTCTTCATTCCCGGTCCGCTGTTCGCCGTCTCGCAACTGGTCCCCGGGTTGACAGAGGTCATCGACGGCGTCATCGCCAACGTGTTCGGCACGATGTTCAATGCCGAAGTCGCGAAGCCGAAGTCCGATGGCCCGCTGACCGTGGCCTACAGCGCCGTGCTCGACCTCGCGCTCGTGGATCGCTTCTCCGTCCGTCTGGGTGTGCACCTGCCGAAGCAGGTCGCCCAGGTCACTGCCGGCCACATGCTCGGGTTGCCTGGTGAGGAACTGGGGGACGAGGACCTGCATTCCGTGTCCGGCGAGCTGGCGAACCTCCTCTCGGGCCGGCTCCACGCACGCTTCCGTGAGAAGGGTCTCTCGAGCGTTGTCGGCCTGCCGTCCGTGACCGCCGGTCCGGACTTCGCGCGGCCTTCGGAAGGGGCGGGCATGATGGTGCGTTACAGCCTCCCGGGCACGACCGACTTCCTCGTGTCGATCACCGCGTTCGAGCGTGAGGCCGCGGATGCCGTGCAGGCCTCCGGCGCCGTCGCCGCCGCACCCCAGGCACCTCCGCCGGCCGTCGCGGATGCGGACCAGCCGGCTGCCTGATTCCTGTCCTGTCGAAACGGACCGAGCTATGGACGCGACGCCTGAAATCATCAAGGAATTCCTGATCGACTGCTACGAGAACCTGGATCGGCTGGATGTGGAGCTGGTGGCGCTCGAGCAGGACCCGACCGACGCCGCCCGGCTGGCGAGTGCCTTCCGCACGGCCCACACGATCAAGGGCGCGGCCGGGTTTCTCGCGTTCTCGCGGCTGGAGCGCATCACGCACGCGGGCGAGAACCTGCTCTCGAAGATGCGGGACGGCAAGCTCGTGCTGGACCAGGAGATCACCAGCGGCCTCCTGAAGATGATCGACGCGGTGCGGTCCATTGCGACCCACGTCGAGCAGCACGGGCATGAGCCGGAGCAGGACTTCGCGGACGTCGTGGCTCTGCTGAAGGGTCTTGACGAACGCGCGATCGCAATTCCGGCCGCCCCACCGGCGACGGCGCCCGCACCTGCGGTTCCGGCCGCGGTCACGCCTTCCGCACCGCAGCCACGTCCGGCGGCCGTTCCCGCGCCCGCGCCGGTCGCTGCGGCCGTTCCCGGCGCCGCCGGTGCCGCCGTTGTCGACACCGCCCTGCGTGTGGACGTGGACCTGCTCGACAAGCTGATGACGCTGGTGGGTGAACTCGTGCTGGCCCGGAATCAGATTCTGCAGCTCGCCGGTGAGTCGCCGGACACCAGCATGGCCAACGCCACGCAGCGTCTCAACCTCGTGACGTCAGACCTGCAGGAAGGCGTCATGAAGACGCGGATGCAGCCCATCGGCAACATCTGGAGCAAGTTCCCGCGCGTCGTCCGCGACGTTGCGACCAGTTGCGGGAAGCAGGTCCGCATCGAAATGGAGGGGAAGGAGACCGACCTCGATAAGACCATCATCGAGGCGATCAAGGACCCGCTCACGCACATTGTCCGGAACTCCGTCGACCACGGTATCGAGACGCCCGAGGTCCGTGTGGCCAACGGCAAGCCGGCTGAGGGCGTGCTCCGGCTCCGGGCGTTCCATGAAGGGGGCCAGATCAACATCGAGATCACTGACGACGGCGCCGGCATCGACCCTGGTCGCATCAAGGCCGCCGCGCTGTCAAAGGGCGTGGCGCCGGCCGAGCAGCTCGCCCGGATGAGCGACCAGGAAGCCGTACGTCTCATCTTCGAGGCCGGGTTCTCCACCGCCGAGAAGGTGACGAACATCTCGGGCCGCGGCGTCGGCATGGACGTCGTGAAGACGAACATCGAGAAGATTGGCGGTCAGGTCGACATCCAGAGCACCGTCGGTGAAGGCACGACACTGCGGATCAGGATTCCGCTGACCCTGGCCATCATTCCGGCGCTGGTCGTGACGTCCGCCGATGGCGCGCGCTACGCGATCCCGCAGGTGAATCTGCTCGAGCTCGTGCGTCTCGAAGCCGAGGGCGGGACGCTTCCCATCGAGTACATCCAGGAAGCGCCGTTCTACCGCCTGCGCGGCAATCTGCTCCCGCTTGTGTATCTGCACCGGCAACTGGGCCTCGCTCGTCCGGAGGGCGAGGCCGTCGACGCGGCCAATGTCGTGGTGCTCCGCGCCGACGGCCGTCAGTTCGGTCTCGTCGTCGACCGCATCACCGACTCGGAGGAGATCGTCGTCAAGCCGCTGGGCCGTCACTTCAAACAGGTCTCGATGTATGCGGGCGCGACGATCATGGGCGACGGATCCGTCGCGCTGATTCTGGATGTGATCGGCCTGGCCCAGAAGGCCGGCGTGGTCTCCGAGGTCCGTGGACGCGCATCGCGCGTGACCGAATCCGCTGCCGCCGTGGCGGGCACGGGCGACCGCAGGAGCCTGCTGCTGTTCGCTGCCGGCACGCATCGACTCATGGGCATTCCGCTGTCGTGCGTGACGCGCCTCGAGGAATTCGCCCCGCATCGCATCGAGTACTCAGGCGGGCAGGAGATCGTCCAGTACGGCGACGAGATCATGCCGGTGGTGTCGATGTGGGCCGAAGCCCGCACCGGCCTCGACGCCCCGCGCAAGACCATCGTGCTAGGGCTTGACGGGTGTCACGCGGCCCTGGTGGTGGACCGAATCGTCGACATCGTCGACGACGGGTACGTGCTGAAGCCCATCTCCTCAGGCGCCTACATCCTGGGCTCGGCGGTGGTGCAGGGACGCGTGACCGAAATCGTCGATGTGGACGCCGTCGTGGCCGAGGCCCGTCGAATTCTGGCCGGAGCGGCCGCCTAGGAGTCCGACATGCCGACTCAATACGCCACCTTCTATCTCGACGGCCTGCACTTCGGTGTCGAGGTGCCCTGCGTCCAGGAGGTCCTGCGCTATCAGGACATGACGCGGGTTCCGCTCGCCCCGACCGTGGTGGAAGGACTCATCAACCTCCGCGGACAGATCGTCACGGCGCTCGACCTTCGCCGCCGGATCGGCTTGCCGGAGCGCCCTGATGGACCGCTCCCGATGAACATCGTCGTGCGCACGCCGGACGGGGCGGTAAGCCTGCTGGTTGACGAGATCGGCGATGTGGTGGAGGTGGACCCGTCACGCTGCGAGACCAAGCCGGACACCGTCTCCGGACCGGCCGCGGACCTCATCGATGCCGTGTACAAGCAGCCGGAGCAGCTCCTGCTGGTACTCGACATTGCCAAGGTCCTGAGCCTTGACGTCGGTGGCACGGTCCCGAACTGAAGTTCCGCACACGAGTGCCGATTACCCGCCAGGAAACAGCCGGGCGGCCTGTGGGCCGCCCGCCCACGAGGACATCATGCGCACCGCCCCGTCAGGCACCCGTCACACCTCCGGACTGATCCGGATCCTCCGCCAACTCGGCATCCGCACGCGCCTGCTGGTGCTGGGTGGCACGTTCGTGGTGGCCATGGTGGCGACCGCGGTGCTGTCGTACACCACGCTCGAGACCTTCAAAGTGAACGGCCCGCGATATCACGAGATCGTCCAGGGGAAGGACCTGATCGCGGACGTGCTTCCGCCCCCGGCCTACATCATCGAGCCGTACCTGGTGACGTTCCAGTTGTCCACGGCTGCGAAGGCCGACGTCGATGCCCTGACGAGGCGGTTGGACGCGCTTGAGACGGGCGCGGGCGGCTATCAGGCGCGCCACACCGTCTGGGAAAGAGCCCTGCCCGAGGGACCGCTGAAGACGGCACTGGTGGAGCGCGCTCACACGGCCGCCCTCGAGTTCTTCGAACTCGCGAGGCGGGAGTACCTGCCCCTCGTTCGCGCGGGACAGCGTGACCAGGCGGCCGTGGTGATGAAGACCAGACTGACCCCGGCGTACGAGCGGCACCGCGACGCGGTCAACGAAGTCGTGAGGCTCGCCGGCGAGCGGAACGCGACGATCGAGGCGGCGGTGGCGGCCGGGCTGGCGTCGGACATGACATTGATGCTCGGCCTGCTCGCTGTCGCCCTCTTCGTGACGGTGGCCTTCGCGCTCGCGGTGGTCCAGTCGATCGTGAAGCCTGTGGCGGAAGTGGAGGCGGTCCTCGAGGCTGTGTCGCAGGGTGACCTGACGCGGCAGCTCGTCGTGTCCAGCACGGACGAGCTGGGCCGTATGAGCGCGGCGCTCAACCGCACCGTGCAGTCCCTCTCCGGCAGCGTCTCGGCAATCAAGGCCAACGCCGTATCGCTTGCCGAGGCATCCGAATCCCTGGCCGGCACCAGCCAGCAGATGGGCGCGAACGCCGAGGAAACGTCCGCGCAGGCGAACGTGGTATCGGCGGCGTCGGAAGAGGTGAGCAAGAACGTGCAGACGGTGGCGACGGCGTCGGAGGAGATGAGCGCGTCGATCCGGGAGATTGCGAAGAACTCGAACGAGGCGGCGCGGGTGGCGACGGCGGCGGTGAGCGCGGCCGAACGGACGAACGCGATTGTCGGGAAGCTGGGCGACAGCTCGGCGGAGATCGGGCAGGTGATCAAGGTGATCACGTCGATTGCGCAGCAGACGAACCTGCTGGCGCTGAACGCGACGATCGAGGCGGCGCGGGCGGGTGAGGCCGGGAAGGGCTTCGCGGTGGTGGCCAACGAAGTGAAGGAGCTGGCCAAGGAAACGGCGAAGGCGACCGAAGACATCAGCCGGAAGATCGAGACGATTCAGGTGGACACGAAGGACGCGGTGGAGGCGATCGGGGAGATCGGGTCGATCATCAACCAGATCAACGACATCTCGAACACGATTGCGTCGGCGGTGGAAGAGCAGACGGCGACGACCAACGAGATCGGGCGGAACGTCACGGAGGCGGCGCGGGGCGCGGCCGAGATCGCCAACAACATCACCGGCGTCGCGCAGGCCGCCCACTCCACGTCGGAAGGGGCGTCGACCAGCCAGGAAGCCGCGACCGAACTCGCCAGAGTCGCGGCGGAACTCACCGGGCAGGTCAGCCATTTCCGATGTGACCCGGCTTCTCACGATCGACCGGCGGTCCCGACGCTGATCCCCGAGGTCGTCTCGCTGCGGACGGCCGCCTAGACCCCGGCCCCGCGTCACATCCAACACTGTCAGGAGCCGAACGTCATGACCTGGTCCATTCGCACGCAGCTCTACGCCCTTGCGGCCGTCAGCACCTGCGCCACGCTCGCGGCCGGTGGTGCCGGTTTCTGGGCGCTCCGCAACGTCGGCCAGGCGGCCGGTCGGTCGAGTGCCGCGACCACCGCACTGCGCAATCACCTGCAGGCCGACATGATGCATGACGCGCTCAGGGCGGATGTCCTCCGTGCGCTCGTGACCGGCAGAGCCGACACGGCCGAGCAGGACGCCGTGGCTGCTGACCTTGCGGAGCACGTGACGACGTTTGAAGCCTCGTTGGCCGCCAACGATCAGCTCTCGCTGACCGGCGAGATCACGTCGGCGCTGGCCGAGGTGAAGCCTGCGCTGGCCGCGTATATCGCGTCCGCGCGAAGCGAGGTCGAGGCCGCCCGTGTGAATCCTGACAAGGCTCGCGCGAGCTACCCCGCGTTCCAGGAGTCGTTTGGCAGGCTGGAAGACCGCCTCTCGCGCTTGAGCGGACTGATTGAAGGCTCCGCCAGGACCGCGCACAACGAGGCCGCCGTGGCGACGTGGTGGTCCCAGATAGCCATCCTGCTCGGCGTGCTCGGCGGTGCCGTTGCCTCCACTGGTGTGGCGCTCTTCATTTCGACCAGACTCCGCGCCAAGGTGGAGGCGATTCTCGCTGTCGTGCGGGCGGCCGCCACAGGCGATCTCACCGCGACAGCGGACGTGACCGGCTCGGACGAAGTGACTGAGCTCGGTCGGGGCCTGGGCGCTTTCATGGACGACCTGCGAGGTCGCATCGGTGCCATCGCCGCACACGCCAGTTCACTTGGAACCGCCTCGTCGCGCCTGGGCACCATCAGCCAGCAGATGGGCGCGAACGCCGAGGAAACGTCCGCGCAGGCGAACGTGGTATCGGCGGCGTCGGAAGAGGTGAGCAAGAACGTGCAGACGGTGGCGACGGCGTCGGAGGAGATGAGCGCGTCGATCCGGGAGATTGCGAAGAACTCGAACGAGGCGGCGCGGGTGGCGACGGCGGCGGTGAGCGCGGCCGAACGGACGAACGCGATTGTCGGGAAGCTGGGCGACAGCTCGGCGGAGATCGGGCAGGTGATCAAGGTGATCACGTCGATTGCGCAGCAGACGAACCTGCTGGCGCTGAACGCGACGATCGAGGCGGCGCGGGCGGGTGAGGCCGGGAAGGGCTTCGCGGTGGTGGCCAACGAAGTGAAGGAGCTGGCCAAGGAAACGGCGAAGGCGACCGAAGACATCAGCCGGAAGATCGAGACGATTCAGGTGGACACGAAGGACGCGGTGGAGGCGATCGGGGAGATCGGGTCGATCATCAACCAGATCAACGACATCTCGAACACGATTGCGTCGGCGGTGGAAGAGCAGACGGCGACGACCAACGAGATCGGGCGGAACGTCACGGAGGCGGCGCGGGGCGCGGCCGAGATCGCCAACAACATCACCGGCGTCGCGCAGGCCGCGCAGTCGACGTCGTCAGGGGCGTTCGATACGCAGGAGTCTTCGATGCGCCTGTCGACCATGGCGACTGAACTCCGCGACCTGGTCGGTCGATTCAAGTACGAAGCTCCGGTCAAGGTGGCTCCCGCAACGGAGGCCCCGGTCGGGACATCTGTGGCGCCCGTCGTCTTCGGACGCCGGGCTGCCTAGTCGGCACGCTGCTGGAGGACTGTGATGAAGGCCCTGGTCGTAGACGATTCGCGCGTAATTCGGATGATGCTCTCCTCGATGCTCAAGGAAGTCGGTTTCCAGGATGTCGGTCAGGCCGGTCACGGGAAGGAAGGCTGGGACTATCTGGCTGGCCATCCGGATACGGATCTGGCGCTCGTGGACTGGAACATGCCGGAGATGACGGGCATTGAGATGGTCGAGAACGTCCGGAAGGACGCGGCGCTCAACAACGTCAAGCTGATGATGGTGACCACCGAGAGCGAAGCGTCCCAGGTGGAACGGGCACTGACGCTCGGCGCGAATGAGTTCGTGATGAAGCCCTTCACCAAGGAAGTCATCACCGACAAGCTCCGTCTGCTCGGATTCGGGTTGTGACCCTGTTGGCGCCGGTCGCCCACAAGGTGATCGATGTGCTGGTGGTCGACGACGCCGTCGTCGTCCGCAAGCTGGTCGGAGACGTGTTGGCCGAAGACCCCGAACTCAGGGTCGTGGCGACGGCGGCCGACGGGAACATCGCGCTGCAGAAGCTGCGGCAGGTGAAGCCCGATGTCGTGACGCTCGACTTCGAGATGCCGGGCCTTGATGGATTGGCCACGCTGAAGGCCATCCGCGCCACGCATCCGAAGCTGCCGGTCATCATGTTCAGCACCGTCACCGCGCGCGGTGCCGTGCAGACGCTCGACGCACTGGCCCACGGCGCCTCGGACTACGTGACCAAGCCGGCCAACGTCGGCAGCGTCCTGGAAGCGCAGGCCCGCATCCGGGAGCAGTTGATCCCGAAGATCAAGGCGCTCTGCGGCCGCCCCGCGGCGGCGCTGGTGCCTGCCCGCGTGCCCTACCTCAAAGCGGCGCCCGCGAGGCCCATGGTGGTCCGCGGTCCCGCGGCGTCGCCGGATGCCGTCGTCATCGGTGTCTCAACGGGCGGTCCAAATGCGCTGGCCGCCCTGCTGCCGCGGCTGCCGAAGCAACTGCCCGTTCCGGTGCTCGTCGTGCAGCACATGCCGCCGATGTTCACGAAGATGCTGGCCGAGCGGTTGGACCACCAGTGCCAGTTGCGTGTTGTCGAGGCGACCGCCGGCATGACGGTGCAGCCCGGGACGATCTACCTGGCACCCGGCGACTTCCATCTGACTGTGGCACGCAGAGGCAAGGATGTCGTGACCGTGCTGGGCCAGGAGCCGCACGAGAATTCCTGCCGGCCTGCCGTGGACCCGCTCTTCAGGTCGGCCGCAGACGTGTGGGGTGAGAGGCTGCTCGGCGTGGTGCTGACGGGCATGGGCCAGGACGGCTTGCGCGGGTCCGAGGACGTGGTTCGGCTCCGTGGCCGCGTGCTGGTTCAGGATCAGGCCACCAGCGTCGTGTGGGGCATGCCCGGCTTCGTCGCGGCTGCCGGTCTGGCCGAGGCCGTTCTTCCGCTGGACGAAATTGCCGCGGAAATCGACAGGCGCACGGCGGCGAGCGCGTTGCGCAGGGGAGCGTAACGATGAGCGTCGTGGCACCGGAGGCCGTGGACCCGAAGTCCTATGTCTACCTGCGTGAACTCGTGATGAACGAGCTGGGCATCGTGCTCGATGCCGGCAAGGAGTATCTGATCGCGTCCCGGCTGAGTCCGCTTGCACGCAAGGCGGGACTCCCGGGGCTGGACGGCCTGGTGGCGGCTCTGCGCACCGGGACGAAGTTCGATCTCAAGCGATCCGTGCTCGACGCGATGACGACGAACGAAACGACGTTCCTCCGGGATGTCACGCCGTTTGAAGTCCTGCAGCAGGCGGTCCTGCCCCGGTTGATCGAGGCGCGTCGCGCCAGACGGAAGCTGCGAATCTGGTACGCCGCCAGCTCCTACGGGCAGGAGCCGTACTCGGTTTCGATGCTGCTGCACGACAACTTCCCGGAGCTGATGGGCTGGCAACTGGAGCAGATTGGCACCGACATCTGCCGCAATGCGCTCGAGCGGGCCAGGGCCGGGCGCTACTCCCAGCTTGAAGTGAACCGCGGGCTGCCGGCGAGGCTTCTCGTCAAGCACTTCAAGAAGGAGGGCGCCGATTGGCAGATCTCGGACTCCATCCGCAAGATGGTGACGTTCGAGGAACTGAACCTAATCAATGCCTGGCCTCCACGGGGCGTCTTCGACATCGTCTTCATCCGCAATGTGCTGATCTACTTCGACCAGAACACGAAGAGGCGGATTATCGGCAAGGTCCACGACCTGCTCGCTCCGGACGGTTACATGTTCCTCGGGGCGGCTGAGACGACGCTCAACCTCGACGAGCGGTTCACGCGGCTGGAGGGTGGGCGAGGGGGGTGTTACCGCCTCGCGAAGGCCGCGTCGGCCGCCGCGTAGGGACCCGACCGCGGATCGGAAAGGACACAGGCATGGCAACCGTGACGTATGACCCCGGCGAGGTGGTCGAGCTGTTCGGAGAGGCGGACGCCCGGGAACTGCTCAGGCTCATCCGCGTGGACCTGCAGGCACGTCTCGGCGCGTTGCGCGCACATCTCGACGCGGGGGAGGCGCCTCAGGCCGCGAGGGCCGCGCACGCCATCGCTGGTGTGTCAGGCAACGCGATGGCGATGACCCTGTCGGACCTCGCCCGGGAGCTGGAGACCACGCTGCTCGAGGGGGGCGGCGCGCCGGACGCGCTCGTCGAACAGGTGGTCGGCGAAGCGACCGCCGTACTCGCGACGGTCGACGCCTTTCTTGCCTGAAAGGAGCCGTCTGACGGTCCCGCCGAGGCTATGATTGCGCCGGCGCCTCCGGCGCCGCTTCGGCCTGCTGAAATGCCCGCCCGGTCTTCGACTCCGATTCGTGCCGCCTTCTGGCAACGGCAACCCGGCGAGGACACCGGCCGCCTGCCGGATGTTCTCCGCTTCGTGGACGACGCGCTGCTGCTCGTGGACGCGCACGGTGCGGTGCAGGATCTGAACGCCGCCGCCGGCCAGCTCCTTGGTACGACCGCAGACGATGCGGCCGGCCGGCCGGTGCAGGAGGTCTGCCCGCTGAGGGACGGGTTGACCGGCGTGCGCCAGCATCCCGTGACGTCTGACGCCATTGCCGCGGGCCATGCCGTGTCCTCGCACACCGAACTGTGCCTGTTCTCGGGCGCGGACACAGTGGACGTCGACGCCTCGGCCATTCCCGTGCTCACCCCAGGGGGGACGATCACGGGGGCGCTGCTGACGCTGCGTTCGCTCAACGCCCGCCGCGGTCTCGAGCGGGCCGCCCGTGAAGCGGTGCAGGCGCGCGAGCGTCTGGGTCGGGCGGTCGTCACGGCCATGCACGATCTGACGAATGCCCTCGCTCCCGTCACGCTCGTCGTGAGCGGCTTCCGCGAGGACGGCGCCACGGACGCAGCGCAACTGGACACGATCATCCATAGCCTCGAGCGCGCGATCGACACCGTCCGCGAACTGCGGACATCCGTGTCGGCCCGCGGTGCGGCTCTTCCGGCCGTAGACCTCGCCGCCTTTCTGCAGGGGGTGGCCGCAGCCGTCCGTCAGTCTCTGCCGGAACACCTCGAGCTGCGCATCCTCGACTCCGAACCGGGTCAGCAGGCGTCGTTCGACCCCCTGTCCCTGCACAGCGTGATGCTCCGCCTCGGGCAACGGGCTCGTGATGCGATGGCCGGGCACGGGAGGATGACGCTGGCCGCCTCCGCTGCGGACGGGCGCGTGGTCCTCAGCGTCCAGGACACCGGGGCCTCGCTCGAGGCGCGTCCGCTGCACGGCGTCGAGGTGTTCTGGCCTGCGCCCGCAGCAGAGACCGGCGGCGCCGCCGTCGTCAGGTCGCTGCTGGGAGACACGCTCCCTCCCGGGAGCGTGGCGCGCATTGACTCCGTTGCGGGTCGCGGAACCAGGATCGTCGTTGACGTACCCGTGCAGGCCGTCGCGGTGGCTTCCGTTCCCGCGCACGCCGGCGCCGACTTTGACGGCCGGGGCCGTCTGGTCCTCTGCGTGGATGACGGACCGGCCGTGCGCGAAGCGCTCGCATTCTCGCTGACGCGTCTTGGCCTGGCGCCGCTGGTGGCCCCGGATGCGGTCTACGCACTGCAACTCGCACGGGAGTACGGAGGGCGGATCGCGGCCGTCGTCACGGATGTCAACATGCCGGACATAGACGGTCTTCGGTTGGCGCACGAGCTCCGTGCGATCCTGCCAGGCGTGCCCGTCGTGCTCTCGACCGGTCTGGTGGACGACCGCGTCCGTGGGGCCGTGACGAGCCGGCAGGTGGCCGCACTGCTGGAGAAGCCCTTCACCGGCGCATCGCTGGGGGCCTGCCTTGCGGCCGTGATGGATCCCGGCGGATCCGACCTGACGCGCCTGGACGCGTCCGAAGAGGAGTCATTTCGATGAGCGCAGTACGCGTGCTGGTGGGAACGAAGAAGGGGGCCTTCGTCTTGACGTCGGACGGTGCACGCCGCACGTGGACGGTTGACGGCCCGCACTTCGGCGGCTGGGAGATCTATCACCTGAAGGGATCGCCGGCGGACCCGAACCGCATCTACCTTGCGCAGAACACGGGCTGGTTCGGCCAGCTCATGCAGCGCTCGAACGACGGCGGCCGGACGTGGGAGGCCGTGGGCAACCAGTTCGCCTACGACGGCGAGACCGGCATGCACCAGTGGTACGACGGCACGCCGCACCCGTGGGAGTTCAAGCGCGTGTGGCACGTCGAGCCGTCGCTGACCGACCCCGACACCGTCTACGCCGGCGTCGAGGACGCCGCGTTCTTCCGGTCGACCGATGCGGGGCAGAGCTGGCACGAGCTGACCGGCCTGCGCAATCACGGCAGCGGCGCGCAGTGGGCACCCGGCGCCGGAGGCATGGGCCTGCACACGATTTTGATCGACCCGACGAACCCCTCGCGGATCTTCATCGCCATCTCGGCGGCCGGCGCGTTCCGTACGGAGGACGGCGGGCAGACGTGGACGGCGATCAACAAGGGGCTTCGGTCCGAGCACATTCCCGACCAGGACGCCGAAGTCGGCCACTGCGTGCACCGCATCGCGCTCCATCCGTCGAAGCCGGACACGCTCTTCATGCAGAAGCACTGGGACGTGATGCGGACCGACAACGCCGGAGACTCCTGGCGCGAGGTCAGCGGCAATCTGCCCACCGACTTCGGCTTCGTGATCGACGTCCACGCCCACGAGCCGGAGACGATCTACGTCGTGCCGATCAAGAGCGACAGCGAGCACTACCCGCCGGACGGGAAGCTCCGTGTCTATCGCAGCCGCACGGGCGGCAACGAGTGGCAGGAGCTGGCGAAGGGGCTGCCCGAGCGCGACTGCTACGTCAACGTGCTGCGCGATGCGATGGCCGTGGACCGGCTGGACGCCTGCGGCGTCTACTTCGGGACGACGGGCGGGCAGGTGTACTGCTCACCGGACGGGGGCGACACGTGGTCCGCAATCGTGCGCGACCTTCCGCCCGTCCTCTCGGTCGAGGTGCAGACGCTCGGATGATCCGTGTCGTGCTGCCCGCCCACCTGCGCACGCTGACGCGCATCGAGGGCGAGGTCACACTCGACCTTCCGGGCGTCGCCACGCGCGGCGCCCTGCTCGACGCGCTCGAGGCGAGCTATCCGGTGCTGAAGGGCACCATTCGCGACTACGGCACCGGCAAGCGACGCCCGTTCCTCAGGTTCTACGCCTGCGAGGAGGACCTCTCGCACGAGCCGGCGGAGGCGCTTCTGCCTGAGGCGGTGCGGCGCGGCGACGAGCCGTTCCTGATCATCGGAAGCATCGCGGGGGGATGACGACGGCGTCTCACGCCGGCCGGAAGGTCAGGCGTGCTTCCGGTGCTCCTTTGGTGACCGGCCGAACCGGCGCCTGAACTGTGTGCGGAATGTCGACTCGTTGCGGAAGCCGGCCGCCGCGATGATCGACTTGATCGAGCCGCCCGACCCGGACTGCAGCACGGTTGCGGCGCGCCGGAGCCGCCAGTCGCGCACGTACTCCTTCGGCGCCACGCCCACGGCTCTCTTGAAGTGCATGGCGAAAGCGGTGCGGGACATTCCGGCCGTCCGAGCCAGTGAGTCGACCGTCCACTGGCCTTCCGGATCGGCATGCACAGCTGTCAGCGCCGCCGCGATGCGATCGTCCTTGAGTGCGGCCAGCCAGCCGAACGCAGATTCCTGTGACTCCCCGATCCACAGGCGCATCACGCGAATGAAGGCCACTTCAACGAGTCGCGCCAGCGTCATCGCCCGGCCAGGCGTCTCGTGCAGGTACTCATCCTCCAGCAGCTGAATCGTTGGTCCCAGCCAGCTCGCGAGCTTTGGCGTGTCGCGCGGAAGGAAGATGACGCGCGGCAGCACATCCATGAGCAGGCTGGCTTGCGGAGACGTGAACCGGTAGTCGATGCCGAGCCATCCGGACGCCTTCGGCGAGACGGGCGCCAGCTCTCTTGTCGGCACGGGCGGCGGGCCGGAGGGCACGGGGGTGTCGAGAGCGTCCCGCATTGTCATCTCGGTGTTGTGCACCAGCAGGACGTCTCCGGCTGCCGCCGTGAATGTGGTCCCCTCTGGCTCCAGGGTGATGATGGTCGGCGCCTCGCGGAAGCAGAAGATCCGCAGGTTCGATCGGGGGAAGCGACCTCCCCACGGCGGCTCGCGGTAGGTGATGCCCATGTGCAGCGTCTGGAGCCGCAACTCGCTCATGACGGTGGAGAGCGCGTCCATCTGGATGCGCCAGGTCGCGTTCGGGTTAGCCGGAGCAGGATCAGCCAGGAAATCCTCGATTTCTACCGGTTGCCATGTACGTCGTGAACGAAATCATCGCAATTTTAGACCAAATCGATGTCTGCAGATCCGTACAATGACCCGGCTGTCCGGACCGCCCAGCGAATACCGAAGCGCGTTCGGACGAAGAAGGACGACTCCCACGACGGAGTCGTGCCGTGTTGGATGTGATGGAGGGTTGAAGAATGAAGCTGAAGCTCCTGGCGTTCTGCGCCTTGGCCTTGACTATGATGCCGGCGGCTGCACGTGGCCAGTCCGCGACGACTGGTGCGATTGCCGGAACGGCGAAAGATGCGACCGGCGGCATCCTGCCGGGTGTCACCGTCGAGGCGGCGAGCCCCGCCTTGATCGAGAAAGTTCGTACCGCCGTTACGGATGCGCAGGGCAACTACAAGATCGTCGAGCTGCGCCCCGGCACCTACACGGTGACGTTCTCGCTGCCCGGCTTCGGCACGTACAAGCGTGAGGGCATCGAACTCACGTCGGGTCTGACCGCCAGCATCAACGCCGAGCTGAAGGTCGGTTCGCTCGAGGAGACCGTCACGGTGAGTGCCGGGTCTCCCGTCGTTGATATTCAGAACGTCCGCACGCAGACGGTGCTGTCGCGCGATCTGCTCGACGCTCTGCCGGTAGTGAAGACGCTGCAGAGCTACGCGACGCTCACGCTGGGTGCGACGTTCTCCAACCCCGCCAACCAGGACGTCGGCGGGAACCAGGGCGAGGCCGGCGGCTTCGGCGCGTTCAGCGTGCACGGGAACCGCGGCGGCGACTCGCGCATGACGATCGACGGCATGCCCTTCTACCCCCTGAGCGGAAACTCCTGCGCGTGCAACCGCACCAACTACGTGAACCAGATGGCCGTCGCGGAGACCGTGATTCAGATTTCCGGCGCTGGCGCGGACATCGAGAACGGCGGTGTGCAGATGAACATCGTGCCGAAGGACGGCTCCAACACGCTGTCCGGGTCCTCGGTCATCAACGGCACGTCCGGGTCACTGCAGAACGATAACCTCACCGACGAGCTGCGGGCGCGCGGCGCCTCCACGGCACCGAAGGTCAAGACGATCTACGACCAGGGCATCGGGATGGGTGGTCCGCTGGTGAAGGACAAGCTGTGGTTCTATACGGCCCACCGCCGGTGGGGCAGCCAGAACACCGTGCCCGGCTTCTTCTTCAACGCGACGCCGAACACGCTGTTCTACACGCCGGATCGCTCCAAGCCCGCGTTCACGTGGATTCATAACCGCGATCACCAGGGCCGGGTAACGTGGCAGGTGACCGGCAAGCAGAAGGTCACGATCTCGCAGGGCTTCCAGTTCAACAGCAACCGGTACTACCGGGTCGACGGCCTCCGCTCGCCGGAAGCCTCGACGTGGCTGAAGTGGTCCCCCAACTCCCTGACGCAGGCGACGTGGACGTATCCGCGCACGAACAAGCTGCTCTTCGAAGCAGGCGCGACGACGCTGTATGAGAACCAGGAAGACCTGCACACGGCCGGCGCCAAGCCGACGGACATTCCGGTGACGGAGCTCACCACCGGGTTCACCTGGGGCGCCACGCCGGGCCGGGTGTTCGGCGGGCAGACCGACTACACGCCTCCCGGCAAGCCGGGCAAGCACCACAACTCGAATCAGCGGGCCAGCGTCTCGTACGTGACGGGCTCCCACGCCGTGAAGGTCGGGATGTTCATGATGGAGGGTTGGGGCAAGGTCAGCGTCCAGAACAACGAGACGCCCTACGGTCCCGTGGACTTCTCGTTCCGGAACGGCGTGCCCGCGGCGATCACGCAGGTCGTCTCGCCGCACACCGTCCGGTTCCGTCTCATGCCGAATCTGGGCGTCTTCGCACAGGATCAGTGGACGATCCGGCGCGTGACGCTGAACGCCGGCGTGCGCTGGGACCACCAGCGGCAGTACATCCCGGCCGAGACGCTGCCGGCAAACGCGTGGGTCGGCGAGCGGAAGTTCGCGATGGCCGACAACGTGCCGTTGTGGAACGACGTGTCGCCGAGAATCGGCGCGGCCTATGACATGTTCGGCAATGGCCGCACGGCCGTGAAGGGGTCGTTTGGCCGCTTCGTGGAGCAGCAGACCAACGGCCTCGGCGCCGCCAACGCACCGGCCAACCGCGTGGCCACGACGGCGACGCGTACCTGGGCTGACGCCAACACGGACTACGTGCCGAACTGCGACCTCAAGAACCCCGAGGCCAACGGTGAGTGCGGACGTCTGTCGAACGTGAACCTCGGCCTTCCGATTCCGGCCACCACGTTCGATCCGGAGTTCCTGAAGGGCTTTGGCGTCCGTCCCTACAACTGGCAGACGGCCCTGACCCTCCAGCAGCAGCTCTGGAAGGGCGCGTCGCTCAACCTGGGCTACTTCCGGACGTGGTATGGCAACTTCACGGTGACGGCGAATCAGGCCGTCGCGACGACCGACTTCGACAGCTACTGCATCACCGCCCCGACCGATTCGCGTCTGGGTGATGCCAGCGGCAAGCAGCTGTGCGGCTTCTATGATGTGAAGCCGGCGATGTTCGGCCGGGTCAGCAACTTCGTGACGAACGTCGATGCCTACGGGAAGCAGACCGAGGTCTATGACGGCATCGACGTGGCCCTCAACGCGCGGTTCGGCAAGAACGGCCTTCTGATGGCCGGTGTGAATACGGGGAAGACGGTGGTCAACTCCTGCGACCTCGTCCGGAACAATCCGCAGATCGCGCTGAACATCAGCAACGTCGTCACGAGCGGCCTGAATGCCGGCGGCGCCGGCGCCCGGGCCAACGACGACTTCTGCAAGGTCACCAATCCGTGGCGGGGGCAGACGCAGTTCAAGCTCGCGCTGAACTACACCCTGCCGCTGGGCCTGCAGGCGAGCGCGACGTATCAGAACCTGCCGGGCATTCCGATCCAGGCGCTGCTGCCGGCGACCAACGCGCAGATCGCGCCGTCCCTCGGCCGGAACCTCTCGGCGGGTGCCAACGCGGTGCAGTCCATCGCGCTGATCCAGCCGGGCACGATGTTCGAGGATCGGATCACGCAGCTCGACGTACGGCTCTCCAAGCGCATCAGCATCGGCCGCTTCAAGGTGCAGGGGCAGTTCGACATCTACAACGCGTTCAACGCGAGCCCGATCCTGTCCGAGAACTTCACCTACGGTTCGGCGTGGCTGCGTCCGACGGCCATCCTCGGCGCACGCCTGTTCAAGTTCGGAACGCAGATCGACTTTTAGTAGCGTCGTTCGCGCACGCGTAGCGCAGCCGGGGTGGGTCGACAGACGACCTTCCCCGGCTTTTCTGTTTCAGGCCCGTGAGGGAGGTCCGATGGATCGACGAGATCTGCTGAAGGGAACTGCCCTGTGGGCGGCCGCCGCCCTGTGGGAGCCCCTCGCCGCCGAAGCGGCCTTCATGCGGCCGTTCCGCTTGAACTTCGGGAAGGACCGCGTGGCCGACCTCCACCGCCGGATCGACGCCACCATCTGGC
>CAYNUO010000013.1:24657-59569 GCA_964400405.1 uncultured Bifidobacteriaceae bacterium | reverse complement strand
ATCAAGGGTGCGGTCGTCAGGGCGACCAATCTGAATGGCCGGCCGCCCGCGATCACGTCCACGACCGATGCCAAGGGCCGCTTCGCCATGATCGGCCTGGCGAGCGGCGCGTGGGCCTTCCGCGCGGAGGCACCCGGATTCCTGCCGCAGGACGGGCGCTCCACGGTTCGCTCCACGGTCACCGGCAACGCGCCGCTGCAGTTCGTGATGACACGGGCGGCGGCGCCCATCCCGACGACGCTGACGCGGCAGGTAGACCAGGATTTGGATGCCGCCAACGCTCTCAGGGCTGAGGGCAAATTCGACCAGGCGATCGCGGCGTATCAGGCCATCGCCGACAAGAACCCGGCGCTGAGCTCGGTGCAGCTCGTCATCGGCGATGCGTGGCGGCAGAAGGCCGCGAACGAGGCCGCTCCGGCCAGGGCCATGAGCCTGGACCGGGCGCTGACGGCCTTCAACGTCGTCCTCAAGGCCGACCCCGAGCACGAGCGCGCGCGCATCGAGGCCGCGCTCACGCTGCTGGCCAAGGGAGCGCCCGCCGAGGCGGAAGCGCTGGTGGCAGGCGGCGCCGTGGCCGGCGCGAGCCGCGAACTGGTGTACGCGCTGGCGGAGGTGCGCTTCGGCAAGGGCGATACGCAAGGCGCCGAGGACCTCTTCAAGCGCGCGGCGGGCATGGATCCCGGCTGGCTGCGCCCCCGTCTGCGGCTCGGTCTGCTTGCCCTGCGCAAGGGTGACAAGACCGCTGCGGCTGAGCTGTTCAAGGCCGTGACCGCGGCCGGGCCGGAAAGCCCCGAGGCCGCGGAAGCGCAGCGCTATCTCGCAGAGCTCGGACTCTAGGGTCTCCCGGCGAACGCGCTTCGTACGGTGGGAAAGGCCTGACGTACGTAAAAAAGGCCCGGTGCCTGGCACCGAGCCTCAAATCGTCGTTGGGGGCCTAGTCAGTTCCTCAACGCAACTTCCCCACTTAACTGTCTGCCGCAGCCCGTGGGACCGGCTCGGCACGCTCTATAGAGAGCAATTGCCGTGCCCGAACACGGTCGTCACGACTTTCTAGAATTTCCAGTGTTTCTGGCGATCACGCCCGAAGTCCCATCCAGGTTCACGAGATATCCAGTCCCTTGAATTCAGAACTCTGGAGTCTCCCGAACTCTGGATGGGTCTTTGCTACTGCCGGGTCTCGACCTGCTTGAGCGCATCCTCGATGATGCGCTCGTTGTCTGCCTTCGTCAGGTTGCGGCCGATGAGCTTGGACGCAATCAGGACGGACAGGTCGGCGGCCTCGGTGCGGATCTGCGTGAGGGCGCGGTCCCGCTCCAGCTGAATCTGCCGCTCGGCATTCTTCAGGATGGAGTCGGCTTCCGCCTTCGCCTTGTCCCGCAGTTCCTCGCGCAGCCGGTCGGCATCGCGCCGGGCATTCTCGACCATCGAGGCCGCCTCGGCCCGCGCGCTCTGCAGCTGCGCCGTGTATTCCTTCAACCGCACTTCCGCTTCGTCGCGATCGTGCTTCGCGTCGTGCAGGGACTTCCGGATGAAGTCCTCGCGCTCCTTGAGCATGCCGAGGATCGGACCCCAGGCAAACTTCCCGAGCACCACGATGACGAGCACGAAGATCAGCACCGTCCAGAAGGCGTTGCCGACATCCCCGGAAAACGGGCTGAGGGCCGCCGGCTCCGCCTCGCTGGCCCAGGCCGGCAGCGCGCTCATCGCGACGAGCGCTGCGGCGAGCACTCGCTGTCTCATGGAACCTAGGCCTTGAGGACCGCGAGCATGCCGACGACGACGGCAAACAGCGTCGCGCCTTCGATCATGGCCGCGGTGATGATCATGGCCGTCGAGATCTGACCGGCCGCGCTGGGCTGCCGCGCCATCGACTCCACCGCCGAGCCACCGATACGGCCCACGCCGGCGCCGCCGCCGATGATGGCCAGGCCCGCGCCGATCGGGCCGCCGAGCCAGCCCGCACCGTTGCTCGAAATCAGCGCGCCCTGCTGGGCCGCTTCCTGCGCGAACGCGGGCGATTCCGCCGCGAGGACGGCCACACCGGCCGCCGCAATCCCGAATGCCGTTCTGAAAGCAATCTTGCGATTCATCGTCTCTTCCTTTGTCATGGCCGGCCGGGTACCGGCATTTCCAACTTCGTCATCGCAGCCTCGCTGCCCGCGCCTGCGTTCGTCCCGGAACATGCAGGCATGACGACCCCGGCGCACAGGGGGAGGGGGTTAGTGCGCCGCAGCCTCGCGGTGACCGTGTTCGTCACCGTGCTCCTCATGGTGGACGTTCACCGACATGCCGATGAAGAGCACCGAGAGGAACGTGAAGATGAACGCCTGCAGGAACGCGACGAACAGCTCCAGCAGGTTGATGGCCACGCTCGACACCACGACGATGGCGCCGATGCCGTAGCCCATGCCGGCGCTCGACGCGCCGGCCATCATGATGAACGACAGCAGCACGGCCAGCATGATGTGGCCGGCGATCATGTTCGCGAAGAGACGAACGGCAAGAGCGAAGACCTTCGCGATGAGGCCGATGATCTCGACCGGCACGAGCAGTGGCGCCATCACGAGCGGCCCCGGGCAGAAGTGCGCGATGTAGTGCTTGCCGCCGTAGCGCAGGCCGTTGATCACCATCATGCCGAGCGTGACCACGGCGAGTGTGGCCGTCAGCCAGATGTTGCCCGTCGCCGTGCCGCCGAGGTGCGTGCCGAAAAGCGCGGACACGGCCGGGATCGGAATCAGGCCCAGCAGGTTCACCGTCAGCAGGAAGAAGAACAGGCTCCAGATGTACTTGATGAAGCGGTCCGTGTGCTGGCCGAGCACCGGGCGCGCCATGTCGTCGCGGACGTAGGCGCAGAGGAACTCGATGACGTTCAGCCCGCCGGTCGGCACCATGCCCTCGACGCCCGCCTTCCGGCGCCGCTTCACGAGCATCGGCACCAGCGCGAGCAGCAGGATCCCGGCCAGCGCGAGCATCGAAATCTGATCCGAGAACACCGTGATCTTGCCCTCGGGCGTCAGGAAGCCGAGGTCCGCCGGCACCTGCACGAGCGGGTGCTGGACGACGTGTGTCAGCGGGCTCTCGGCGTGCCCGCCGCCACCGTGCGCGGCCGCGGCGTCGTGACCTGCTTCACTGTGCGCGGCGCCCTCGTGGGCCTCGCCATGCACAGCGTTTTCCAGAGCGGCCGGAGCGCCGTGCGCGTCCTGCGCCGGGGCGTCGTGCGCGGCCTCGCCGTGGGTGGCGCCCTCTGGAGCGGTGTCCTGATGTCCCGTCGGTTCCTGTGTCATGCGAGTGCGAATCTCACTTCAAGCGGAAGCAGCGCCGCATAGGCCACTGCGATCCAGACCAACAACGGCGATGTCGCGAACGCGCCGTCCACGACGGCGAGCGTACCGAGCACCACCACCACTCCCAGCCGGACGAGCATCGCGAGCATCGCGCGCTTCATCCGGTCCATCGGGTCCTTGCCCGGCATCAGCGCCACGAGCAACCCCGCGGCGGCTGCCGCAGCCAGGCTGACCGCGCACCCCAGCACCATCGCGGGAATCCCCGGCGCACCGGCCCAGCGATTCGTCAGCGGCCAGCCAATCAGGCAGAGCCCGGCGGAGAGCGCAGCAGAGAATCCCACGAACCGCGCGAAACCGACCCAGCGCTGCACTACCTGCTCTCCGACTGATCCCGGGACTCCTGCTCGGCGTCCTTCTGAGCCTGGATCGATGCCTTCACCAGGTTGTAGAGCCCGCCGACAATCCCGATGAACACGCCTGCCAGCAGCCCCCAGGGACCGCTGTCGAACTTTCCGTCGAGCCAGTAGCCCGCGAGGGCCAGGCCCGCCGTCGCGCCCGCCAGTTCCAGCCCGGCGCCCGAGTGCCGGATCCACGCTGGAAACTTCGCCCCTGGAGCCATGGAATCTCACCCCACCACGCTGAGTCCGCGCAGCAGGGACCCCGCAGAAGATGGGGCCTCGACCACGGGCCGCTATGGGTGGCGCAAACGTCCAATTCTAACAAGAAAGAGGGGTTCTGATCCCGCGGTCCACTACCGGATGGGGGGCATCTGCCCACCGGCGACCGCGCCCAGCGACCGCGCCGAGGCCTCGGCAAGGTCGAACAGAGGACGCGGATACAGGCCGAAAACGAGCGTTCCGACCAAAGCGACCCCCAACATCAGGGCCAGCGCCGGGTGCAGCCGGGGCGTCTCCGTGGAAGGTTCCCGGGTCCACATGGCGACGACCACCCGCAGGTAGTAGTAGAGCGACACCACGCTGGTCAGGACGCCGGCCACCGCCAGCCAGACGTAACCAGCCTCGACGGCGGCGCCGAAGAGCCACAGCTTCCCCATGAACCCGGCCGTCGGCGGGATACCGCCGAGGGAGAGCAGGAAGACCAGCATCGCGACAGCCACGAAAGGCCGGCGGGCGAAGAGGCCGTTCAGGTCGTCGATCTCCTCGCCGGGCGTGCCGGCGCGGCGCATCAGCACGAGCACGCCGAACGCGCCAAGCTGCATGAACGCATAGACCGCGAGGTAGATGAGCATCGCCGAGATGCCCCGAGGCGTGGCGGCCACGACGCCGATGAGCAGGTAGCCCGCGTGCGCGATCGACGAGTACGCCAGCATCCGCTTGAGATTCGTCTGCGTCAGCGCGGCCACGTTGCCGGCGACCATCGAGAGCACGGCGAGCGCGTAGAAGAGCGTCCGCCACTCCTCCGCCATCGAGGGCACGCCGGTCACGAACACGCGCAGCAGCATCGCGAAGGAGGCGGCCTTCGAGCCGACGGACAGGAACGCCGTGATCGGCGTCGGCGCGCCTTCGTAGACATCCGGCGCCCACATGTGGAACGGCACCGCGGCAATCTTGAAGGCCACACCGGCCACCATCAGGATCACGCCGGTCAGCAGCATCGGGCGCCCCACCGCGTCCGGGTTGGCGACGGCGGCGGCGATGGTGCCGAGGTTGGTCGAGCCGGTCAGGCCGTAGACGAGCGACATGCCGTACAGCAGGATGCCGAGCGAGAACGCGCCGAGCAGGAAGTACTTCACGGCGGCCTCGTTCGACCGCGGGTTCGGCTTGAGGAGTCCGGCCAGGATGTAGAACGCCACGGCCATCGTCTCGAGGCCGACGACGATCGTGATGAACTCGATGCCGCTGGCCAGCACGAACATGCCGAGCGCGGCGGCCAGCACCAGGAAACACCACGCGCCGGCCGGCAGGCCCTCGACCGCGAGGTAGGGCGCGGACATCAGCAGCGTCAGCGCCGCCACCGCCAGCACGATCACCTTGAAGAACTGCCCGAAGGCGTCCATCGAGAGGAGCCCGCGCGAGATCGTCAGGCCGGGCACGCCGGCCCAGGCCAGCGCCGCGCCCGTGCCGAGCAGGACCGCGAGTGCGAGGCCGATCACCAGGCCCCGCCGGTCGCGCGACAGGAACGCGTCGGCCAGCAGCACGAGCAGGGCACCCACGGTGAGCACCAGCTCGGGGAGCAGGTACGCGAACTCTGCGGCCGAATAGCCTGCGGGCATCACTTGGGTGTGCCGCCTCCGCCACCCGGTGTCGTGTCGTTGCAGGGCGCCGCACCGAACGCCCCGAGGCCGGCCGACGCGACAGCGGGAGCCGCCGCGCCCACGCCATCGAGCGCCGACGACGTGGCGCCCGACCCGGTGGTGAAGGCCGCCGGCGTGGTGCCCGGCGCGGCCGGGGTCGTGGCAGCCCTGCTCGGGGCGCCGGCGCCGCAATCGACGCCCGCCGCCTTGAAGACCTCCACGTACTCCGGGCTGACACGCACGACGATCCGCGCGACGGACGTGTTCAGTCGATTGATGAACGGCGCCGGATAGAGCCCGATCCACAGCGCGAGGATGATGAGCGGCACGAACGTCGCGAACTCGCGCAGGCCGACGTCGGCGAGCGCCTCGTTCTTCGGATGCTCGATCCGGCCGAACATCGTGCGCTGGTAGAGCCACAGCATGTAGGCGGCGCCGAGCACGATGCCGGCCGCGGCCACGCCCGCCCAGACCCGATTCACGGCGAACACGCCCTGCAGGATGAGCAGCTCGCCGATGAAGCCGTTGAGCGCCGGGAGGCCGATCGACGACATGGTCATGAAGAGGAAGATCGCCGCGTAGACCGGCATGACCTTCGAAAGGCCGCCGTACTCGGCGATGGCCCGCGTGTGCCGCCGTTCGTAGACGATGCCCACCAGCAGGAAGAGCGCGCCCGTGGAGATGCCGTGGTTGATCTGCTGGATGATGCTGCCGGTCACCCCGACCGGATTCAGCGCGAACATGCCGAGCATGACCATGGCCATGTGGCTCACCGACGAGTAGGCGACGAGCCGCTTCCAGTCCTTCTGGGCGAGAGCCACGAGCGCGCCGTAGATGACGCCGACCAGCGACAGCGTCACGACGATCGGCAGGAACGCGTGCGTCGCGTCCGGCAGCATCGGCAGGCTGAACCGGAGGAAGCCGTAGGTGCCCATCTTCAGCAGCACGGCCGCGAGGATCACGGACCCGGCCGTCGGCGCATCGGTGTGCGCATCCGGCAGCCACGTGTGGAACGGCACCATCGGCACCTTGATGGCGAAGCCGATGAAGAAGGCCAGGAAGACCCACCATTGCAGGGCCGGAGCGAACCCGAACTGCTGGTAGCGCGTGATGTCGAACGTGTAGACGCCGGTGGCGTCGTGGAACGCGAAGTAGAGGCCCAGGATACCGAGCAGCATCACGACGCTGCCGGCCAGCGTGTAGAGGAAGAACTTGATCGCCGAGTAGAGCCGGTTGTCGCTCCCCCAGATGCCGATGAGGAAGTACATCGGCACGAGCATCACTTCCCAGAACAGGAAGAAGAGCAGGAAGTCGAGCGAGACGAACGCCCCGATCATGCCCGTCTGGAGCAGCAGCAGGAAGACGTAGTACTCCTTTACGCGCTCGGTGATGGCCGTCCACGACGCCAGCACCGCAATGGCGCCCATCAGCGTGGTGAGGAGCACGAGCAGCGCGCCGAGACCGTCGACGCCGAGGAAGTACTCCGCGCCGATCGATGGAATCCAGGGCAGGCGCTCGACGAACTGGAAGCTCGCCGTGGACTGATCGAGGCGGAACCACAGCGGCACGGACACGAGAAAGCCGCCGACCGCGAACAGGTTGGCTGCCCAGCGGATCGCCGCCTCGGCCGTCTTCGGGAGGAGCAGCAGCACCGCCGCGCCCGCGAGGGGCGTGAACAGAATCAGCGAGAGCAGGTGCGTTGCGTTTTCCATGACTTCTTGCTTCTCAGCCTCTCAGACGAACAGATAGAGCGTGACGAAGGCGAACACGCCGAAGAGCATCAGCAGCGCGTAGTTCTGAACCAGCCCCGACTGGAGACGCCGCACGGTGAGGCCGGCTTCATTGATGACGGTGCCGGTCAGGTTGACGAGCCGGTCGACCACGGTGCGATCCGTCAGACCCGAGAACCATGCCGTGATCAGCGTCAGCTTGCCCGAACCATTCACGAGGCCGTCGACCAGGCCCGTGTCGATCCGCCAGAGGACGCGCCCGGCCGCTGCCGTGCCGCGCACGACGGTCGCCGCGTAGATCTCGTCGAAGAAGTACCGCCGGCGCAGCAGTGCGTGGAGGCGTGGCCACCGGAGCGCCAGACGTCCGACCCGGTCGGGGTGCGTGACGAAGAACCGGCGTGCGAGCAGGATTCCCGCCGTGGCCGCGGCCACCGAGAGGGCCATCAGCCCGAGCTCGCCACCCGGCGTCAGCCCATGGGAGCCGGTCTGCCCGGACGCGGCGTGCCCGGCCACGGGAAACACCGGTTCGAGAAAGCGGCCGATTGCGGCGGTGCCGAACAGCACGGGCGGCACGCCCAGAAGGCCGGCCACGATCGAGCCCACGGCGAGGATCATCAGCGGCATCCTCATCACGGACGGCGCTTCGTGCGGGACGTGTACCGGAGCCTCGTCGACACCTTCACCACGCCGCTCCTCACCGAGGAACGTCAGTGCGATGAGCCGGTACATGTAGAAGGCCGTCATCAGCGCCGTCACCAGGGCCACGGCCCAGATCGCGCGATTGGCCAGAAACGCGTGCAGCAGGATCTCGTCCTTGCTGAAGAAGCCCGCCAGTGGCGGGACGCCCGCGATCGCCAGTGCGCCGACCAGCATCGTCATGTAGGTGACGGGCAGGTACTTGCGCAGGCCGCCCATGCGGTACATGTCCTGCTCGCCGCCGAGCGCGTGGATGACGCTGCCGCTGCCGAGGAAGAGCAGCGCCTTGAAGAAGGCGTGCGTGACGAGGTGGAAGATCGCCGCCGCGAACCCGCCCAGACCCAGGGCCGTGAACATGTAGCCGAGCTGCGAGATCGTCGAGTACGCGAGGACGCGCTTGATGTCGGGCTGTACCAGCGCGATGGACGCGGCCACGAATGCCGTCACGATGCCGATGATGGCGATGGCCGTCATCACGCCGGGCGCGTGGGAGAAGAGCACCGCGTTCCTGGCCACCATGTAGACGCCGGCCGTGACCATCGTCGCGGCGTGGATCAGCGCGGAGACCGGCGTCGGCCCTTCCATCGCGTCCGGCAGCCAGACGTGCAACGGCACCTGGGCCGATTTCCCCATGGCGCCGATGAACAGGCAGATGCAGATCGCCGTGATGACGCCGACGTGCACGCCGCTCGGCAACGCGGCCACCATCGTCGCGATCTCGCGGAAGTCGAACGTGCCGAAGGTCGTAAAGATCAGCAGGATGCCGAGCAGGAACCCCCAGTCGCCGATGCGATTGGTGAGGAACGCCTTCTTCCCCGCGTCCGCGGCGCTCGTCCGCTCGTAATGGAAGCCGATCAGGAGATACGACGCGAGGCCGACGCCTTCCCAGCCGACGAACATCACCAGCACGTTGCTGCCCAGCACCAGCAGGAGCATGAACGCGCAGAACAGGTTGAGATACGCGAAGAAGCGGGCGTGGCCGCCGCGCGGCTCGCCGGCCATGTAGCCGGTGGCGTACACGTGAATCACCGAGCCGATGCCGGTCACGACCAGGAGCATGACCGCCGCGAGGGCGTCGAGCCTGAGCCCCCAGCTGACCGAGAATCCGCCGAGGGCCGCGCTGTCCAGCAGCAGCGGGATCCGGGGAATCCACGTCGCCAGCACGACGTCATGGGCACGGTCCGCAACAGGCCGCGCGAGCAGCTGCACGAACGCGAACACCGACAGGCCGAAGGCCGCGAGGATGGTGACGCACGCGAGCAGGCCCGACGCGCGGCGGCCGAAGAAGCGGACGCCGGCCAGGCCGTTGACGAGGGCCCCGAGCGCGGGCAGCAGCGGGATGAGCCAGATGAGATGCATCGCGTCGCCGGTCAGGACTTCAGGACGTTCATGTCGTCCACGTTGACCGTGTCCCGGTTCCGGTAGAGGGCCAGGATGACGCCGAGCCCGACGGCGGCCTCCGCGGCGGCGATGGCGATCACGAACAGCGTGAACACCTGACCCGTCGCGTGTCCCCAGCGGACCGAGAACGCCATCAGGTTGATGTTCACCGCGTTGAGCATCAGCTCGATCGACATCAGGATGACGATGACGTTGCGGCGGCTGACGACCCCAGCCACGCCGATCATGAAGAGCGCGGCCGAGAGCACGAGGTAGTGGGTGATGGTGACCGGCGCCACGTCAGAGCTCCCGCCGGGCGAGCAGGATCGCCCCCACCATGGCCACGAGCAGCAGCATCGAGGCGACCTCGAACGGCACCAGGTAGTCGCCGTAGAGCGCGGTGCCGACGGCTTCAATCGTCCCCGCGTTGCCGGTTGCGCCGCTGGCCGGTGAGGGCCGGAGGGCGGCCCACACGCCCAGGCCTGCCAGCTCGACGAGCACGGCTCCTGCCAGGAACACGCCGAGCGCGTTCTGCCGCTCCGGCGCCCGCGTCCCTTCCGGGCCGCGCCGGACGAGCATGACGACGAACAGATACAGCACGACGATTCCGCCCGCGTAGACGAGGACCTGGATGGCCGCCACGAAGAGGCTGTTCATCGCCGCGTAGAGCAGCGCGACGGCCAGGAAATCCGCGACGAGGAACAGGATGCCGTGCACCGTGCTCTTCGCGGTCACGACGAGCACGGCGAAGACGAGAATCAGCGCCGCGAGGACGTAGAAGGTCATCGCAGCACCTTGAGCACGCCGCTCACGGCCAGGTTCAGCATGGCGAGCGGGATCAGCACCTTCCAGCCGAGGCGCATGAGCTGGTCGTAGCGATAGCGCGGCAGCGTGGCCCGCACCCAGAGAAAGACATACAGGAAGACGAACGTCTTGAGGAGGAACCAGCACCATCCGGGGATGTATCCCAGGAACGCCAGCGCCTCCACTGACGGAAACGGCCGCAGCCAACCGCCGAGAAAGAGCGTCGTCGCGACCGACGACACGACGATCATGTTGGCGTACTCGGCGAGGAAGAACAGCGCGAACCGCATGCCGCTGTACTCGGTGTGGAACCCGCCGGTCAGCTCCTGCTCCGCCTCGGCGAGGTCGAACGGGGCACGGTTCGTCTCCGCGAGGCCGCCGACGAAGAAGATGAAGAGCGCCAGCGGCTGGATGAACGCGAACCAGACGCCCTGATCGAGCTGCGCCTGGATGATGCCCTGCATGCTGAGCGTGCCGGCGCTGATGACCATGCTGACGAGCGTCATCGTGACGGCGACCTCGTAGCTGATGAGCTGCGCCGAGGCGCGCAGGCTGGCCAGCAGCGGGAACTTGCTGTTGGACGCCCACCCCGCGAGGATCGTCCCGTAGACGCCGATCGACGCCACCGACACGATGTAGAGCAGGCCGACGTTGAGGTCCGTGATCTGCAGCGTGACCCGCGTGCCGAAGAGCGACACCTCGGAGCCGAACGGAATCACGGCGAAGACGATGAGCGCCGGAATCAGCGCGACGAGCGGCGCCAGCGTGAACACCCACCGGTCCGCCTTGGCCGGCGTGATGTCCTCCTTGACCATCAGCTTGATGACGTCGGCGATCGGCTGCAGCGTGCCCCACGGGCCGACGCGCATCGGCCCCAGGCGGGCCTGCGTCCACGCAATCACCTTGCGCTCGAGCAGCACCATGAAGGTGACGCCGACCAGCGTGGCGTTCAGCGTGATCAGGATCTTGAGGACGGGGATGACGAACTGGTCGACCATCAGCGGTCCACCTCGCCGATCACGACGTCGATGGACCCGATCAGGGCCACGACGTCCGCCATCATGTGCCCCTGGATCAACCGCGGGAGCGCCTGCAGATTGCAGAAGGACGGCGGCCGCACGCGGAAGCGATACGGCACCATGGACTTGCCGTCGGACACGATGAAGAAGCCGAGCTCGCCCTTCGGCGACTCGATCGCGTGATACGTCTCGCCGGCCGGCGGCCTGATGAGCCGCGGGACCTTGCCGAGAAACGGTCCCTCCGGCACGCCCTCGATCGCCTGCCGGATGATCCGGATGGACTGCCGGAACTCCTCAATGCGGACGAGGTACCGGTCGTAGGTGTCGCCGGCCGCGCCGAGCGCCACGTCGAAATCCATCTCCGCGTAGGCCGCGTACGGCTCGTCCTTCCGGACGTCGCGCGCGACGCCGGAGCCGCGCAGCGGCGGGCCGGTCAGCCCGATCGCGATCGCCTCGGCGCCGTCGATGACGCCGATCCCCTTCGTCCGGTTGAGCCAGATCCGGTTTCCGGTCAGCAGCGTCTCGTACTCGACGAGTTTCGCCGTCATGATGTCGCAGAAGGCGAGCACCTTCCGGTCCCAACCCGGCGGGATGTCCTGCGGAAGCCCGCCGATGCGCATCGCGTTGTAGGTGAGACGGGCGCCGCAGAACTCCTCGAACAGGTCGAGGACCAGCTCGCGCTCACGGAACGCGTAGAGGAACACCGTCATCGCGCCGATGTCCATCGCGTGCGTACCGAGCCACAGGCAGTGGCTGGCAATCCGCTGGAGCTCCGAGAGCACGGTACGGAGATACCTCGCCCGGCGCGGCACCTCGACGGACATCAGCTTCTCGACCGTCTCGCAGTAGCCGAGGTTGCTCGTCGCGGCGGACACGTAGTCCATCCGGTCCGTGATGAGCACGATCTGCGTGTAGTCGCGGTGCTCGCAGAGCTTCTCGATACCGCGGTGGAGGTAGCCGATGACGACGTCGCTGCCGACGACCCGTTCCCCGTCCAGGCGCAGCACGACCCGCAGCACGCCGTGCGTGCTCGGGTGCTGCGGCCCCATGTTGATGACCAGCTCGTCGGTGTCGAAGAGCGGCTCGGTCGGGAGGCGCTGTGTCTCGGGGGTCACGCGGCGCTACTCGATGTCCGCTTCGTCGGTGGCGCGCTTCAGGCGCAGCCAGTCGAGCGGATTCTCCAGGAGAAGCTCACCCGGGCCTTCAAGCGGATAGTCCTTCCGCTGCGGATGGCCCTGCCACTCGTCGGGCATCAGGATGCGCCGGAGGTCGGGATGCCCGCTGAAGGTCACGCCGAACAGGTCGTAGACCTCGCGCTCGAGCCAGCTCGCCGCCGGCCAGACCCCCGCCACCGACGGCACGGCGGCGCCGTCCGCCACGCGCACCTTCAGCCGGATGCGCTGGCGCAGCTCGACGCCGTAGAGCACGTAGATGACGTCGAAGCGTTCCGGGCGTTCGGGCCAGTCCGACGCGGTGACGTCCGCGCAGGCGTCGAACCCGTGCGCGCGCAGCCACGCCGCGACCTCCAGCAGGCGGGCGACCGGGATGATGGCGGTCCAGTCCCCCACGAAGAGGCTCAGCTGCGTCACCGCCGCGGGCAGCGCGGCCTGGAGCCCGGCCAGGCTGGCGGGCACCACCGCGCCCTCGGGGGGAGCCGGGTCCGGCGGCGCCGTCACGCCCACTCGAGGGCTCCCTTCTTCCAGGCATAGACGAACCCGACGACGAGGATCAGCAGGAAGAGCCCCATCTCGATCAGGCCGAAGATGCCCAGCTTCTCGACGATGACGGCCCACGGAAACATGAACACCGTCTCGACGTCGAAGATCACGAAGAGCATGGCCACGAGGTAGTAACGGATGCTGTAGCGGTCGCGGGCGTCGGTCGCCGGCTCGATGCCGCACTCGTAGGGGTCGAGCTTGACCTTGCCGGCCCGGTTCGTCTGGAGCAGGCGAGACGGAAGCAGGGTGACGCCGGCAAAGCCGATCGCCACCAGCAGAAACAGGACGACCGGAACGAACTCCTGAGGCATGGCGTGGAATGCCGGCGCAGATGCCGCGCAGATAGGGGGCGGAACGGCCCGCGCGAGGTGCGATTATATACTGACCGTTCCCCTCCCATGCGACCGTACGCCGTCCTCGCGCTCGTGCTGACCGCCGCCACGGCCCCGCTGACGGCCCAGGATCAGGATCGGACCTTCCGGGCCGGCGTGGATATCGTCTCGCTCAACGTGACGGTCACCGATCCGGGCAGCCGTTACATCGTCGACCTGGACCAGAAGGACTTCAGCGTCTTCGAGGACGGGGTCAAGCAGGACCTCACCTTCTTCAACCGCAAGCAGCAGCCCATCGCGCTGTCGCTGCTGCTCGACAGTTCGGCCAGCATGGAAGGCCGTATCGCGACGCTGCAGGCGGCGGCCGCGAACTTCGTCCGCCGGCTGCAGCCCGGCGACCTCGCCCAGATCATCGACTTCGACAGCCGCGTCGAGATCCGGCAGGGCTTCACGGGCAGGCAGGAGGACCTGGAGGCGGCGATCCGCCAGACGGCCGCGGGCGGTTCAACCTCGCTGCACAACGCCATCTATATCGCCCTCAAGGAGCTGAAGAAGATTCAGGCGAAGACGGACGACGAGGTCCGGCGCCAGGCGCTCATCGTCTTCAGCGACGGCGAGGACACGTCGAGCCTGGTCTCCTTTGACGAGGTGCTGGATCTGGCCAAGCGATCCGAGACGGCCATCTACACGATCACGCTGCAGGCCGACACGCCCTCCGCCACGCAGCATCGCGGGTTCCAGGAAGCCGAGTTCGTCATGAAGCAGCTCGCGCTCGAGACCGGCGGGCGGGCCTTCACCGCGAGACGCGTCGAGGATCTGACCGGGGTCTACGGCGAGATCGCGAACGAGCTGGCGAGCCAGTACGTGCTCGGCTATACGTCCAAGAACCAGATTCGGAACGGCGCCTGGCGGCGCATCGTCGTACAGATCGCGCGGGCGAACGCCATCCCCCGCACCAAGAAGGGCTACTACGCCGCGGCCGGCAAGTAACACGTGAACGCCATCCCCCTCGTCATCTATCTCGTCGCCGCGGTCCTCTACGCGCTGCACTTTTCCCGGCGCAACCCGGCGATCGGCCGCGCGGCCACGACCGTGCTGGTCGCGGGCGCGTTCGCGCACACGTTCGTGATCGGCATGCAGACGATGGAGGTCTGGAACGCCGCCTTCGCCAGCGCCTCGCGCGCGGCGTCGACCTTCGTCTGGCTGCTCGCGCTCTCCTACCTCTACACGGAGCTGACGACGGACGAGCGGGCCATGGGCGTCTTCATCCTGCCCATCGTCGTGGTGCTGCAGGCAGTCTCGACGCTCGCGCCGTCGGAGTCGCAGCCGAACCCGCTCCTCGACAGCCCGTGGTTCTGGGTGCACATGCTCTCGCTGCTCTTCGCGTACGCGAGCTTCGCGCTGGCGGGCGTGCTCGGCCTGACCTACGTGCTCCAGTTCAAGGAGATCAAGAAGAAGAACCTCGGGTTCTTCTACACACGACTCCCCTCGCTGCAGACGCTCGACGTGATGAACGCCCGCGTCGTCACGATCGGATGGGTGCTGCTGACGGTGGGCGTCGTCGTCGGCCTGATCTGGGCCCAGCAGGCGCACGCGGCGTCGCCCGGCGACCCGCAGGTGCAGGCCTTCTCGGTGGGCGACCCGAAGATCATCGTGACGATCCTGACGTGGCTGATGTACTCGTTCGCGGTCACGGCCAGGCGCGCGTTCGGGTGGACGGGCCGCAAGGCAGCCTGGCTCTCGGCGGTGGGCTTCGTGGTGATCATGCTGAGCTTCCTGCCGATCAACTACTTCCTCACCACGTCGCACAGCTTCTGAGACCGGCCGTGCATCTCTTCCTCCTCGGCGTCAGCCATCGCACCGCACCCGTCGAACTGCGGGAGCGGCTGGATTTTTCCAGCCGCGATGTCGGAGCGGCCGTCGAAGCGTTGTGCTCCAAGACCGGCGCGGCCGAAACCGTCGTGCTCTCGACGTGCAACCGCTCCGAGCTGTACGTCGCCAGCGAGAACGTGGCGCAGGCACGGCAGGAACTCGTGCGTTTTCTTGCGGACTACCACCAGGTGCCCGCCGACCAGTTCGTTCCGCATCTCTTCACGCGGGAGGACGACCAGGTCGCGCATCACCTCTTCCGCGTCGCGGCCGGACTCGACTCGCTGGTGGTCGGTGAGCCCCAGGTGCTCGGACAGGTCAAGGACGCGTTCGGCGTCGCGAGCGAGCGCCACTGCGCGGGACCGTTCCTGAACAAGCTGTTCAGCTCGTCGTTCGCCGTCGGCAAACGGGTGCGTACGGAAACCGCGCTCGGCGAAGGCGCCGTCTCGGTGAGCTTCGCCGCCGTCCAACTCGCGCGGAAGATCTTCGGAAAGCTCGACGGCCGCCACGTGCTCGTGATCGGCGCGGGCGAGATGGGCAAGCTCACCGCCCAGCACCTGCGGAGCCAGGGCGTCGGCGACATCGTGATCACCGGCCGCACGCTGGCGCGCGCCGAGGAAATCGCGGCCGCGGTCGAAGGCCGCGCCGTCGCGTGGAGCGAGCTGATGCCGGCGCTGTCCGCCGCGGACATCGTCATCACCGCCACCGGGTCGCAGCTCCCGATCATCACGAAGGCCCATGTGGAGACCGTGATGCGGCGGCGCCGCCGCGACCCGCTCTTCATCATCGACATCGCGATTCCGCGCGACGTCGAGGCCGGTGCCGGGGACATCGAGCAGGTGTTCCTCTACAACGTCGACGACCTGCAGGCGATCGTCCAGGAGAACCTCTCGCGGCGGTCGGCGGAGATCCAGCGCGCCGAGGACATCGTGGCCGAGGAGGTCGGGCGCTTCATGGCGTGGCGCCGGTCGCGCACGGTCGTGCCGACGGTCGTGGCGCTGCGGCAACGGTTCGACACGATCCGCAAGTCGGAGCTGCAGCGGCTCGATTCGAAGCTCGCCGGCATGGACGCGGACACACGTGCGCGGGTGGACGAAGTCACGCGGCTCATCGTCGAAAAGCTGCTGCTGGAGCCGACGGAGCAGCTGAAGGCGCTGCCGGACGAGGAGACGCAGGTCGCCTACGCGGACGCCGTCCGGCGGCTCTTCGGCCTCCGCGGGGACGACGCCCCCGCGAACGCACCGGCCCCCGACCGGCCCGATACGGCGACGCGCTTCGAGTAGGTCCCTTTCGCACCCATGCCCACACTCCGGATCGGCACGCGCGGCAGCCAGCTCGCGCTCTACCAGGCCCGCACGACGGCGGCGCTCCTCGAATCGCGCACCGGATCCACGTGCGAGATCGTGATCATCAAGACGTCGGGCGACCGGCTGCAGGACGTCTCGCTGTCGGAGGTCGGCGGCAAGCGGCTCTTCGTCAAGGAGATCGAGGACGCGCTGCTGGCCGGCACCGTGGACCTCGCCGTCCACAGCAGCAAGGACATGCCGGCCGTGCTGCCGGACGGTCTGGAGATTGCCGCCGTGCTGCCGCGCGAGGATCCGCGGGACGCGATCGTGCTGCCGGCCACCGCGCCCGCCGGCGACGGCTCCCTCGAGAGCGTCCGTGCGCGGCTCGGCAGCGCGCCTCGCATCGGCACCAGCAGCGTGCGGCGCATCGCGCAGCTTGCGCGGGTCTTTCCGGGCGCGCAGTTCCTGCCCATCCGCGGCAACCTCGATACGCGGCTCCGCAAGCTCGACAGCGGCGAGTTCGACGCCATCGTGCTCGCGGCAGCGGGCCTGCGGCGCCTCGGCTTCGACGCACGCATCTCGGGCTCGATCGACACGAACGACTGCGTGCCCGCGCCAGGCCAGGGGATCATCGCCATCGAGATCAGGGGCGACGACGACGCCACCCGCGCGCTCGTGACCGCCCTCGATGACACGCCGGCCACGCAGGCTCTGGCGGCGGAGCGCGAGGTCGTCCGCGCGCTGGGCGGCGGGTGCCAGATGCCCATCGGCGCCATCGCGCGGCTCGACGGGGACACGATGACCGTGTGCGGCCTGGTCACCTCGCTCGACGGCACGCGCGAGGTTCGCGCTACGGCCTCAGGGCTGGCGTCGGCCGCCCACGACCTGGGCACCGCGGTGGCCCGGCAGCTGCTCGACCAGGGCGCGGCAGCGATCCTGGCCGAGGCAAGTCAGACGCCCGCGGGCGGGTCCCGATGACGCGACCCGCGCCGCTCGCCACGGCCGCGCTCATCGGCGCCGGACCCGGCGATCCGGAGCTCATCACGGTCCGGGGGCGCGCGCTGCTCGCGCAGGCGGATGTCGTCGTGCACGACCGCGAGGTGGACCCGCGGGTCCTGGCGCTGGCGGCGCCCGGCGCGGAGCTCATCGACGTCGGCCACGCCGGACCCGGCGCGCTGGCGGAGGAGGCGATCAGCTATCTGATCGTCGAGAAGGCGCAGGAGGGCAAACGCGTCGCGCGGCTCAAGTGGGGCGACCCGTTCATCTTCGACCGTGGCGGGGAGGAGGCCCTGTTCCTCCGCGAGCAGGGCGTGGACCTCGAAGTGGTGCCGGGCGTACCGATCGCCGTGGCAGCCTCGGCGTTCGCCGGCATTCCCGTCACCTATCCCGGCGCCGGCGATACGCTGACGATCATCCGCGGGCAGGACGACACGGGCACCTCGATGCCCGACGTGGACTGGGCGGCCGTGGCGAAGCTGAACGGCACGCTGCTCAGCTACGCCAGCGCGCACCAGCTTCCGCGGATGCTGCAGGCGCTGGCCGCGCACGGCTGTCCGCCGGACATGCCGGCCGCCATCGTCCGGCACGGCACGCTTCCCGGCCAGACGACCGAGGTCTCGACGGTCGGCGCGCTCGCCGACTCGCTGCCGCCGCAGAACCGGCGTGACGGCGGCCTCCTCATCGTGGGCCGCGTCGTCCGCTTCCGCGAGCACCTCCGGTGGTTCGACGCCCGGCCGCTCTTCGGCCGCACCGTGCTCGTGACGCGGCCGAAGGATCAGGCGGCGGAGTTCACGGCCCGCCTCGTCGCGCTCGGCGCACGCGTCATCGAACTGCCGCTGATCGAGATCAGGCCGGCTCCGGATCCGCAGGCGCTGGAACTGGCAGCGGCGAGCGCGAGCCGGTTCGACTGGGTGGTCTTCACGAGTGTCAACGCCGTGGACGCCTTCATGGGTGCCCTCGCGGCGCTCCAGCAGGACGCACGCGCCCTCGGCACCGCGCGCCTGTGCGCGGTCGGCCCGGCGACGGCCGAGCGGCTGGCGCACTACCACCTGCGGGTGGACCTCATCCCGCAGGTGTTTCACGCGGAAGGTGCGTTCGCGGCGCTCGAGAGCCAGGGGCCGCTGGCTGGCCGCCGCGTGCTGCTGCCGAAGGGCGATATCGCGCGGGACGTTCTCGCCGATCACCTGCGGAATGCGGGCGCCGAGGTCACGGAGGTCGTCGCGTATCAGACGGTGGCGCGCGAGACGCTCCGGGACGACGAACCGGACATCTACCGGATGCTCCTCGACGGCACGCTCGACTGCGTGACCTTCACGAGCGGCTCGGCCGTGCGGACGTTCGTCACGCTGGTCGGCGAGGACGCCGCGGTGGATCTGCTGAAGCGCACGGCCGTGGCGTCCATCGGCCCGGTCACCGGCGACGTCGCCCGGTCGCTCGGCATCGACGTCACCATTCAGCCGGAGCGGTTCACGATCCCCACACTGGCCGATGCCATCGCCGCGCACTTCGCGGACGCGGCGAAGACCACCGCGCCCTGAATCCCGCCCGCGCGGTGCGGGCGTTAGAGCTCGGCCCAGCGCCTGACGAGGTTGTGGTACACGCCCGTCAACTGCACACCGGCGGGATGCTGCGGGACGTCGGTCGCGAGTCGCTGGATGGCGCTGTCGAGGTCAAACAGCAGCGTGCGATCCGCATCGCTGCGCACCAGGCTCTGAATCCAGAAGAATGAGGCGACCCGCGCGCCCCGCGTGACCGGCCGCACCAGGTGCAGGCTCGTCGAGGGGTAGAGCACCAGGTCCCCGGCGGGCAGCTTGACGCTGTGCGCGCCGTAGGTGTCCTCCACCTCCAGCTCACCGCCGTCGTACTCGTCGGGCCCCGCCAGAAACAGCGTGGCCGAGAGATCCGTCCGGATGCGGACGGGCATGCCCGGGACCTGCCGGATGGCGTTGTCGACGTGGCTGCCGAAGTGCCCGCCGCCCTGGTAGCGGTTGAAGAGCGGCGGGAAGATCCGGAGCGGCAGCGCGGCTGACATGAAGAGCGGACTGCGCTGCAGCGCCTGCAGCACCACGTCGCCCCCCTCGCGCGCCACGGGGTGCTCCTCCGGTAACTGCTCGTTGTGCTTGACCTTCGCGGACTGATAGCCGGCCGTCACGCGCCCATCCTGCCAGTCAGCCGTGTCGAGCTTCGCGCGAAGCGCGACGACCTGGTCGGCCGTGAGCACGCCGGGAATGTGCAGCAGCATGGGCGTAGCTCGGTTAGAACCGCAGCGTCGGCGTCAGCAGGAATGCAATGCCCTGCCCGGGGTTGAACCGGCCGCCGTTGTTGTTGACGCTGCGGACGTACGTGCGGTCGGCCAGGTTGTAGAGGTTGAGCCGCAGGCTCAGTCGCGCGCTCGCCGTGTACTCGGCCAGCGCGTCGATCACGGCGTAGCCGGGCATCCGGATCGTGTTCGCGGCGTTGATGAAGATGCCCTCGGTGAACCGGACACCGCCGCCGACCGCGAAGACCGGATGCGCCTGGAACGTGGCCCACATGGACCCGGAGAGGCGGGGCGTCAGCAGCAGCTGGTTGCCGTTGCTGGCGGCTGCCTGCGACTTGAACGTGCCGTGCAGATACCCGAGATTCCCGAGCACCTGCCAGCGGCTGCTCAGCTTGCCGAGCGCGCCCACCGTGACGCCCGTGACCGTCTGCTCGTCGTCCTGATTGAAGAGCGGCGGCACCGCCGTCGCGTCCACGGTGAAGATCACGTTCGTGTTGATCGTGTGGAACAGCGCGGCGTTCAGCGACAGCCGGCCTTCCGCCGCATCCCACTTGCCGCCCGCTTCGTAGTTGGTCGAGCGCTGCGGCTTCGTGCTCGGGTTGTTCTGGTTGTTCGGCTGCGCGTTGAGCGTGAAGTTGGCCGTGCCGGGCGGCGTCACGGTCGAACCGACGGAAGCATACAGGTTCGCCATCGGGGTCAGACGGATCACCACGCCGCCACGGCCGCTGAGCAGCGTGTCGCGCGCGGTCAGGTCGGTGGTGGTCACGCCCGCGGCGTCATTGGCGAGCGCCGTGGCCGTGTACCGCTCGGCGCGCAGGCCGGCCGAGAGCTGCACGCGCGTCGACACATCGACGGTGTCGAACAGGTAGGCGGCCGCGGTGTTCGCCTTCCCGACGGTGTTGGCGCCGGTCGGCGCGGGCGCCGCACCGGGCACGCTGGCCGCGATCATCGGGTAGAAGAGGTCAACCGGTGTCGGTGTTCCCAGCGTGCCGAGCGTCGGCGCCGTCTGCTCTTCGCTCGTGAACTCCACGCCGAACGTCGACGCGTGCGTCACCGTCCCGGTGGAGAACCGCGCCGTGAGATTCGTCTGGTTGGAAACGATCGTGTTCTCGCGGTCGTTGCCCTGCCGCGACAGCGTCACGAGGCCCGTGGCGGGCGCGTAGGCGGCGACGTTCTGAATGGCCGACACGACGGCGACGCGGTGCGTGCGGTTGTAACGCGTCTGGTTCCGGATCGACAGGCGCCGGTTGAGGTCGTGCTCGACCTTCCCCGTGTAGGACTCCTGGCTGGCGTCGTCATAGTCCGCGCGCGTGCCGTAGAAGTTGGTGGTATCCACGTCCCTGGGCGCGATGACGGTGGTCGGTGCGAGCGGGAATTCACGGAACGCCGCACCCGGCACACCGTAGTCCGGCGTGTTCTCCTGCGTCATGAACTGGCCGCCGGCTGTCACGCGGGTGCGTGTGCCGATGCCGAGGGCCAGCGAGGGCGCCACGCCGCGGCGTCTGCCGGTGACGTACTGCCGGCTGGGGACTCCGCTGTCCTGCAGCACGGCGTTGACGCGCAGCGCGCTGCGGCTCCCCCAGCTATCCGCGGCCTTCGCCAGCGGAATGTTGAGGTCGACCGTCGCCCGTCGCTGCGACGCGGAACCCAGGGAGACGGCGCCGCTGCGCGCGGCTTGCAGCGTCGGCGTCTTCGTCACCTGGTTGACGTAGCCGCCGGCCGTGCTGCGGCCGACATCGGAGCCCGTCGGACCCAGGAAGACCTCGACCTGCTCGATGTTGTAGACGTCGCGGGAGATCAGGCCGTCGTCGCGGACGCCATCAAGGAAGAGGCTGTTCGTCGCCGAGAAGCCGCGCAGGTTGAACATGTCGCCGGCGGTGTTCGACGCGCCGCCACCCTCGCCGGCCTGCATGGTCACGCCGGGAACGTTGCGAAGCGCCTCGCTCAGCGTGAACGCACCCTGCTTCTCGATGATGTCGCGGGGAACCACGGCAACGGTCTGCGGCACGTTGCGCAGCGGCACGACGTACTTGGGTGACGAGACCGCGGTGGTGCCCACACCGACCACCTGCACGTCCTCGGAGAGGCGCGCGACCTCGACGACCACTCGGCCGGACTCGAACCTGGCGGAGAGACCGGTGCCGGCGAGCATCGCCCGGAGGGCGGCGTCAGCCGTGAGACGGCCCGAGGCGCCCGGCGAGTGGATCGAGCCGATTGAATCGAGCCCGAACACCACGTTGACGCGGGTCGCGGCGGCAAACGCCGCGGCGGCCGCGTCGAGCGGTCCGGCGGGCACGGCGAAGTCGAAGGACTGCGCCAGCACGTCCTGATTCGCCTCGGCAACCGCGGTCGCGGCGGCCGCCGTCTTGCTGGCGGCGGCGCGGGAGCGGCGCCCGTCGACGCGCGGCGTCCCGGCCGTCGCCAGGCTCGCGCTCATCGCGACCGTGGTGCCGAGCACGAACAAGCGCGCGGTGCCGCGGCGCCGCTTGCGGCCGGGGAGGCTGGAAGTCGTGCGTCGCATTGGTGCTGTTCTCCTAGGCCAGCGGCGCAGCGCCGCGGGCGTGTGACGACATGGCGGCGGCCGTGCCAGCCACAGAAGTTGCTGATTCGGGGTTACGGGACACGGCGGTCGCCGGGCGCCGACGCTGCCGCCACGACACCAACCGGCGCCACGCCAGCGCAAAGCCGGTCCATGTGAGCAGCGCGCCACCGGCCGAGGCGAGACCCGCGACGGTCTGGCCCAGCATGCCCAGTACCTCGCCGGTGTGGGCAAAGCGCGCGAGACTGCGGAGGCGCCGGCCCGGGCTCTGATCGGCGAAAGCCTGGAGCGTCTCGACGTCACCGGTCGCGGGATCGAGCTCCATCGCCACGCGGTGCTGCGGCTGGCCGCCGGAACCCATGTCGACGATCACGTCCATGTGCCCGCGGGCCGAGCGCGGCCAGCGGACGCTGATGGTCCGCCAGTCGGCGAAGGTCGCCCGCGCCTGCGCGAGCCCCACGTCGGTGGCTGCGAGCATGGCGGGTGTCGGGCGCAGGGCGTCCGGGCGCACACCGGGGCCGCGTCCGCCGGCAGGACCGCCCGGCGTGGGGGCGCCCGGACGCGCACTCGGCGGTACGTCACCTGCGAGGCGGTACAGGAGGTCACCCGCCCAGGGGAATGAGATCGGCAACGCCCCGAGGATGACGATGAGCAGCGGCACCGCCGACCACACGCCGACCACGTGGTGCCAGTTGAAGTCCCGCGCCTTGCCCTGCACGCCGCGGCGGAACCACAGCACCTGACGCACGCGCGCCCACGTCCACGTGGACGGCAGCCACAGATAGAGGCCGGTCAGGACGATGACCGCGAAGATGAGGTTGGCCCAGCCGCTCAGGAACTTCCCGACCGGGCGCCAGGTGCCTTCGGCGCCGATCCACCGGTGCCACGCCTTCAGGGACGAGAGCACGGCGCGAAGGCCGCCGTCGGATGCCTCACCAATCACGTAGCCGGAATAGCGGTCGACGTAGAGCGTCCGGCGGCCGGCCACGAAGACAGCCGGCGCGTCGGCGGCGTGGCTCAGGTTCAGGCCCGTGGCGGCAAGGCCGGGAACCTGCTCAACGACCCGCGATTCGAGTTCGGCCACGGACAGGGCGGCCCGGCCGGCCGCCGGCGAGGAGCGGAAGTCACGCTCGGTCCATGCCACCAGCTGCCGCTCGTACGTCAGCAGCGCCCCTGTCACGCACATCACGAGGATGACGAGTCCGGCGACCAGGGCGATGGTCAGATGGAACCAGAAGAACAGCTTGCGCAGCGTCAACTCCGCCTCCGGGGCGGCGCAGGCTGGCAGCAGGGTGGCTCCCGACCTGTGTCCGCAACATCATGACTCTGAGACTCAGTCTCAAAGTATCGATCAGAGGCTACCGGCGTGCCCCCGGGGAGTCAAGGGGCGTCTCGCAACAGTGCTGTGCAGATTGCGTCAGGCCCGGATCAGGGCCTGGACGAGGGGGGCGACGAGGGGACCGGCTTGAGCAGGATGGCCCCGCCGCGCTTCGTGTCGAAGTCGCGTTCCCACCGGGATACGACGAGCGCCGCAACGGTATTGCCGACGAGGTTGGTGATCGCGCGCGCCTCCGACATGAAGCGGTCGACGCCGAGGATGAGAGCCAGACCGGCCACGGGCACCTTCCCGCCCGTCGTGGCGAGCGTGGCTGCCAGCGTGATGAAGCCGCCGCCGGTGACGGCCGCGGCGCCCTTCGACGTCAGCAGCAGCACGCCGAGGATCGAAAGCTCCTCACCCAGCGTCAGCGAGACGTCGGTCGCCTGAGCGATGAAGAGCACCGCCATCGTCAGATAGATGCACGTGCCGTCGAGGTTGAAGGAATAGCCGGACGGCACGACGATGCCGACCACCGAGTCGCCGCACCCGTTGGCTTTCAGCTTCTGCATCAGCAACGGCAACGCGGATTCCGAGGACGACGTGCCCAGCACGATCAGCAGTTCCTCCCGGATCATCCGGAGCACGCCCAGCAGCGAGAACCCGTGCAGGCGCAGAATCCCGCCCAGTACGACGACGATGAACAGCAGGCACGTCAAGTAGACGCTCGCCATCAGCTTGCCCAGTGAGACCAGTGTGCCGAGGCCATAGGCGCCGACCGTGAAGGCCATCGCGCCGAGCGCCGCGAGCGGAGCCGCGCGCACGACGAGGTTGACGAGGCCGAAGAACACGCCAGTCAGGTCGTGCAGCAGCGCGCCGACGGCCTTGCCCTTCTCGCCCATCTTCGCGAGCACGACTCCGAAGAGGATGGCCAGGAAGAGGATCTGGAGGATCTCGCCATCCGCGAACGCGCCGATGAACGTGGCCGGCACGATGTGCGTCAGGAATGCCACCGTCCCCTGCTGCTGCGCCCCCGCGGCGTAGCCCGCGATCGATGTCGTGTTCAGCGTGGCGGGGTCCACATGGAAGCCGGCGCCCGGCTGGACCACCTTCGCCACGACGAGGCCGATGAAGAGCGCCACGGTGGTCACGACCTCGAAGTAGACCAGCGCCTTCCAGCCCACCCGGCCCAGCCGCCGCAGGTCGGAGAGCCCGGCCAGGCCGCCCACCACCGTGCAGAAGATCACGGGGCCGATCAGCATCCGCACGGTCTTCACGAACACGTCGCCGAGCGGTTTGAGCGACTTCGCCAGTTCCGGGTTCAGGACACCAAGGGCGACGCCGACGGCGATGGCCACCAGCACCTGCAGGTAGAGGTTGCGTCTCATGGGGCGAGGCGCATCCTACTAGAATGATCGCCATGTCGCTCGATCTGACGCACCGTCCACGGCGGCTCCGCCGCACCGAGGCCATCCGCAGCTACGTCCGCGAAACACGGCTGACGCCGGACCGCCTCGTCTACCCGCTGTTCGTCTGCGAGGGCGAAGGCGTACGTCGCGAGGTCAGCTCGATGCCGGGCGTCTTCCAGCTCTCGGTCGACGAAGCCGTCAAGGAAGTCGCCGCGGCCAGGGCCGACGGCGTGCCGGGCGTGCTGCTGTTCGGCTTGCCGGACTCAAAGGACGACATTGGGTCGGAGGCCTCGGACCCGGACGCGCCCGTGCAGTCGGCCGTGCGTGCGATCAAGCGCGAAGTTGAAGGCACCGTGGTGTTCACCGATGTCTGCCTGTGCGAGTACACCTCGCACGGCCACTGCGGCCTGATGCACGGCGAGGAGATCCTGAACGACGCCACCGTCGATGCGCTCGTGCGTGCCGCCCTCTCGCATGCCGAGGCGGGGGCCGACTTCGTGGCGCCCTCCGACATGATGGACGGCCGCGTCGGCGCGATCCGCGCCGCGCTGGACGCCGCGGGCCACGACCAGGTGGGCCTGATGTCCTACGCGGCCAAGTACTGCTCGGCGTTCTACGGGCCGTTTCGCGACGCCGCGGATTCCAGCCCGCAGTTCGGCGACCGCCGGAGCCACCAGATGGACCCCGCCAACGTCGAGGAGGCCCTGCGCGAGGTCGCGCTCGACCTCGAGGAGGGGTCCGACATCGTGATGGTCAAGCCGGCGCTCACGTATCTCGACGTCATCTCGCGCGTGAAGCGGGAGTTCAACGCCCCCACGGCCGCGTATCACGTGAGCGGCGAGTACGCGATGCTCAAGGCGGCCGCGCGCAACGGCTGGCTGGACGAACGCCGCGCCATGCTCGAGACGCTGACGTCCATCGCCCGCGCCGGAGCGGACATCATCGTCACCTACTACGCCCGCGAAGCCGCGCGCGCCCTCTAGCCCGGAACCCCGATGAAGAAGCCCGTCCGCAGTCAGCAGCTCTTTGCCCGCGCCCAGCAGATTCTGCCCGGTGGCGTGGACAGCCCCGTCCGTGCGTTCAAGTCCGTCGGCGCCTCGCCGCTCTTCGTGAAGAAGGGCGCCGGCGCGAAGCTGTACGACGTCGACGGCAACGTCTTCATCGACTACGTGATGTCGTGGGGGCCGCTGATTCACGGCCACGCGCCGGCAGGCCTGACGCGCGCCATCACCACGGCCGCGAAGTCCGGCACCAGCTTCGGCGCACCCAGCCCGCTGGAGCACCAGCTCGCTGAGCGCGTCCGCGAGCTGATGCCGTCGATGGAACGTGTCCGGTTCGTCAGCTCGGGCACCGAAGCCGCTATGAGCGCCATCCGCGTGGCCCGGGCCGCCACGAAGCGCGACCGCATCATCAAGTTCGAAGGCTGCTATCACGGCCACGGTGATGCGTTTCTCGTGAAGACCGGTTCCGGCGCGTTGACGCTCGGCGTGCCGACGAGCCCCGGTGTGGCGAAGGCGGTCGCGGCCGACACGCTGATCGCCACCTATAACGACCTCTCGTCCGTCGAGCGTCTGTTCAAGGCGCACAGGAAGGCGATCGCGGCCGTGATCGTCGAACCGATTGCCGGCAACATCGGCGTCGTGCCTCCGGCGCCCGGCTTTCTTCAGGGTCTGCGGGACCTGTGCACGAAGTACGGCGCGCTGCTCGTCTTCGACGAGGTCATCTCCGGCTTCCGGGCGTCCGCCGGTGGCGCGCAGGGGCTCTTCGGCATCACGCCCGACCTCACGTGCCTCGGCAAGATCATCGGCGGCGGCCTGCCCGTGGGCGCTTATGGTGGCCGGGCGGACCTGATGTCGCTGGTCTCGCCGGCAGGGCCCGTGTATCAGGCCGGCACGCTGTCAGGCAATCCGCTCGCGATGACGGCGGGCCTCTGGGCGCTCAACCGCCTCAAGCCCGGCCTCTATCGCGACCTCGCGTATCTCGGCGCGATGCTCGCCTCCGGCTTTGCCGACGCCGCCCGCGCGGCCGGCGTGCCCGTGCAGGTCAACGCCTTCGGATCGCTCGTCACGCCGTTCTTCACCGGTAAGCCGGTGACCGACTGCCCCTCGGCCATGAAGGCCGACACCGCGGCCTACGGCGTGTTCTTCCGCGGCATGCTGAAGCGCGGCATCTATCCACCGCCGTCGCAGTTCGAGGCGTGGTTCCTCTCCGCCGCGCACACCGACACGGACGTGGCGAAGACCATCGACGCCGCCTTCGCCGCCATGAAGGACGTCGCCCGCGCGCGTGGCTGACCTGCAGGCGATCGTCGACTTCGCGCTCGAACTCGACAAGCTCAAGGGCGTCACGCGCAAGACCCGGCCGCTCGGTCTCACCCGCTACGAGAACTCCGCGGAACACAGCTGGCAGATCGCGATGCTGGCGATGTCGCTCGCGCATCTCGCCGCGTCCCCGGTGAACATCGACCGCGTCGTGCAGATGCTCCTGGTGCATGACGTCGGCGAGATCGACACCGGCGACACGATCGTCTACGCCACCGAAGGCGTGGCCGAGCGCAAAGCCGCGGAGAGGGCCGGCGCCCTTCGCGTGCTAGGCCTGCTGCCGGAGGCGCAGCGGGCGCCATTCGTCGCGTTGTGGGAAGAGTTCGAGGCCGAGGTCACGGCCGACTCACGCTTCGCGAACGCGGTGGACCGCGCGATGCCCGTGCTGCTGAACCTCGCCAACAACGGTCAAAGCTGGCGCGAGAACGGCATCCGCCACGAGCAGGTCGTGAGGCGAGTCGGCCCGCAGATCACAGCGGGCTGCCCGGCGCTCTGGAACTATCTGGAAGCCAGGCTCGCGGACGCCAACGACCGCGGCTGGTTCGGCGCAGCGTAACCCGCGCCCGTCTCCGGCGCTAGTTGCGCCAGGGCATCAGGCGCTCGATGAAGCTGATGCGGGTCAGGTCGTTGTAGATCACCGTCACCATCAGCACCATCAGCAGCGCGAAGCCCACCATCAGCATCCGCTCCTTGACCTGGGCGCTGAAGTCGCGCCGGGCCACGCCCTCGAGCAGCAGGATGAGGATGTGCCCGCCGTCGAGCACCGGGATGGGCATCAGGTTCAGCACGCCGAGGTTGAGGCTGATCATCGACATCAGCGAGAGCAGCGCCACCCAGCCGAGCTGCGCCGATTCTCCCGAAAGCTGGGCGATGGCAACCGGGCCCATCAGCTGCTTCGGCGACGCCTGCCCCGAGAGGAGCTGGCCCATGGTCTTGAAGATCAGGCCGCTGCCCTCGACCGTCCGCTTCGCGCTCATCGAGATCGCTTCGAGCGGACCGGGCTGGAACGAACGTGTCGGCTCGGAGGTCGTGATCCCGATCATGCCGCGGTTGTCGCGCAGCACGGGCGTCAGCGAGAGCTGCTGCTCCTGCCCGTTCCGGGTGATGGTGACCGTGATGGTCCTGCCGGCGTTCTTCGACGTGGCCTTGACCAGATCGCTCGACAGGATCACGCGCTCGCCGTCGACGGCGACGACTTCGTCGCCGGGCTTCAGGCCCGCCTTGTCAGCCGGGTCGCCCGGCAGCACGGACCGGATGATCGGATGGATGTCCGGGAGGACGCCGATCGAGCCGATCTGGAACTTCGTTTCCGACCTGGTCTCCAGCGAGACGGTCATCGGCGCGCCGGCACGCTCGAGCGTCAGCGTGACGTTCTTGCCCGGACGGATGCCGACCGCCATGTTCAGCGCGTTCCACGTCGGCACGGCATCGCCGGCCACGGTCAGGATGCGATCGCCGCGCTGGAGTCCGGCCTTCGCCGCGGGCGAATCCGCCATCACGCCGCCGAGCACGGGCGCCTCCTCTTCGAACGCCGGCACTTCGGTGCCCTGCAGCAGCACCACGGCCGTCACGACGAACGCGAGCAGGATGTTCATCAGCGGACCGGCGATGAGCACCTGGAAGCGCTCCCACTTCGTCCGCGACAGGAACTCGTCGGGCTGGCCCGCGCGCGGGTCTTCGATGTTCTCGCCGGCCATCTTCACGTAGCCGCCGAGCGGAATGATGCTGATGCAGTACTCGGTGTCGCCGCGCTTGACGCTGAAGATCTTCGGGCCGAAGCCCAGCGAGAACGTCAGCACGCGGACGCCGAGCCGGCGGGCGGCCAGGAAGTGCCCCAGCTCGTGCACGAAGATCAGGACGCCGAGAACGAACAGGAACGACAGCAGCGTGGTCACGTGAACCTCAGGCCTTCATTGTAAGGGCCGGGATAAGGCCGGCCGCGTACTGGCGAGCCCAGCGGTCGACGGCCCGGACGGCGGCCAGTGTGTCCACCGGCGCTGGCGTGTGGGCGTCCATCGTCGCCGCGATCACCGAGGCTATGCCGGGAAAACTGAGCCCGCCCTGGAGAAAGGCCTCCACGGCCACCTCGTTCGCCGCGTTCAGCACGCACGGCAGGCTCCCGCCGCTCCGCAGCGCGCGATACGCCAGCCCGAGGCACGGGAACCGCTCCATGTCCGGCTCCTCGAACTCCAGCCGGCCGGCCTGCGCGAGGTTCAGCGGCGGGACCGGGGCCGCCCAGCGCTCGGGATACGAGCAGGCGTACTGAATCGGCAGGCGCATGTCCGTCACGCCGAGCTGCGCGAGGATGGACCCGTCGACAAACTCGACCATCGAGTGGACGACCGACTGCGGGTGGACGACGACGCCGATGCGGTCCGCCTCGAGGCCGAAGAGCCACCGCGCCTCGATCACCTCCAGCCCCTTGTTCATCAGCGTGGCCGAGTCGATCGTGATCTTGCGGCCCATCTGCCAGGTCGGGTGACAGAGCGCGGCCTCGGCCGTTACGCCCGCCATCTGCTCGACCGTGTGCCGCCGGAACGGCCCGCCGGACGCCGTGAGAATCAACCGCCGGACGTCCGCCACGTTGCGGCCGTCCAGGCACTGGTGAATGGCGTTGTGCTCGCTGTCGACCGGCAGGATCGCGGCGCCGTGGGCCGCGGCGGTCCGGGTGACGAGCTCGCCGGCCATCACGAGCACTTCCTTGTTGGCCACCGCCGCCGTCTTGCCGTGCTCGACCGCCGCCAGCACCGCTTCGAGGCCCGCGCTGCCCGACGATGCGCAGATGACGATGTCGACGTCCGGATGCGTCGCGACGGCCACGAGCCCGTCGGGGCCGCTCATCAGGCTCGCCGGCAGCGGCGCCCCGGTCGCACGCAACTGGTCGAGGCCCGCGGACGTGGCCATGGCCGCAATCGCGGGACGGTATCGGTGGAGCTGGTCGGCGAACGCCGCGACGTTCTCACCCGCCGCGAGACCGACCACTTTCAGGCGGTCCGGATGCGCATCCACGACGCTGAGGGCGCTCGTCCCGATGGAGCCCGTGGACCCCAGGATCGCGATCCGCTTCGGGCCGGTACTCACAGCGACGACCCGAGCAGCAGGTAGAACGCGGGCGTGGCAAAGAGAAGCGCGTCGATGCGGTCCAGCACGCCGCCGTGGCCGGGAATCAGCGACGAGCTGTCCTTGACGCCTGCCAGGCGCTTGAGACGCGACTCGAAGAGGTCGCCGCAGATGCCCAGCGCGACGACGGCCAGGCCGGCGGCAACAAGTTGCGGCAGCTCCGCGAACGGCAGCAGCCAGCGACCACCCAGCACCATCGCGGCCGTGCCGAAGATTACGCCGCCGACGGCACCTTCGATCGTCTTCTTCGGGCTCACGTTGGGCGCCAGCGGGTGCCGGCCGAACATCCGCCCCGTGTAGTACTGCGACGAATCGCTGACGACGACCGTCCCCAGCAGCAGCAGAACCGCCCAGGGACCACCGACATCGTGCACGCGTGCGAGCAGACCCAGCGGCACGCCGATCCAGATCGCGCCGCCGACCACCGCGCCGGCCGCGGCCATGCCGTTGCCGCGCGCCAGAACCTCGACGAGCATGACGGCCAGACCTGCGAGCACCACCACGTTGTAGCCCGCGGCGATGCCGCCCATCAGAAAGCTGGCCGCGGCCGTGAACGCCATCGCCAGCCACAGGGCCGGGTTCAGGTTCGACGCCCGCAGGATGGTGACCAGTTCACGGGCACCGACGGCGGCGACCAGCGCCGCCACGACACGCAGCGCCGGCGACGGCAGAAACCAGATGGCGGCGAGGGCCACGGCGGCCATCGCGACGCCGGAGATCAGACGGGTCACGGGTTAGGAGACTCCTGCGGCCGCGCCGGTCGCGGGCGTCACGCCGCCGTAGCGGCGCTCACGTTTCTGGAACGCGAGGATGGCGTCCAGCAGATGCCGGCGGCGGAAGTCCGGCCAGTAGGTGTCGGTGACGTAGATCTCCGCGTAGGCGATCTGCCAGAGCAGGAAGTTGCTGATGCGCATCTCGCCGCTGGTCCGGATCAGCAGGTCCGGGTCGGGCTGGCCCGCCGTGTAGAGCAGGCTCGCGAAGCGCTCTTCATCGAGGTCCGACGCGGCGACGCCCTGCTCGATCGCCCGGCGGGCCGCGTCGACGATCTCCGTGCGGCCGCCGTAGTTCAGCGCGAGGTTGAAGATCATGCCGCGGTTGTTCGCGGTCCGGTCGATGGCGGTCGTCAGTTCCTCCTGCACATCGGCAGGCAGACCCTCGGGACGGCCGACCACGCGGAAGCGGATGTCGTTCTTCAGCAGCGTCTTCAGCTCGCTGCGCAGATACCGCTTGAGCAGCATCATCAGCGCGCCGATCTCGGTCGCCGGCCGCTTCCAGTTCTCTACGGAGAAGGCGTAGAGCGTCAGCACCTGGAGTCCCAGCGCCGTCGCCGACTCGACCGTCTCGCGCACGGCCTCGACGCCGTTTCTGTGGCCCTCCACGCGCGGCAGGCGGCGCTCGGCGGCCCAGCGGCCGTTGCCGTCCATGATGATCGCGACGTGCGCGGGGAGCTGATCCGGATTGAGCTGACGGGCGAGCGCCTCATCCGGGTGACCGGGCGGGATCTCGGCCAGCAGGGCGTCGAGCGGCATGCGCTCAGATCATAAGCGGGTCAGTAGTCGACGCGGACGAGCAAAAGGCCGCTGGCCGGTGCCGTCGGACCCGCTTCATCGCGTGGCCGGCCGGTGAGCAGCTCCGGAATCGACTGCCAGCTCCGCTGCCCGCGCCCCACCTCGACCAGCGTGCCGGCGATCGCGCGCACCATGTGGCGCAGGAATCCGGTGCCGGTGACCTCGTAGACGAGCAGATCCTGCAGGTCAGCGCTGCCGGAGGCCGCACGTTCCGGCGTCAGACGTGACGCGGTGATGGTCCGGACCGTGCTGACGATGCGCGTGCCGGCGCTCTGGAAGACCGCGAAGTCGTGCTCGCCGGCGAGCAGGCCCGCCGCCTGCTGCATGGCCGTCACGTCGAGCGGGTCCGGCACCTGCCAGACGAACGGCGTGACGAACGGATGCACGACGGCCGTGTTGGCGATCTGGTAGCGGTAGGTCTTGGCCTTCGCGCTGAAGCGGGCGTGAAAGCCCTCCGGCGCGTCCTCGACCTCGAGCACGCGCAGGCTCCTCGGCAGGTTGACGTTCAGCGCGCGGCGGACGGCGGCCGGGTCGTGCGTGAAGCTGACGACGGCGCTCGCGACCTGCCCGAGGGCGTGGACGCCGGCATCCGTGCGGCCGGCCCCGTGCAGCGTCACAGGTGCGCCCTCCAGCTTCGCCAGCTCGTCCTCGAGCAGGCCCTGAATGGAGACGCCGCGGCCTTCCGCCTGCCGCTGAAAGCCCACAAACGGCGTGCCGTCGTAGGCGAGCGTCAGGCGCAACGTGCGCATGCGTGGCGGGGCGCGCCTACGCGGAGGCGGGCGTGCGGGAACCGGGCTTGATGGCCGGCGACCCGCTCTTGCACAGCGGGCAGGCGTCTGCCGGATACGTCGGCAGCGCCATCGCCGCCAGCGCGTGAAACGGCACCGGCAGGCCGGGGTTGCCGCCGCTGCGGTCGATGATGGCCGCCGCGGCGACGATCTCCGCACCGCGGCCCCGGGCGACGTCGATGGTCTCGCGCGTCGAGCCGCCCGTCGTCACCACGTCTTCCACCACGAGCACGCGCTCACCAGGGGTCAGCGTGAAGCCACGGCGCAACACGAGCCGGCCGTCCTGCCGCTCGGCGAAGATGGCACGGACGCCCAGCGCCCGGCCGACCTCCTGCCCGATGACGATCCCGCCCAGGGCCGGCGAGAGGACCGTCTGGATGCCGAGCGCCTTCACCTTCGCGGCAATTGCGGCGCCACAGGCTTCCGCATGCGCGGGGTGCTGCAGCACCAGCGCGCACTGCAGATAGCCCGGGCTGTGCAAGCCGGAGGAGAGCAGAAAATGGCCTTCGAGCAGCGCGCCCGTACGACGGAAGATATCGATGACATCCATGCGGATCGCCAGTATAGCTGCGCCGCCTGAAACCAAACCTCCCGCCCGCACGTCTACCCCTCAAGCGCCTGACACGAGGAGTTCCCGGCTCATGACCACGTTCTGTCACCGATTTGCCATCGCTGTCCTGCTCGCCGCCGCCAGCGCGGCGCTCCCGGCCGCGGCATCCGCCCAGTCGGCACCGTCACAGGCGGCAGCCCCCGCGCGGGAGGCGAGAAAGCTCTCCGTGGACGACGCCGTGCGGCAGGCTCTCGAGCACAACCTCGGCATCCAGCTCGCGAAGGTCGCCCCGCAGCTGCAGGACCTGGCCATCGCACAGACGCTGACCGCGTGGAGCCCGTCGCTGACGGCCACCGGTTCCACGGCGGGCACCGACACACCCAACTCCAGCTTTCTCTCCGGCGCCTCCGGCGACGAGATCAACGACCACCGCTACGCCGGCAACGTCGGCATCCGCCAGGCGACGAAGTGGCACGGTGCCAGCTACGCGCTCGGGTGGGACAACACGCGGTCCACGACCACCAACCTCTTCACCAACTTCAACCCCCAGGTGAACTCGTCAGTCAGCCTCTCGGTCGTGCAACCGCTGCTCCGCAACTTCAAGATCGACAACGTCAAGCAGCAGCTCGAGGTGGGAAAGAAGAACCGGCAGAACTCGGACCTGGACGTGCAGGCGTCCATCGCGACGACGTCGCGCGCGGTGCGGAACGCCTACTGGGATCTCGCCTACGCGATCGAATCGCTCGCGGTCACACGCCAGTCGCTCGACCTGGCCCGCGAGTCGCTCAGGAACAACAAGGCGCGCGTCGAGATCGGCACCATGGCGCCGATCGACATCGTCGAGGCCGAGGCGGAGGTGGCCCAGCGCGACGAAGCCGTGATCGTGGCGGAAGCCGCCATCGACCGCGCGGAGGACACGCTGCGCGCGCTCATCTTCGACCCGGCGTCAGCCGACTTCTGGACGGTGAAGATCGAGCCGACCGACAAGGCGCCCTTCTCGCCGCTCTCGGTAAACGTGGACGTCGCGGTGGCGAAGGCGCTTGAGTCGCGGACGGACCTGAAGCAGGCGCAGACCTCGATCGAGGCGACAGACATCAGCCTCCGGTTTCTGACGGACCAGACGCTCCCCGAGGTCAATGCGCAACTCGACTACGGCCTGAACGGCCTCGGCGGCACGCAGGCCCTCCGTGGTGCCGGGTTCCCCGGTCCGATCATCGGCTCGGCCCAGCGCAGCTACGGCGCCGCCCTCGGCGACATCTTCCAGAACCAGTACCCGCGCTGGACGTTCTCGGTGAACGTGAATTACCCGCTCGGCCAGACGTCGCAGCAGGCCAGCCTTGCGCGCACGAAGCTGCAGCAGTCGCAGGCCAGACTGCAGCTGAGGAACCAGCAGCTGCAGGTCGCGACGCAGGTGCGCGACGCCGCGCGCACGCTGACGACGAACCAGAAGCGCGTCGGCAGCACCCGCGCGTCGCGCGAGCTTGCCGCACGGCGGCTCGACGCCGAACAGAAGAAGTTCGCGGCCGGGCAGTCCACGAGCTTCTTCGTGTTCCAGGCCCAGCGGGATCTCGCGCAGGCGCAGGCCAACGAGCTCAAGGCCATCCTCGACTACAACAAGAGCGCCGTGGACTTCGAGACCATCCAGCAGGCGCCGCTCACGGGCGGGACCGG
>CAYNUO010000013.1:19297-24557 GCA_964400405.1 uncultured Bifidobacteriaceae bacterium | reverse complement strand
CTAAGATCGCCGCGTGCCGAAGCTGTCGGTCACCATCATCACCAAGAACGAGGGCAAGCACATCGGCGCGGCCATCGAGTCCGCACGGTGGGCTGACGAGGTGATCGTCGTGGATTGCGGCAGCACGGACGACACCGTGGCCATTGCCAAAGCGCACGGCGCGCGCGTCGAGCATCGCGACTGGACGGGCTGGATCGACCAGAAGACGTTCGCGCACGACCTCGCCGCCAACGACTGGATCTTCTCGCTGGACGCCGACGAGCGGATCACGCCGGAACTCGCCGCGGAGATCCAGGCGCTGCTGGCGTCGGAGCCGCCGCGGCGCGGCTACCGGATGCCGCGCGTGGGGTTCATCCTCGGCCGGTGGGTGCGCACGACGGACCACTATCCCGACTATCAGCTCCGGCTCTACGACCGGCGCGAGGGCCGATGGGAAGGTGAGTACGTCCACGAGTCCGTCAAGCTGAAGAGCCCGATGGGCTATCTGACGAACGAGCTCCACCACTTCTCGTACGAGGACCTGGCCGATCAGGTCGCGCGGCTCAACTACTACTCCACGCTCGCCGCGCAGCGGATGTACGCCGAAGGCCGGCGCACGTCCCTCCTCGAGATCGCGCTGCATCCCCCGGCGGCGTTCATCCGCAACTACTTCCTGCGTCGCGGTTTTGCGGACGGCGCAGCCGGCTACCTGCTGTCCGCCGTCGCGGCCTACAGCGTCTTCATCAAGTTCGCCAAGCTCTGGGAGCTCTCGCGCCCCGTGGGCGACGCGATTCCGCACGACACCGGCTCCAGCCGGTCCTGATCTCCGGCCTTGCGCCTGGGGGCCCGGCTGATCCACGCTCCCCCACCGGCGCGATGCACTCGCTCCACATCGATACGTCTCCGGCGTGGCAGGGCGGCCAGCGGCAGGTCTTCGACCTCGTCGTCGGCCTGCGGGAACGTGGCGATCGCGCCACGCTCGTCGCACACCCCGGCGGCCCGCTCTTCAGGCGCATGACGGAAGGCATGGACGTCGTGGGCCTCGCGCCGAAGGGCGATGTAGACATCGCCGCCGCCTGGCGCCTCTCGCGCGTGCTGAAGGCCAGCAGGCCGGATGTCGTCCACGCGCACGACTCGCATGCCGTGGCCATGGCCGCCACCGCCATCGCCATCATCTCCGGACCCACGCACCTGCCGCTGGTCGTCACCCGGCGGTCCGAGTTCCGCCCTGAGCGCACCACGTTCTCCAAGTGGAAGTACAGCCAGGTCGACGCGTTCGTGGCGACCAACGGCAGCGTCCGCCAGCGGCTCCTCGCAGAGGGCGTGCCGTCATCACGCGTGGCGCTGATCCCGCCTGGCGTGGATGTGGACCGCATCGAACGCGTGGAGCCCGCCAACCTGCACGCCGAGCTCTTCCTGCCGACGAACGCGCCGATCGTCGGCAACGTCGGCATCCTCGACCAGCAGAAGGGCCACAACCACCTGATCGCGGCCGCCGGACTCGTGCTGCACGACGTGCCGGACGCCCGCTTCATCATCATGGGCGAGGGACCGCAGCGGGCCGCGCTGACGCGCGACGTCCACGCGCGGCACCTCGATCGGCACGTGTTCCTGCCGGGCTTTCATGCGGACAGTGCGCGCCACCTGAAGGGCTTCGACGTGTACGCCTCCGCCGCGCTGCATGTGACCGGGTCCCTTGCGCTGATCGAAGCGATGGCGGCCAGCCGGCCGATCGTTGCAACCGCGGTCGGACACGTGCCGGATCTGATCGAGGACGGCGTCACGGGTCTGCTCGTGCCGCCGAAGGACGAGCGCGCCCTGGCCTCGGCGATCGCGCTGCTGCTGAAAGATGAAGACCTGCGGCAGGCGCTCGGTGACAGCGCGCGGGCGCGGGCGCGTTCAGAGTTCTCGCTCGATCGGATGGTCGAAACGACTGCGGCGCTCTACGAGCAGGTTCACGGGCGCCCGGTCAGGTCGGCCGCGGCCACGAGCGGTCAGACTACGGGCGACCGGGCCGGCACTGACCCTTGAGCGGGCAGGCAGCGTCGCCCTTCTTCGTGCCATAGCCGCAGGCGCCGTTCATGCCGATGTGGCACAGCGAGAAGTCGAAGCGGATCGGGTCGGCCGGGTCGATGCTCCGCAGGGCGGTCGTGACGTCCTCGGCCATCTTCCAGCCTGGCGTCACGCGGCGCGTGAGCCGCAGGCAGCGGCCGAGCCGGATGATGTGCGTGTCGAGCGGAACGATGAGCCGCGCAGGTGACACGCGGGTCCACACGCCGAGGTCGATCGCGTCCTTCCGCACCATCCAGCGCAGGAACAGGTTCAGCCGCTTGCAGGCACTGCCGCCGGAGGGCTTCGGGAAGAACGCGGAAACGCCCGGTCGCTTCGGCACGCGTCCGTAGGCAGGCCGGAGATCGGTCTCGAGCGCGCGGGTCGAGAAGTCGCTGAGCGCTGCGGAGACGTCGGGGGACCGGCCGTCATCCCCGGCCAGGAAGAACCCTTCGATCGAGCCGTAGTCGCGCAGCATCCGCTGCAGGATCAGCATCAGCGCGGTGATGTCGTCGCCGCGCACCCATCGGTGCACGAGCGGCTTCAAACGCGCGCGCTCACGGGCGACGTCGAAGTTGCGGACGTAGGTCGCCGGGGCCGGCCCCATGATGGCCAGCAGCGCCTCGATGGACTGGAGGACGCTCGCGACGCGGCCAAAGGCGAGCCCGGCGGCGCAGAAGGCGACGACCTCGCGGTCGTCATTGCGGGCAAAGCGCCGAACGATGTGGACGGGGTCGCTCGCGGACTCGACGTGGTCGAAGCCACGATAGAGGGCGTCGAGCGGCGGACCGAGCAGCGCCGGATCGGGGCCGGCGGCACGTCTGGCGCGACGCACCGCGGCCACTGGTCTAGACCTTCAGGCCGGCGTCGGGGTTGTTGAAGAGCGTGCGGCCGCCGACGATCGTCGCCGCCACGCCGCCCCGCAGCTCCCAGCCTTCGAACGGCATGTTCTTCGAGCGCGTCTTCATCGTGGCCGCGGCCACGCGCACGTGCATGTCCGGCGCGAGGATCGTGATGTCCGCCAGCGACCCCTCGGCCAGCGTGCCACCCGGGATGTTCAGGATGCGCGCGGGGTTGGTCGAGAGCAGCGCGACCATGCGGCTCATGTTGATGATGCCGGCGTGCACGAGCCGGTCGAACGTCAGCGAGACGGCCGTCTCGAGCCCGACGATGCCGAACGGCGCATGGTCGAACTCGACCTTCTTCTCGTCGTAGTGGTGCGGCGCATGGTCGGTGGCGATGCAGTCGATGCTGCCGTCGGCGATGCCGGCGATCATCGAGTCGCGATCGGCGACCTCGCGCAGCGGCGGGTTCATCTTGGTGTTCGTGTCGTACGGAATCGGCGCGGCCAGCGCGTCGTCGGTCAGCGTGAAGTGGTGCGGCGTGACCTCGGCAGTCACGCGGATGCCGGCGTCCTTGCCCTGACGTACAGCCCTGAGCGAGGTCCGCGCGCTCATGTGCGCGATGTGCACGGCGGAGCCGGTCAGTTCGGCGAGCAGGATGTCACGCGCGGCCATGATGGACTCGGCCGCAGCGGGAATGCCCTTCAGGCCCAGCAGGCCAGCGCAGCACCCCTCGTGCGCGACGCCGTCCGCACGGAGCGACGGGTCCTCGCAGTGGTCGATCACGGGCATGCCGAACATGCCGGCGTACTCGAGTGCGCGCCGCATCATCAGCGCCGTGCGCACCGGCCAGCCGTCGTCCGAGAGCGCCACGCAGCCGGCCTCGCGCATGTCGGCGATGTCGGCGAGCAGTTCGCCCTTCGATCCCTTGGACACGGCACCGATCGGATACACGCGCGCGAGATTGGCTTCCCGCGCCTTCGCGACGATGTAAGCCGTCACGCCGGCGTTGTCGTTGATGGGCGTCGTGTTCGGCATGCACGCGACGGCGGTGAAACCGCCGGCCACGGCGGCCATCGTGCCGGTGGCCACCGTCTCCTTGTGCTCCTGCCCAGGCTCGCGCAGGTGCACGTGCATGTCGATGAGGCCAGGGGCGATCACGAGCCCGGCCGGAATCTCCACGACGTCGGCGCCGGCGACGGGCAGGTTCTTCCCCACCTTCGCGATACGGTCGCCGTCGATCAGGACGTCGAACTGACCGTCGAGCCCTGTGGAGGGGTCGACGACGCGCCCTCCCTTAAGCAGCTTCTTCATGGTGCTCCACTCCGCCGGCCAGCAGGTACAGCACGGCCATGCGGACGGCAACGCCGTTGGCCACCTGATCGAGGATCACGGAGAAGGGGCCGTCGGCCACTTCGGACGCGATCTCCACCCCGCGGTTCATCGGGCCGGGGTGCATGATGATGACGTCGTCCTTCGCGCGCTTCACGCGTGCCTCGGTCATGCCGAACACCGAGAAGTACTCACGGAGCGACGGGAAGTAGGCGCCCTGCATGCGCTCGAGCTGGATGCGCAGCAGCATGATCACGTCCGCGCCGTCGACGGCTTCGTCCACCCGATGCGTGACCTTCACGCCGAGCCTGGCGATGTCGACGGGGATGAGCGTCGGCGGGCCGCACACCCATACCTCGGCGCCGAGCTTCGTCAGCAGGTGGACGTTCGATCGCAGCACGCGGCTGTGCAGCAGGTCACCGACGATGGCCACCTTCAGCCCCGCGATACGGCCCTTGCTCTTCTGGATCGTGTAGGCGTCAAGCAGCGCCTGCGTCGGGTGCTCGTGCGTGCCGTCGCCGGCGTTGATGATCGACGACTTGCAGATACGCGACAGCAGGTGGCCGGCGCCGGAGGACGAGTGCCGGAGCACGATCATGTCCGGGTTCATCGCCTCGAGCGTCAGCGCGGTGTCAGCCAGCGTTTCGCCCTTCACGACGCTGGATGACGCGATGGCGATATTGAGCGTGTCGGCGGAGAGCCGCTTCTCAGCGATCTCGAACGACGTCCGCGTGCGCGTGCTGGGCTCGAAGAACAGGTTCACGACGGTCTTGCCGCGGAGCGCCGGCACTTTCTTGATGGTGCGCGAGCCGATCTCCTTCATGGCGTCGGCCGTGTTGAGGACGAGGTGGATCTCCTCGGGCGTCATGTCGGAGATGCCCAGCAGGTCCTTGTGGCGGAGCGCGGTGGCGGGCACGGGCGCGTCCCCGGTCTGCGGTGTCGTGGTGGTCGTCATGCGTCCCCCCGATCCACGGTCACGTCGTCGACGCCGTCGGTTTCCGCCAGCCGCACCTGCACGCTCTCGGCGGCGGCCGTCGGGATGTTCTTGCCGACGTAGT
>CAYNUO010000013.1:4219-19287 GCA_964400405.1 uncultured Bifidobacteriaceae bacterium | reverse complement strand
ACGTAGTCGGCCTTGATGGGCAGCTCGCGGTGCCCTCGGTCCACCAGCACGACGAGCTGAATCACCTTCGGCCGGCCGAAGTCGATGAGCGCATCGAGCGCCGCGCGGATGGTGCGGCCCGTGTAGAGCACGTCGTCCACGAGCAGGATGCGGCGGTCGTCGATGGAGAACGGAATCTCCGTCATCCGGACGAGCGGCTGCGGTCCGACGGAATGCCGGCTCAGGTCGTCGCGGTAGAGCGTGATGTCGAGGGCGCCGGTCGGGACGTCCTGTCCGGTGATGGTCTTGAGCGACGCCGCGATGCGGCGCGCGAGATGTTCACCCCGTGAGCGGATGCCGACGATGGCAATGCCGTCCAGGGACTTGTGGTGCTCGACGATTTCGTGACTGATGCGGGTGAGCGCGCGACCGATCCGGTCGGCGTCCATGACGATGGGCATGACACACCTCTTGGCGGCCTCTCGGGGCCGCGGTTAAAGAGACCGCCCGAGTATAGCCCGACCAGGATGCATCTTTTCCAGGCCGGCAGAGCCGCCTTGCCGTTAGAATCCGCCGCCATGGTGCCCACACGCCTCCTTCTCTGCGCCGCACTCCTGGTCTGCTCCGTCCCGGCCTTCGGGGCTGACCCGGCTCCACCCTCGACAAATGGATGGAAGCGCCTGAAGACCGAGCATTTCCTGGTGGTCGGCAACGCGCGCGAGGCCGAACTGAAGGATGCCGCCATCCGCCTCGAACGTTTTCACCACGCCTGGGAGCGCCTGTACGGCCCGGTGAAGCTGCCCGTGCCCAACGTGGTCACGGTCATGAAGGACAACGATGCGCTCACGCCCTACAAGCCGCGGGACCGGAACGGGCGGCCCCGGCACGAGTTCGTCGGGATGTTCGACCGGTACGTCGACCACACGCAGTTCACGCTTGCGGCACTGGATGACCCGGCGGACACCTACATCGTTCTGTACAACGGCTACTCCTCGATGCTGACCCGCCAGATGTTCGGCCCGATGCCCAGATGGGTCGAGATCGGCCTGTCGGAGTTCTTCTCAGCGTTCCACACGGACGCGAAGGGACACGGGATCCTGGGCCGCGTCCCGGAGTGGCGAAAGCCCACGCTGAGCCGGGGCCTGATGTTGCCGCTCGAACGGATCCTCATGACGGATGGCGCGGAGCGCACCCTCAGTGACCAGTCGGAGCGGCAGATCTTCTACGCGGAGTCCTGGGGCCTCGTGCACTACCTCCTGCTCAATCCCGAGCGATTCCAGCAGTTCAGCGTCTACCTCACGGCCATCGCCCAGGGCACGCCCGTCAAGGATGCGTTCACCAGGGCATTTGGGATGACCTTCGATGAGATGGAGGCCAAACTCAAGGCGTATCTCCGGGCGACCATGCTTCCCCTGGTCACCATGGACACGGTCGCATCGGTCGATGCGATCAAGGACATGAAGACCGAGGCGATGCCCGCCGAAGAGGCGCTGGCCGTGATGGGCACGCTGTCGCAGTCCGTTGGCGACTACAAGGTTGCGTTCACCGCCCTCCGGCGGGCGCTCGAGTTGGGCCCGAAGAGCGTGCCGGTGCTGACGGCGGCGGCCGCCCTCATGATGGAGTCCGGCGAGTTCGATGACGCGGTCGCCGTGGCGTCGAAAGCCGCGGAGCTGGCTCCCGACTCGTTCGCGGCTCACTATTGGCTCGGTGAGGCCCTGCTGGCCGAAGGTCAGGCAGCGGAGGCCATCGCAGCCCTGGGCAAGGCGACCCGTCTCAACACGGTGTCCGGCCAGGCCCTGTTCGCCACGAGCATGGCGGCCCTGGCACTGGGACGCCGGTCGCAGTCGGATGCCACTCTGACCCTGGCGCGGCGCCACACCTCCGACCCTGGATGGTCTCTGGCGCGGGCGCGGCAAGCGTATGCAGGGGGCTTGTTCGATCTGGCTGCCTCCGACGCGGAGTTCTACGTCCGCGATGTCGGCCAGGGCAGCGACGACGCCGCCGACGGCATCCTGCTCGCTGCGCTGGCACGGATGCACCTCAAGCAGGCAGATGCCGCACGCCCGAGTCTGTCGGCGTTGGTGGCCAGCCCGGGCCTGCCCTGGCAAGGCACGCTGGCGCGCTTCCTGTTGGGAGACCTCGACGAACGGACCCTCCTGGACAGTGCGAAGCACGACGGAGAGGTCACTGAAGCGCGGGTCTACGCCGGCCTGAAAGCCGCGGTCGACGGGCGAATCGACGAGGCTGTTGCGCACCTGCAGTGGGCCAAGGAGAAGGGTCGGCGCGACTACCGGCACGAGTACCGCCTGGCCCTGCTGGAACTGATCCGGTTGACGCCGCCACCGCCCGCTCCGGGTGGGCCGAACACGCCATCATCACCACCGAAGGCTGGACCGCAGACGGCCGGGAGGCCGGCGCCCGGCCAGCCCGCGGCCTGACCGGAGGGCCCAGCCCCTTCGATATACTCGCAGGTGGAATGCCCGTCGACATCCGGGCGCGCGTCGTCACGAACACGCGGCTCTCGCCCGACTACAACGTTCTCAGCCTCGCCGCTCCCGAGATCGCCGCCACCTGCAAACCCGGCCAGTTCGTCATGGTGAAGCCGGGTCGTGGCAGCGACCCGCTTCTGCGGCGCCCATTCTCCGTCTTCGAGATCCTGCGCGACGCCGCCGGCACGCCCACCGGCATCACGATCCTGAGCAAGCGGATCGGCGTGACGACGAACCTGCTGTTCGACGCCGCGGAAGGCGACCTGGTCGACTGTCTCGGCCCGCTGGGCAAGCCGTTCACGCTCGTCGACCCGCCCGGCGAGGCATGGATGCTCGCGGGAGGCGTCGGCCTCGCCCCGTTCGCGACCGTGCTCGAAGACCTGAACCGGCGCGGCACGAAGGCCGTGCTGTTCTACGGCGCCCGCTCGAAGGCGGATCTCTTCTACCTGGACTGGTTCGAGTCGCGCGGGGCGCGCCTTGCGCTGTCGACCGAGGACGGCAGCCTCGGCGACAGGGGCCGCATCACGGTTCCGCTGGAGCGCGAACTGAAGGCCGCGGAAGGCCGCGCGGTGACACTCTACGCCTGCGGGCCGGAGCCCATGCTCGAAGCGGTCTCGAAGCTCGCCACGACGTTCGGCCGCACGTGCGAGGTCTCGGTCGAGCGCGTGATGGGGTGCGGCATGGGCGGCTGCTACAGCTGCGTGGTACCGCTCAGGGACGGCCACGGCGGCCACCACTTCGTCCGGTCGTGCATCAGCGGGCCGGTGTTCGACGGCGCGGAGATCGTATGGGAGTAGCGCCGGATCTCTCCGTCCGGATCGGGTCGCTCACGCTGGCGAATCCGTTCATCGCGGCCAGCGGCTGCTTCGGCTACGGCCTCGAGTACGCCTCGACCATCGACCTCTCCACGCTCGGCGGATTCGTCACGAAGGGCCTCTTCATGAAGGCGCGCGAAGGCCATCCGCCGGAGCGCATCGTCGAAACGCCGTCCGGCATGCTGAACGCGATCGGCCTGCAGGGGATCGGCGTCCACGGCTTCGTCAGCGACCGCCTGCCGGCGATCCGGAAGACGGGCGCGACCACCATCGTCAACATCTGCGGCACGTCGATCGACGAGTACGCGGAGGTGGCCCGCGTGCTCTCGCAAGCCGAGGGTGTGCACGCCATCGAGATCAACATCTCATGCCCGAACATCAAGGAGGGCGGCATCCAGTTCGGGTGCAGCCTGGGCGGCACGTTCGACGTCGTGAGCGCGGTGCGGAAGGCCACGCACCTGCCCATCATCCCGAAGCTGACACCGAACGTGACGGACCCGGCCTCGTTCGCGAAGGCCTCGGAAGACGCGGGCGCGGATGCCGTCTCGCTCGTCAACACGTTCCTGGCGCTCGTGATCGACGTCGAAACGCGGAAGCCCGCGATCTCGAACGGCATGGGCGGCCTGTCGGGACCGGCCATCCGGCCCATCGCCGTGCGGATGACGTACGAGTGCGCGAAGGCCGTGAGGATTCCCGTCATCGGCATGGGCGGCATCGCGTCGGCGCGCGACGCGATCGAGTTCCTGATCGCGGGCGCCGCGGCGGTACAGGTCGGCACGGCGAACTTCGTCGACCCGTTCATCTGGTCGAGCCTGACCAGCGGGCTGTCGGACTACCTCACGCGCAAGGGACTCGCGCGCGTGACAGACCTCGTCGGCACGGTCGACTTCTCGAAAGGACATTGATGAACCCGGTCATCGTGGCACTGGATGTCGACAGCGGCGCCCGGGCCCTGGAGCTCGCGCGCGTGCTCCGCGGCGCCGTCGGCGGTGTGAAGGTCGGCAGCCGCCTCTTCACGCTCGAAGGGCCGGACCTGGTGAAGCGGCTCGTCGACACGGGCGCGCGCGTGTTTCTCGACCTGAAGTTCCACGACATCCCGAACACGGTCGCCCAGGCCGTCGAGTCCGCGGTCGCGACGGGCGCCTGGATGGTGAACGTCCACGCCTCGGGCGGCGTGCCGATGATGCAGGCGGCCGCGAAGGCCGGCGCGGAGACGGCCGCAAAGCTCGGTGTGCCGAAGCCGCTCGTGATCGCGGTCACCGTGCTGACCAGCATGGACGCGCCCACCCTTGCCTCGGTCGGCGTCACGCGCCCGCTCGACACGCAGGTGGAAACGCTGGCCCGGATGGCGCGGGACGCGGGCATGGACGGCGTCGTCGCGTCGCCGCTCGAGACGGCGGCGATCCGAGCGGCCTGCGGCGCGGGCTTCGCGATCGTCACGCCGGGTATCCGCGGGGCGTCAGCCGGGGTCAGCAAGGACGACCAGCACCGCACGATGACGCCGAGCGACGCCATCAGGGCGGGCGCGAGCTATCTCGTGGTCGGCCGGCCGATCATCGGCGCACCGGACCCGCGCGCCGCCGCCGACGCGATCAACGCGGAACTGGCCGGCGCCGCGTAGCGCGGCCCAGAAGACGGAAAGAGCCCCGGGACGCCGGGGCGGGTCGAGCAGGAAGGGCCACGGCCCGGAGCCTGCGCTCCGGACCGTGGGTCGATCGGTGGCCTACTTCGCGGTGAAGATGAAGCCGCCGCGGCGGTTCCGCGAGTAGCAGGCTTCGTTCTCTTCCGTGCAGACCGGACTCTCCTCGCCCTTGCTGACCTGCTGCAGGCGGTCGGCCGCCACACCCAGGCTGACGAGGTAGTCCTTCACGGCCTGGGCACGGCGTTCGCCGAGCGCCAGGTTGTATTCGTTGGTCCCCCGCGCATCGCAGTGTCCTTCCACGGACACACGCGCCGAGGTCCAGCGCTTCAGATAGTCAGCCGCGCGCTGCAGCGGAGCCTTGGCATCCTCGCGGATCTCCGACTTGTCGTAGTCGAAGAACACGTCGGCCAGCGGCTTCTCGTTGTTCAGCTCGGTCAGCGACTTCCGGCTCCAGATCTCATCCTCCGTCAGCGGCTTCGGCGCTGGCGGCGGCGGAGGTGGTGGCGGCGGCGGTGGCGGTGGCGGCGGTGGCGGCGGTGGAGCAGCCGCAGGTGGTGGCGGTGGTGGCGGCGGCGCTGGCGGCGGCACCTTCTTGGCGCAGGCCTCCAGGCCGATCACCAGCAGGACGGCGAGGGCAGCGAGGGTGAGTGAGCGGCGCGTCATGGCGGTGAGCTTAAGCGCCGGGATCGCGCAGTGTCAATCCACTCTTCGATGCGCGGACGCCGCTACATGCTCGACACGACCCGGCGGCGCGCTCAGGGAACCGGCGTGAGCTCGATGCGCGTGACCTTGAGGCCGAGACGCCGCTGGTCCGGTGAGCCGGTCCGCTCGGCCGGCGTGAACGTGCGTGAGGTCGTCAGCGTGAGGCGGCCGCCCGAGGCCGCCAGCGCCGCGGCGGGTATGCGCGCCTCGAGCACGAAGTCGCTGCCCGGCCTGGCCGCGGCCAGCACGTGGTCCCCGGCAAGCAGCGTCACGTCGGGCGGCGCGTCGAAGTTCAGGAGGGGCGACTCCGCGGCAATCCGGACATGGAGGTCGCCGGTGGCGCCTCGGACCTCGATCGTCGCCCGCCCGCTCGACCAGCGGAAGCGCGAGACCGTGGCGGCCTCGATTTCGTCGTCGTGCCAGCCCTCGTCGAGCCCCCACATCGTCGCCGAATCCGGAGCAGCCTGAAACTGCGTGAGGGCCACCGGCACCGGCACGCCGCCGGCAGGCGGGACGGCCGACACCGTCACGGTCGCATACCGGCCCTCGCCGGCCAGCGATCCGGGCGGCAGGTCCACGAAGCGGAGGAAGGTCCCCGTCTCACCGAACGTCCACGTCTCGATCGTCCGGCCGTCGACTGCCAGCGCGAGCGGCGGCGCGCCTGCCGGCGCCGCGAGGGCACGGCCGCCGACCATCAGGCGCATACCGCCCGGCGAACGCCTGACCCAGGCGCGCACGGGCCGGACGTGCGGCCCGGCGCCGGTGGCCGCCGTGACCCCACCGGTTTCCGGCGAAAGCGCCCATCCCTCGCCGACGACCCACAGCGGTGGCCTGAGCCGATACCAGTCCGCCGAGGTCGGGCGCACGCCTCCCAATTCGGGAATCGCGCCCTCCGGCCACGGGAAGCGCAACACGTCCCGCCGGGCAGCGGGGTCGATGGAATCCAGGTCGAAGCGCCTCGGATCAGCCAGAAACCAGGCCGGCTCGTCTCCCCCGCCCGTCCAGTAGTCCGCCAGCGCCAGCCAGTTTCCGGCCAGGCGCGGGGGGAGCAGATCGCCGCCCGGCACGTCCGCCACCTGCACCGACCGCGTCAGTGTGATGTGCGTGGCTACGAAGGCCGGCGGCGCGGCAGAGGCGACCATCCCCATGGACGCCACGGCCTGCATGGCGCCGTTCGGGTGGGCCGCATATGCCGCGGTGTGCGGCAGCGCGATGGTGAAAGCCCAGATCGTGACCGCGGCAAGCGCTACCGGCGCGGCCCGCCGCAGCCACGCCGCCCCGTCCACCACAAGCAGCACGACCAGCGGCACCGCCGGCAGGCCATACCGGACCGTGATGGTTTCCTGCAGCGTGATGTGAAAGACCAGATACGGCACGAACGCCACGGCAATCCAGGCGAGCCGTCGCGGCGTGCGCAGCAGCACGCGCACGGCGCCTGCCAGTGCGAGCACGAGCACGAACTGCACGGCGACGCGGCTGAGCGCCGCGATGCCTGGCGCTCGCATGTCGACACCCCACGGCAGCACGAACGTTCGATACGTCGCGAAGGTCAGCGCCTTTGCCGTCGGGTTGGTGTAGACCATGTCGACCCAGGCGAAGTCCTCGCCCGCCTGTGCGCCGAGCGCGGTCAGATATGCCGTCCAGCCGCCGGACGCCACCACCATCGGCACCGCCCAGAGCAGACAGGCCAGCGCACCCATCCCGATTCCGGCGCTCCATCGCCTCGCGCGGACGCCGCGCGGCTGGACGGCCAGCGCCGCGAGCAGCAGCGGACCCGTGAGCCAGAGGGTCTGCGTACGAAGACCGATCGCGACCCCCGCGAGCGCCGCGCCCAGCAGCACAGGACGGGCGCCCCGGTCGGCGCCGTCCGGGCCAGGAACGGCCGCAAGGATGCACGCCTGCGCCACCAGCGCGAGGCCGAGACCGGGCATGTCGCTGAGCGGCCGCGAGCCCGAGATCCAGAACAGCGCGTTGGCCGCGAGGAGCAGAACGGTCCAGATCACGCCGTCAGCGGTGGCACCGGAGATGCGCGCCAGTTCCCGCCGCACGCGGGCCACGGCGACGAGCGCCGCGACCGTGCCGAGCGCGGACCAGACGGCCAGCGCCTTCGCCTCGAGCACGGTGCGCGCCGTCGACGGCGAGACGAGATGGCCGAGCGCCAGAGAGAGGCGGCCGAGCACGATGTAGACGGGGTAACCCGGTGGATGCGGCTGGTGCCGTCCGGGGTCGAACTCGCGCAGGCCCAGCGCGAAGTTGAGGGAGTCGATATCTTCGAGATTCGGCGCCAGCTGGAAGAGGTGCGCCACGCCGCAGAGCCCCGCCAGCAGCCAGACCCACTGGCCCTCGCGGAGGCGCTGTATTGACCTGATGCGGCTCACCTGCGAGCGGAGCGCATTCACAGCGGGCCTAGACGGGCCGGAGAACCACGCCCTCGTTCAAGCTGCCTGTCCGGTACCCCTTCGGGTCGATCGTGACGGCGGCATAGCCCGCACTGCGGACCGCGTGCGCAATCCGGCCGGCCGTGCCGGCCTCGAGCGCCCGATCCAGCTCCGGCCGTCCGATCTCGACCCTCGCGCCGGCGTCTTCGTGCCGCACGCGCACGACGGCGAAGCCGAGCGCGCGCACGGCCGTTTCGGCCATCTCGATCATCCGGAGCTTCGCGGGCGTCACTTCCGAGTGATAGGGGATGCGCGAGGAGAGGCATGCGGACGCCGGCTCGTCCCACGTCGGCAGCCCCGCGGCCCGGGACAGCTCGCGGATCTCGGCCTTCGTGAGGTCGGCCTCATCGAGCGGGCTGATGACGCCGAACTCCCGGGCCGCCTGACGGCCGGGCCGGTAGTCACCGCGGTCGTCGGCGTTGTTGCCGTCGGCGATCACGGCAATCCCGCGCGCGCGGGCGGTGGCCGTCAGCGTCGAGAACAGTTCGTCCTTGCAGAAGTAGCAGCGGTTGACCGGGTTGGCGCGATACTCCGGCCGCTCCATCTCATCCGTGCGGACGAACTCGTGCCGAAGCCCGGCCGCCTGCGCGACGCGCAGGGCGAGCTGCCGGTGGTGTTCGGGGTAGCTGGGGCTTTCGGCCGTCACGCAGAGCGCGCGCGGCCCCAGAGCCCTGGTGGCGGCCCAGGCCAGGAAGGCGCTGTCGGCCCCGCCGCTGTAAGCCACCAGCAGCGAGTCGAGGCTCGCGAGGCGAGCGTCGAGACGCCGGGCCTTTTCGTCCAGTCCGGCGTTACTCGTCGTCGGTCTCGTCGTCGTCGATGATCTCTTCGTCGAGGTCATCGCCATCGCCGTCCTCTTCTTCCTCCTCGTCCTCGTCGTCATCATCGTCGTCGAGGTCGTCATCGTCATCGGCGAAGTCGAGATCCTCACCGTTGAGCACGAGCAGCCTGCCGCACTCCGGGCAGCTCAGGGTATCCCCTTCCTCGTATTCATCAAGATCGATGTCGTCGAACTCGCAGTCGGGACAGGTGGCCATGACGGGGCTCCAGAATCGTTAGACAGCGATCTTATACCGCCGAAAGCGCCGCGTTCAGCGCCTGGTAATCGGGCTCGTTGCGTGCGTCCTCGAGCACTTCGCGGTGGCGGACCACGCCGTCCGCGCCGATGACGAACACGGCGCGCTTCGCGATGCCCTTCAGCCCGATCATGTCAGGGTTGAAGACGCCGTAGGCCTGAATCACGTCCTTGTTGAAGTCGCTGAGCAGCGGGAAGGTCAGCTTCTGCTGCACCGCGAACGCCTTCAGCGCGAAGAACGTGTCCACGCTGATGCCGAGCACCTGCGCCTTCGGCAGGTTGGAGAGGGAGCCGAGCAGGCCATCCCGGAACGTGCAGAGCTCCTTCTCGCACACGCTGCTGAACGCGGCCGGGAAGAAGGCGAGCACCACCGGACCCTTCGCCAGCGCGGCGCTGAGCGTGACCGGCTGGTGATCCTGGTTGGTCAGAGTGAAATCCGGAGCCTTCGAGCCGACATCCGCTGCCATGCAAACCTCCTCGGAGCCGCACGGCGCACCCACAACGGGCGCCTGCCCTCCAGACCAGCGATTAGACCACAGCGTCATAAGTTGCTGGTGACGTGAGCGAGCACTAGAATGCGGAGTTGCTCTGAACCAAATCCTTCATTCCGCAGGAGTTATCCGTGATCGAGGTACAGCACCTGAGCAAACGGTATGGTCCGGTGACCGCCGTCAACGATGTCAGCTTCCGGGTGGAGAAGGGCGAAATTCTCGGTTTTCTGGGTCCGAACGGTGCCGGCAAGACGAGCACCATGCGCGTGCTCACCGGCTACATGCCGCCGACGGAAGGCACGGCGATCGTCGCCGGCTACGACGTGCTCGAGCAGCCGATCGAAGCGAAGCGCCGCACGGGCTACCTGCCCGAAACGCCGCCGCTCTACCCCGACATGCGGGTCCGTGACTACCTGACGTTCGTCGCGAAGATCAAGGGCGTGCCGCGCAACCAGGTCCGCTCGCGCGTGGACGTGACCATGGAGAAGACGCGCATTGCCGACATGGCGTCGCGCCAGTGCGGACGGCTCTCGAAGGGCTACCGCCAGCGTGTCGGACTCGCCCAGGCGCTGCTGCACGATCCGGATGTCCTCATCCTCGACGAGCCGACGGCCGGCCTCGACCCGAAGCAGATCATCGAGACGCGGCAGCTCATCAAGGATCTGGCGGGCTCGCACACGATCGTGCTGAGCACGCACATCCTGCCGGAAGTCAGCCAGACGTGCCAGCGCGTCGTCATCATCAACAAGGGCCGCGTCGTCGCGGTCGACACGCCGGACAACCTCACGTCGAAGCTGCGGGGTTCCGAGGCGATGTATCTGCAGGTGGACAGCCAGGGCGCGGACGCAGCGGCGGTCATCCAGCAGGTGGCGGGCGTCACGAGTGTCCGGCCGGCGGACACGCAGGGCGGCCTCGAAGTCGCGAGCGAAGCCGGGCGCGACGTGCGGCGCGACCTCGCATCGGCAGTGGTCGGGCGCGGCTGGGGCCTGCTCGAGCTGCGGCCCATGCGCATGAGCCTCGAGGAGATCTTCCTGCAGCTCACGACGGACGACACGGCGGCCGCGGGCGCCGGGGAGGATCGCCATGCGTAACGTGCTGGCCATCGCGCACAAGGAAATCAAGGCGTACTTCGACGCGCCGATCGCCTACATCTTCATCGGCTTCTTCGCGCTGCTCTTCGGCTACTTCTTCGTCGCGCTGCTCTCGGCCTTCACCGCCCAGAGCATGCAGGCGATGATGCAGGGCGGCGGGTCGATGAACGTCAACCAGCAGCTGATCTCACCGCTGTTCCTCAACACGAGCGTGATCATCCTGTTCGTGCTGCCGACCATCACGATGCGCACCTACGCGGAGGAGAAGCGCAGCGGCACCATCGAGCTGCTCCTCACCTCGCCGCTGACCGACGTCGAGATCATCCTCGGCAAGTTCCTCGGTGCGATGGCGCTCTACTCGGCGCTGCTCGCGGTGACCATCGTCCACATCGGCACGCTGTTCATCTTCGGCAAGCCGGAGATCTGGCCGGTGGTCACCGGCTACCTCGGCATGCTGCTGATGGGCGGCTGTTTCGTGTCGGTGGGCCTGCTCATCTCGAGCCTGACGAAGAACCAGATCGTGGCGGCGATGGTGACCTTCGCCGTGTTCCTGCTGTTGTGGGTCATCGACTGGATCAGCCAGTTCACGGGCCCGACCGCGCAGAACATCCTGATGTATGTCTCGATCACGCAGCATCTGGACGACTTCGTGCGCGGCGTGCTCGACACCAAACACCTCGTGTACTACGCGAGCTTTATCGGCTTCGGCTTGTTCCTGACCGCGCGGGCAGTGGACACCGAACGGTGGCAGGGGTAGGCCATGAAGCGCATCGCCAACATCATCGGGTGGGTCGGCACCGTTCTCGTCTTCGCGGCGGTCATCGTCCGCTTCGCGAAGCCCGACTGGGATCAGTACGCGATCTACGGCGCGTGGGCCGGGCTCGCCTGCCTCGTGCTCTACGTGCTCGGCCAGTGGCGGGACATCCTCGACTACTTCCAGCGGCGCCAGGCGCGCTACGGCGCGCTCGCGAGCCTCAGCGTGCTGATCGTGCTGGGCCTGCTCGTGGGCGTGAACTACCTGTCCGCGCGGCAGAACAAGCGGTGGGACCTCACCGAGAACCAGCTCTTCAGCCTGTCGGACCAGACGGTCAAGCTGCTGAAGGGCCTCGACGGCCCGCTGAAGTTCATCGTGTTCGACCGCGGTGACAGCCTGGACCGCTACAAGCCGGTGCTGACCGAGTACAGCTATCACTCGGCGAACGTCTCCACCGAGTACGTCGACGCCGACAAGAAGCCGGTGCAGGCCAAGCAGTACAACGTCGAGACCTACGGCACGATCGTGCTCGAATACAAGGGCCGCTCCGAGCGCGCCACGTCCGCCTCCGAACAGGAGCTCGGCAACGCGCTGGTGAAGGTGATCACGGGCGAGAAGAAGAAGGTCTACTTCGTCCAGGGTCACGGCGAGAAGGACTTCACGAGCAGCGCGCGTACCGGGTACAGCACCGTGGCCGACGCGCTCGGGAAGGACAACTACACGGTCGAGCCGCTCGTGCTGCCGCAGGGGCAGGACGTGCCGGCCGATGCGTCCGTCGTCGTGATCGCCGGTCCGACGGCCGACTATCTCGAGCAGGAAGTCGAGATGCTGAGCCGCTTCCTCAACCGGGGCGGACACCTGCTGGCGCTGATGGACCCGCCCGAGAAGGCCGACGCGACGATGCCGTTGCTGGAGAGCCTGCTGGTGGCGTGGTCGATTCTGCCCGGCCGCGACGTCGTCGTCGACATCAGCGGCATGGGCCGGATGTTCGGCACCGACGACGCCTCGATGCCGGTCGCGGCCAGCTATCCCCCGCATCCGATTACCGAAGGTTTCCGGATGCTGACGGCCTTCCCCATGGCACGGTCGGTGACGCCGGGACCGGCCACCGGCGGCCGCACGGCGCGGTCGATCATCGAAACGAGCGCGCGGAGCTGGGCCGAGAACGACGTCAAGGAACTGCTGACGTCGGGCAAGGTCGCGATGGAAGCGGACAAGGGCGACAAGCCCGGCCCGATCGCCATCGGCGCGGCCGTGGCCGCCGTCGCGCCTGACGCCGAGAAGGCGGACGCCGCGAAGACGGATGCGGCGCACGGCGCCGACCCGGCGAAGGCCGCTGACGAGCCGAAGAAGCCGGAGACGCGCGTGGCCGTCATCGGCGACTCGGACTTCGCCGCCAACGCCTACCTCGGCATCCAGGGCAACAAGGACCTGTTCGTCAACGCCGTGAACTGGCTGGCGCAGCAGGAGAACCTGATCTCGATCCGCCCGAAGGACGCGAGCGACCGCCGCGTGACGCTGACGGCCGGCCAGCAGTCGGGCATCTTCTGGCTCTCGCTGCTGCTCCTGCCGGCGCTCGCGCTGGGGGCGGGCGTCGTGACGTGGGCGCGGAGAAAGTAGCGTGCGAGGCCTCCGAACAACCGTCGTGCTCGGCGTGGTGCTGGTGGCGATGGCCGCCTACATCTTCCTCGTCGAGAACAAGAAACCCGCCGACGGACCCACGAAGTCGAAAGCGTGGGCCGTCGACGCCGCGACGATCGTGGACATCACCGTCCGGACGCCGTCGGGCGAGACCACCCGGCTCCAGAAAGGCGCCAACACCGGCCAATGGTCGATGGTCGAGCCCGTGCGCGCCAACGTGGACGACGCGATTGTCACGTCGATCGTCAACGGGCTGGCCGGACTCGAGATCGAGCGCGTGCTCGACGAGAACCCGACGGGCCTGAAGGACTACGGTCTGCAGCCGCCCCGCATCGTGGTCAGCTTCAAGACCGGCGCCGACGCTACCGAGCGGCGCCTGCTGCTCGGGGAGAAGACGCCCGGCAGCGCCGAGCTCTACGCGCAGACCGACGGCTCAAAGGCGGTCGTGCTCGTGGCCAGCTTCCTCGAAACGTCGTTCAACAAGGGCACCTTCGAGCTCAGGGACAAGAACATCCTGACTTTCGATCGGACGAAGGCCGACAAGCTCGAGATCGTCCACGGCACGACCACGCTCAGCTTCTCGAAGAGCGGCGACGTGGACTGGTCCATGTCGAAGCCGTTCGCGGCCCGCGGTGAGTTCGCCGCGATCGACGGTGCGATCAGCGCGTTGTCGACGACGCAGGTGCAGCGATTCATCGATGACGCCGACGTGAACGACCTGAAGAAGTACGGCTTCGACAAGCCCGTGCTCACGGCCACGGTCACGAGCGGCGACACAACCGCGACACTCATCATCGGCGGACGCGTGGACGGCACGCGCTACGCGAAGAGCTCGACCGGCGCGGGGGTCATCACCGTAGGCGAGAATCTGCTCGCGGACCTCACGAAGACCGGCGACGACTTCCGGCGCAGGGACCTCTTCGACTTCCGCGCCTTCACGGCCGCACGGATCGAACTCGTCCGCGGCACCGAGACGCTGACCCTCGAGAAGGTCAAGGGCAAGGACGCGTCGGCACCGGACCTGTGGAAGGCCGGCACCGGCAAGACGACCGACTCCATCGCGGCCGAGGAGTCGCTGGTCAAGGTGACGGGCCTGCGTGCCGACCGGTTCGTGCCGGCCGTGCCCGCCGGGCTTGGCGCTCCGGCGGCCGTCGTCACGGTCACCTTCGGCGACGACAACCGGAAGGAAGTCGTCCGGGTGTTCGTGAAGGACGCGGACGTCTACGCGACCCGCGAGGGCGAGCCGGGCGCGGCCGTCGTCACGCGCACGGCCTGGGACGCGGCGCTGAAGGCGCTGGACAGCCTGAAGTAACTGACGCGAAGCTCAGCCATTGCAATCGCGGCCGCAACGGCCGATTGTTGTGGTGATGCCGACCGTTCTCGTTGTCGACGACGAGGCGCCGATCCGTGAGTTCATCGTACGGACCGCCTCGAACGCCGGGTGGACCGCCGCGGAAGCGCCGGACGCCGAAACCGCCCTGGCCGCCCTGGCGCGCTCACGGTTCGACCTGATCTGTCTCGACGTCCGCCTGCCGAAGCACGACGGTATCTGGCTCGCGGACGCCGTCTACGCGCGGCATCCGGACACCGCGGTGCTCTTCCTGACAGGGCTGGACGTGCTGCCGGCGGACAAGACGCTCCGCAGCGGGGTCGTCGGCTATCTCGTCAAGCCGTTCGAAGCCAGCGCCCTGCTCGCGGTCCTCGATACGCTCCACGGGCCTGGCCGTGAGCCACCGTCCAAGCCGCCGCCGTTGCGGCGCGTGAAGTAGCGCGCCCCGCCTGCGGCGGCCCGTCAGCGGCGCAGCCCGGCAAGCCGCGTGGCGATGGCGTCGATCGTGGCGGTGACGCCCGCTGCGGGTCCTTCGAAGTTGTTCGCGACGATCGCGAACGCCAGCGGTTCGCCGTCCGCGGTCGTGACATAGCCGGCGAGGCTCCTGACGTGCGTCATCGTGCC
>CAYNUO010000013.1:1362-4119 GCA_964400405.1 uncultured Bifidobacteriaceae bacterium | reverse complement strand
GGCCCGGCCGCGAGCCGCGCGAGTGCCTCGGCGTAGGCATTGACGCTCCGCTTCAGCATCGGCCGCACGAGCTCCCGCAGCGGCGGCGACGACACACGCGCGAGGACGTCCCCCGCCGGGACGGACGGCAGATCGTCGCCGTCCAGCGCCACGCCGTCGACGGCGATGCCGGCCGCAACCAGGCGGGTGCGGACCAGCCTCGCGACCCACAGCGTCGGGTTGCCCACCGAGACCGTCAGCGCCGCCGGCCGTGCGTCCGCGGCGATCGCACCGGCGATCGTCAGCGCCGCCTCGCCGGGCTGCCGCTCGGCCCAGAGCGTCTGCGGCGTGCCGGGAGCGCCCGTCACCGCGCGATTCACGATGGCCAGCTCACGGTCGTCCGCAGGAGGCTCGATACGCGGGGCCAGCCCCGCCGAGCCACCCGGCGCTACGACGATGCGCGCCACGTTCTCCGTGGCGTTCAGCGCGCCGGTCAGCGCGCCGGTGGCCGTGCCGAGGTCGTCCCACGACCAGGCGAGGCCCGGCCGGGGCTCTTCCACCGCGCTGTCGTCGGCGATCACGCGGCCGTCGATCCGGGTGACACCGCGTTCCCGGAGCGCGCCGGCGACTGCGGCCACGAGATCCGCACCGCCATCGCCGAGCAGGGACGGATCGCCGGTGCCTCGAAGGACCAGATCGCCCCGAAGGACGCCGCCTTCGACGGATCCGGCGACTTCGGCGGTCGTCGAGTACGAGTACTCCCAGCCGACGGCCGATGCTGCGGCCGCGGCCGTCGCGATCTTCATCACCGAGGCTGGCACCAGCAGCGCGCCGGCGTTGCGCGCGTAGAGCGGCTCACCGGTGCTGAGGGACCGGACGGACACGCCCCAGGTGGCGCGCCGATGCCCGGGCCGGTCGAGCAGCGCGTCCAGCTCGGCGGCCAGCGCCGGTGGGCCGGCCGGCGACGCCGGCTGAGACGCGGCGACCTGCGGCACCCCCATGGGTCCCTGGCCCGGCCGCGCCTTCGCACAGGAGGCCAGCAGCGCCGCCGCCACGGCCACCGCCAGCACACGCGACGAACGCGCGGAGGGGCTCATGCCTGGCGCGCGGGCAGCTCGAAGTAGAAGACGGCGCCGCCGCCCGCACCGCGGCGGTACCCCATCGTGCCGCCGAGCGAATCGATGATGCCGTAACTGACCGAGAGGCCGAGACCCGTGCCCTCGCCGACGGCCTTCGTCGTGAAGAACGGCTGGAACAGCTTCGGCTCATCCTCCGGCGCGACGCCGGGTCCGTTGTCTTCGACCTCGAGCCGCACGACGGGGCCCTGGTCCCACGTCCGGATGGTGATCCGGCCCGGCAGGTGCCCCGTGCTGAGGATGATCTGCTCGGCGTTGACGACGAAGTTCAGCAGCACCTGCTGCAGTTCGGTGAAGACCGCCAGCACCTTCCGGACCGAGCGGCTCTCGACCACGAGCGTGATCTGGTCGGTGGCGAGCCGTCGCTGGCGCAGCTCCGAGACGGAGGTGATCACGTCATCGAGCGCGACGGGCACGGCTTCGCCCGGCTGCTGCCGCGCGAACTTGGCAAGGTTCCGGATGATGTTGCAGGCGCGCAGGCTCTCGCGCTGGATGACCTCGAGGTCGCGGCGGACCTGCGGGGCCAGGTCACGTTCCTGCTGCAGCAGCTCCGAGAAGCCGAGGATCGACTGCAGCGGGTTGTTGATCTCGTGCGCGACACCGGACACGAGCAGGCCGACGGCGGCCAGGCGCTCCTGCCGGATCACCTGACCCTGCAGCGTCTGCAGTTCCTCGCGGACCTCCCGCTCCTCGCGCATCTGCGTGTCGAGGGCCTGCCGGGCATCCTGCAGACGGCCCACCATGTCGCCGAGCGAGTTCTGCAGGTCGTTCAGAAACGGCGCCGGCATGTGCTCGTGGCGCATGGGGCCGAGGTCACCCGTCGCCACACGCTGGACGGCCTCGCGGAGGTGGCTGACAGCGGCCAGCATCCGGCGGAAGAACAGCAGGAAGGCGAGCGCCCACAGCAGACCGAACGTGCCGGCGATCGAGAGCGTCCGCTGCATCCGCTCGCCAGGCCCGGGCGGCGGCAGGTACCAGACGACGAAATACACGACCGGTATGGCCACCAGTGGCAGGGCGAGCATCGCCGCCGTGGGCCATCCGTATGGCCACGACCACCACGGGGTGGACGGACGGGCCTGAACCGGGGATTCCATCTCCCCGGTTATATCGGGTCGAGACTAGGCCTGCAGCAGTGGGTCGGGGAACCCGGCCTGGGCGAACCCGGCCGCCCGGAGCACGCAGCTGTCGCAGCGTCTGCAGGGTCGTCCGCCCGGCGCCGGGCTGTAGCAGCTGTGTGTCAGGCCGTAATCCAGCCCCAGCCGCAGGCCCTCCTGGATGATCCGGGCCTTCGTCCAGTGCTGGAGCGGCGCGTGCACGGTGAACGGGCGGCCTTCCACGCCGGCCTTCGTCGCCAGCCGCGCCATCCCCTCGAAGGCCGCGATGTACTCCGGGCGGCAATCGGGGTAGCCCGAATAGTCCAGCGCGTTCACGCCGATCACCAGGTCCGACGAGCCGAGCGTCTCGGCCCACGCCAGCGCCAGCGACAGCATCACGGTGTTCCGCGCGGGGACGTAGGTGGACGGAATCTCGTCGGGAATGATCGACCGGTCGAGCGGCACGGGGTCGTCGGACGTCAGCGACGAGCCGCCGAAGCGCCGCAGGTCGACGTCCAGCTCGACGTGGCGGGCCACGCCGAGGT
>CAYNUO010000013.1:0-1262 GCA_964400405.1 uncultured Bifidobacteriaceae bacterium | reverse complement strand
AGCGCCTCCATCAGCGGATAGACCTCCTCCTGCAGCAGCGGTTCGCCGCCCGTCACTTCGACGAGCGGACAGCCGACGGCCGCCACCTCCCCAGCCACGTCCTCGACGGTGCGCTTGCGCCCTTCGTGGAAGGCGTACGGCGTGTCGCACCACGTGCAGCGGAGGTCGCAGGCGGTGAGCCGCACGAAGACGCACGGCTGCCCGGCGTAGGACGACTCGCCCTGGATCGAGTGGAAGATCTCGTTGATGGTCAGCATCGTGGATACCGGCGGAGCGGATCGATTGTAAGCTGCGGCTCTGATGTCCGCCGTGCGTGTCGGCACATCCGGCTGGAGCTACCCGTCCGGACCGGGAACGTGGAACGGCTTCTTCTACCCGAAGACCCGCTCACGCCGGGCCGGCACGGCGGATTTCGACGAGCTGCGCTTCTACGCCGAGCACTTCGACACGGTCGAAGTGAACAGCACGTTCTACGGGCAGCCCCGCGCCGAGGTCACGCGGGGCTGGGCGGAACGCACGCCGTCCGGCTTCGAGTTCTCGGTCAAGCTGTACCAGAAGTTCACGCACCCGCGGATGTTCCGCGAGGCCGCGCTGACGCGGGCCCCCGGATCGGAGGGCGCACTGCTCGACCTCCTGGCACAGGTCACGCAAGCGGACATCGACGAGTTCCGGCGCGGCGTCGCGCCGCTGGCCGAGGCGGGCAAGCTCGGCATGGTGCTCGCGCAGTTTCCGCCGTCCTTCAAGGCGACGCCCGCCTCGACGGCGTATCTGGACCAGCTGCTGCGGACGTTCGCCGACTACGCCGTCGCCGTCGAGCTGCGGCACCGGAGCTGGAGCGACGACTTCGGAGGCACGCTCGCGCTTCTCAATCCGCACCGCGCCGCGCTCGTGCAGATCGACGAACCGCAGTTCAGGCTCTCCATCGCGCAGAACCGCCTGCCGAACGTGGCCGGGGCGTACTACATGCGCCTGCACGGCCGGAACGCCGCGCAGTGGTGGCACCACGACCATCGGGACGACCGCTACAACTACCTCTATTCCGCCGGTGAGCTGCAGGAGTTCGCGGACGCGGCCGGCGCGGCAGCCGCCATCGTCAAGAAGGCGTATCTCTACACGAACAACCACTTCTCGTCGAAGGCGGTCGTCAACGCGGTGATGCTGAAGTCGCAGCTCGGTGAGCCCATCGACGGCACGTATCCGCCGGAGCTGGTTGAGGCATACCCCGAGATCGCCGGTCTCGTGCGGACGACCGCTGATGAGCC
>CAYNUO010000012.1:34832-60446 GCA_964400405.1 uncultured Bifidobacteriaceae bacterium | reverse complement strand
CGAGAACATCAAGCTCGAGGATCTGGGCCGCGCCAAGAAGGTCGTCATCGACAAGGACAACACGACGCTCGTCGAGGGTGCCGGCACGCAGCAGGGCATCAGCGGCCGCGTCAAGCAGCTCCGCGCGCAGATCGACGAGACGACGTCCGACTACGACCGTGAGAAGCTCCAGGAACGCCTCGCGAAGCTGGTCGGCGGCGTGGCCGTCATCAAGGTCGGTGCCGCCACCGAGACCGAGATGAAGGAGAAGAAGGCGCGCGTGGAAGACGCGATGCACGCCACGAAGGCGGCGGCCGAGGAGGGGATCGTCCCCGGCGGCGGCACCGCGCTCGTGCGCGCGTCGAAGGCGCTCGACAAGCTGGTGCTCGAAGGCGACCAGAAGGTCGGCCTCCAGATCATCCGTCGCGCCATCGAGGAACCGATGCGGTGGATCGCCACCAACGCGGGCCACGAAGGCTCGATCATCGTGTCGAAGGTCCGCGAGCTGAAGAACGCCGACGAGGGCTTCAACGCGCAGACCGAGGTCTACGAGGACCTGGTGAAGGCCGGCGTCATCGACCCGACGAAGGTCGTCCGCTCGGCCCTGCAGAACGCGTCGTCGATCGCGTCGCTGCTGCTGACCACGGAGTGCCTGGTGTCCGAGATTCCGGAAGACAAGCCGGCCGCGCCGGCCGGGCCTCCCGGAGGCGGCATGGGCGGGATGTACTAAGACGCCCTCCGCGCCGCACGGCGCGGACCCGCACGACAGAGGAAAGACAAAAGGGCCGGTGGGGTCTCCCCCACCGGCCCTTCTTCTATTCGTGGTGCCTTGCGTTAGGGTACGGGTGCGATGACCACGCCCCGACAACTCGCTGTGACCGGCCTGTTCCGTCGAGCCACTCTGATCGCGGCAGGCGTGGGGTTGGGACTTGTGCTGGCGGAAGGCCTGCTTCGACTCGCGGCGCCCCAGGACCTCACCGGATCGTGGCAGCGCCAACACGCGTCAGGACTGGCGGTCAACCGTTCGAACGGGTCCGCGGCACACCACTTTCATGACATTCACCTCCGCTACTATTTCGGCCCCTTCCACAACCGGCTGATCGCCGCTGCACCGGCGCCCGGCACGCGGCATCGCGTGCTGGTCCTGGGAGACTCCTTTACATTCGGATGGCTCGTACCGAACGGCGCCACCATTCCTGACCGCCTGCAGGCGGCCCGCCCCGACCACGAGTTCATCAACGCCGGTGTCGGCGGCTGGGGTCTGGCAGACGCGACGGCCTTCGTTGAGTTTCTGTGTCGCGACATCGCTCCCGCGCACATTGTGCTGTTGATGAACGGTGCCGATGTCACCCGCTCGCTTGTCAGCCCGCTCTATCGGCTCGACACTCGCGGACACCTCGTGCGGACGGCGCCGCCGCACGCGCCGTCGTGGAGGTCCCGGGTCGAGGAGCTACCTGCGTATGACTGGCTTCTGGAGCACGTCCACCTTGTCAGTCTGGCGAGGCGCACCTACGTCAGCGGCCAGCTCCCGCTGTCGGGCGGCAACCCGTTGGATGACCGCGCACGGGCTCCGGCGCCGAACACCAGCGAGTACGCGGCCCGCCTGACACGGGCGCTCCTCGCAGCACTCGGTCGACACGCCTCGGCGTGCGGGGCTGACGTCCAGGTCTTCAACCTCGGCTGGCCGGCCCCTCCCGCGCCGGATGATCTGGATCCGATCCTGGACGGCGCGGTGCGGGACGGTTTCTTCGACGCCCGGGGCATCCGCTTCGCGTCGCTTGCCTCCTCCCCGCACCTCGATGACGTGCGCGCCGATCCCGACGCGTTCAGCGTGCCCGACGACAGTCATCCCAATGCGGACGGCGCTGCGAGACTCGCTCTCGCCATTCAGGACGCGTGGGCGCTGGATACGGACTAGCGGAGCGAGAACGAAAGCTCGATCGCGACGATGACGGGCACCGGCTCGCCCTGCCGGAGCCCCGGCGAGAACCGCCACTGCCGGGCGGCCTTGATGGCTTCCTCGTCGAGCCCGAATGGCAGCGAGCGCTTCACGCGCGCCTCGCTGATGGTGCCGTCCGGCATCACGATGCACTCGAGCACGACGAGGCCCTGGACCTTGGCGCGCATGGCATCCGCCGTGTACTGCGGCTGCACGATCTTCAGCACCTTCGGCGGGGACACGCCGTTGCCCGGCTGGTACGCGCCGCCGCCGGTGCCCCCACCAAAGCCGGCGCCGAGGCCGCTCCCCTGTCCAGACCCGCTGCCGCTGCCCGTACCGGTTCCGGCGCCGCCGCCGCTGCCGCTCCCCTGCGAGGCGGCATTGCTCGCGCTCGTCGAGTCGATCGCCCCGACGGCGGTCGTCACGCCTGCCGCCATCGACTTGGCGGGGATGGTGATCTCCGGCTCGGGCACCACGTCCGCAGGCTTCGGCGTCTCGACCGGTGTCGGAGTCTCGGGCTTCAGCACCGGGACCGAAATCTGATCCCGGCCCGGCAGCTCCATCTTCCGGGGCGGTTCCTTGGTCTGATTCCCGCCGCCACCGCCGCCGCCTCCAGGGCCCGGCTGCGCCAGCCAGACGAGTCCCTTCGGTGCGCGTTCCGGCAACGTGCCGTCCGCGGAGAACTCGGGCGAGATGCGCGAGAGCAGCAGCAGGCCGACGATGCCGAGCACGTGCGCGACCACGGAGCCGAGCAGCGCGCCGCTCATCCGCTTCGGCTTCTGATACTCCAGGAACGGGCCGCCGCCGCGCGCAGACAGATGGACCGCGACGTACCCGGGATGCGCCGTAGCGTCTTCGTCGAGTGGCGGTGTCATGGATGGCTCGGCTGGCTCATTCTCGCAGAGGCACCGGGCTCCCGCAATTCGAGGCGGGCGTTAGAGCCGGCCTGCCCAGGCGCCGATCGCCGCGTTGCCACCGCCGTAGGCGTGCAGCACCGCGAGCGCATCCGACGCTCGGGCGGCGGTGGTCACGGCCACCAGCACCCCGCCACGTCCCGTCAACTGCTCGAAGATGCGGCCATCGTGCGTCTGGAAGCCAAGGCGGGATGCCGTGGCCGCCAGCCCGCGGGCCGTGAACGCGTCATCCGCGCCCTGCAGCCGTTCGACGACGCCGCCGCGGGCGTGGACCGTGCCAAGCCCGCGCACCTCGAGGGTGAGCGCATCCGACCCGAACACGCGCGCCACCAGCGCGCCGGTCGCTTCCGTGGCGACAGCCACCGCGCTCAGCGACTCCACCGGAAATCCGGTCGTCACGAGGGCCCGGAGGCCGGCCTCGGCCCGAGCGGCATCCTGAAACACCGCCATCGTGTGCAGTTCCCGCTCCGTCACGCCCTTATTCTCGCTCCAGAATCCGGCCCGGGCATGGACGGAATGCGGTTCGGTCGCTTCCGGTGTCCGGACACGGTCGTGGCGCGAGTGCTCCTGCCGCGCGGGTGGTACAATTCACCAGCGTCTGACGGGTGTGTCCGTCGACGTACCCGGCCCACGCGAGGGCCGGACTGTAGAGGAAGGTTGTCATGACCCGTCTCGGCATCCCGGAACTCGTCATCATTCTGGTGATCGTGATCGTCATCTTCGGCGCCAACCGGCTCCCGGAGCTGGGGCGCGGCATCGGGAAGGGCATCCGGAACTTCAAGGACGCCTCGAAGGACGCGGACAACAAGTCGTCCGACGCCTAGCGCCGCCCTTTCTTCCGCGGAGGGCCGCCTGCAGCGCGCGCGGCCTTCCGTTCATGCTTTCCCGGGCGCTGCGCCTTCCGCCGTTCCTGCTTCGTGCCCTTCCCGCTGCGCCCACGGCGGGGGCCTGACGCTTTCCGCACCGCATCCAGCACGTCGCTGACGCCCAGGTCGATCTGGCGGCGCTCCTGGTCGACCCGGATCACCTGCACCTCGACTTCGTCGCCGAGTCTGAAGATCCGCCCATGGCGCTCACCCCGCAGTACGTGGTGATCTTCGACGAAGCGGTAGTAGTCGTCGGCAAGCGTCGACACGTGCACGCGGCCCTCGACGTAGTGCTCCACCAGCTCGACAAACAGGCCGAACGGCGCAACACCGGTGATGTAGCCCGTGAAGGTCTCGCCGACCTTGTCCGCCATGAAACGGACCTTCTTCCACTGCAGCAGTTCCCGTTCCGCCTCGTCGGCGCGCCGTTCGCGGCTCGACAGATGCCTGGCGGCTTCCGGCAACTCCTCCTGCAACTCCTGGCGGCGCTCCTCCGGGAGTCCCTCGCGTCCGGCGCGCACCATCCGGTGCACCACCAGGTCCGGATAGCGGCGGATCGGGGACGTGAAGTGGGTGTAGTGCGCCGTCGCCAGGCCGAAGTGGCCCAGCGGGACGGCGTCATAGCGGGCCTTCTGCATCGTCCGCAGCATCAGCGCGGCGATCGGCCGCTCTTCGGGAGTCCCGTGAATGCGCTGTACCAGCTTCTGGAAGTGACGCGGGCGGATCTCCTCGCCAGACGCCTCGAGACCATAGCCCAGCGTTGAGATGAACTCCTGGAAGTCCAGGACCTTCTTGGCGTCCGGCGGTTCATGCACGCGGTAGAGCGCCGGCGTCTCCTTCGCTTCCAGATGCGCGGCCACCGTCTCGTTCGCCAGCAGCATGAACTCCTCGATCAGCCGATGCGCCACGTTCCGCTCGCTGGCGATGATGGCTTCGATCTGTCCGTCGATGTCCAGTACGACCTCGGGTTCAGGGAGGTCGAAGTCAATCGCACCACGGCGGTGGCGGCGCTGGTTCAGGACCGTGAACAGCTCGTGCATCAGGTCGAACAGCGGCACGAGCGCGGCGTACCGGGCCATCTGCTCGGGATCGCGGTCCGTCACGATGGCGTTCACGGCCGTGTAGGTCATCCGCTCGTTGCTGTGGATCACGCCGTCGTGCAACTCGTAGCGCAGCACCTGGCCGGCGCGATCGACCTCCATGAGACACGTCTGCACCAGACGGTCGACCTGGGGCCGCAGGCTGCAGAGCCCCGTCGCCAGCTCGGACGGGAACATGTGCACGGCCCGCTCCGGAAAGTACACGGACGTGCCCCGTTCGTAGGCCTCCTCGTCGAGCGCGCTCCCTTCCGCCACGTAGTGGGCGACGTCGGCGATGTGGACGCCCAGCCAGTAGTGACCGTTCGGCAACCGCTCGAGCGTGATGGCGTCGTCGAAGTCGCGGGCGTGCTCGCCGTCGATCGTGACGGTCGGCCAGGCACGGAAGTCCGTCCGGCCGGCGATGTCCGCCTCCTTCACCGTCTGCCCGAGCGCGATCGCCTCGGCGACCGCTTCCGCGCCGTGCTCGTCGGGAATCTCGAACTTGTGGATGATCACCTCGGTATCGACACCCGGCGCCTCGACCGGACCGAGGACGCGGGTCACCTCGCCGGTGGCACCGGCCAGCGGCGTGGGCCAGTGCGTGATCGCGACGACCACCATGTCGCCGGGCTCGGCCTCGCGCGTACGCTCCGGCGTGATGGCTACCGGATCGCTCAGACGCGGATCGAACGGGACGATGTAGCCGCGGCCACGGCCGTCGCGTTCGAACCGGCCGACCACTGCGTGCTGCCCGTGGGCCAGCACACGCACGATCCGGCCCTCGATCCCCCGGTCGGTATGGCGCTCGGGCACGACGAGCACGCGGTCACCGTGCATCGCCTCACCGACGGCGTGCGGCGGGATGAAGATGTCGTCATCGCGGCCGTCAGCCGCGTCGGGCGTCACGAAGCCGTAGCCGGAGGGATGCCGGGTGAACCGGCCGGCGGACGCGTCGTCCCCGCCCGGAAGGGCGAGACGCTGCCCCCGCAGTTCGACGAGGTCTCCGGCCTTCACGAGGCTGCGGAGCTGGCGTTTGAGCGCGGCGCGCTGGTCGCGCGGTACCTTCAGCCGCCGCAGGACATCGCGGGCGGTCGCAGGCAGGATGCCGGATTCGCGCAGGCGGGTAAGCAGATCTTCAGATGTGGGCATTACGGCAAGAACAATACGGGGGCACGCCCATGCGGCGCGCGAAAGAAATTGTGTCGGGGAAACGTGCGGGACCGGCGGGGCCGGAACGGAAGAACTAATGAACTTGCGAGGGGTCTGACCAATTCACGAGCCCGGCGGCGACGTCGAACTGGCGGAGAAGCTGTCCGACGACCTCGCCGGCGTCCGGCGAACAACAGAGCCGGTCAAGACTGGCCATGACTTTCGAGAGCGCCCGCTCCACGTCCTGAATGGTCTGTGCCGAGTAGAGCTCCCGCTGGTCTTCGAGACAGCGCTGACAGCGGACGACTTCCTCGCGGTAGAAATCAGAAAGGGAAAGCAGCGCCGGAGCGGCACTCCTTGAAGGCTCTGACACGAAGCGCGAGAGACGGATCCTCGACGCGGGCATGTAAGACAGTAAAAGGATTTTACCGACCCTGCGAACCCGGTGTCAAACGCATTACACCGGACATGCGTCAGGTCGTGCGCCTGGAGACGGCGAATCCGCAGGCGGATCCCACCACGGCCCCGCCGAGCACGACGAGGGTCGCCATCTGCGCCGGCAGGAACCGGAGCGCGTCCAGCGCGCCGAGCGACGAGAGCGTCGGCGTCCACCAGGCGAATGCGGCCCGGTAGCCCATCCACAACGCGAGCACCGCCACGGCGGCCCCGAGGCCGCCCAGCACCAGCCCTTCAACGACAAAGGGTCCCCTGATGAAGCGGTACGGCGCGCCGACGAGGTACATGAGCCGGATCTCCTCGCGGCGGGCGTCGAACGCGAGCCGGATCACCGCAGCCACCGTCAGCGCCGCAGCCGCCGTCATGATCAGGCCGATCAGCAGGCCCAGGCGCCGGACCATGGCGAGTCCCCCGGTCACGCGCCGGATCCACTCGCGGTCGTAGCGCACGTCGGCCACACCCGGCAGCCGGGTCAGCGCCGCGACCAGCGTCTCGACCTCCGCGCTGCCCTGCCGTTCGACCTTGACCTGGACCTCGACCGACGCCGGAAACGGATTCGACTGCAGCGCCGCCGCCAGCGCCTCCAGTTCGGCGTAGTCGCGCTTGAAGCGCGCGAGCGCATCCACCTTCGACACGTACTCGCGGTGCTCGGCGATTCCCGACGCGTCCACGGCCGCCTCCACGGCGCCGCGCTGATCGGAACTCGCCGTGTCCGTCAGGTACACGGAGAACTCCGCCGCCGTCGACCACCCGCTGAGCACGCGCTCGAGGTTGGAGGTGATGAGCAGCAGTGACGCGAGGACCAGCGCCGCCAGCGCGATAGCGGTCATCGCCAGCAGGCTCGACGTCCGGCGGCGCCAGAGGCTCGACAGGCCTTCCCGGAACGAGAAGCGGAGGGCGTTCATGCCACCTCCACGATGGTGCCCTGATCGAGGAGCAGCGTCCGGCAGCCGACGAGCCGGATCAGCTCGCGGTCATGGGTCGCGACGATCACGGTCGTGCCGCCGGCGTTGATCTCGCGGAACAGATTCATGATCTCGAGCGCGAGGTCGGGGTCGAGGTTGCCCGTCGGCTCGTCGGCGAGCAGCAGGCTCGGGTCCGAGGTCAGCGCCCGGGCGATGGCCACGCGCTGCTGTTCGCCGCCCGAGAGTTCCGACGGGTACGCGTTCATCCGGTGCTGCAGGCCGACCGACTTGAGCACCTGGAACGCCCGGCGCTTCTGCTGGGACTCCGTCATGCCGAGCACTTCAGCCACGAAGCAGACGTTCTCGAGGACCGTCTTGGCGGGAATGAGCCGGAAGTCCTGGAACACGAAGCCGATGCCGCGCCGGTACTCCTGGATCTGCGCCTTCGAGAGCGTCGAGAGGTCGTAGCCGTTGACGACGATCCGGCCATTCGACGGGCGCTCCTGGAGCAGCAGCAGGCGCAGCAGCGTCGACTTCCCCGCCCCGCTCGGCCCCGTGATGAAGATGAACTCACCCCGCTCGACGGCCAGCGTCATGTCGCGCAGCGCGGGCAGGCCCCGCGCGTACAGCTTCGACAGGCCGCTGATGTCGATGATGGGACGGCCGCTCATCTACACCGGCTCCTGCTGCGCGAGCGCGTCCTTCAAGACCTGGTTGGCCAGCTGCGGATTCACCTTGCCCTTGCTCGCCTTCATGACCTGGCCGACCAGGAAGCCGAACGTCTGCTGCTTGCCGGCGCGGTACTGCGCCACGGCGTCGGCGTTCGCGGCAAGGACCTCGCGCACGATGGCTTCAATCGCGCCCGTGTCGCCGATCTGGGCCAGCCCCTCCGCGGCCACGATCTCGTCCGCCGACCGGCCCGAGTCGAACATCTTCGCGAAGACGTCTTTCGCCATCGCGCTGCTGATCGTGCCCTTGTCGACCAGCTTGACGAGGCCGCCGAGCATGACCGGGTTGATCGGGAACGCGGCGATCGCGAGCTCGTGTTCCTTCACCCGGCGCAGGACGTCGCCCATGATCCAGTTGCTCGCCGCCTTGGCGTTGCCGCAGGCCGCCACCGCCGCCTCGAAATACGCCGCCGTCTCGGCAGATTGCGTCAGCACGCCGGCATCGTAGGCGGGAACGCCGTATTCGGCAACGAAGCGCTGACGGCGGGCTTCCGGCAACTCCGGCATCGTGCGCCGCACCGCCTCCAGGCGGCCGGCGTCGACAACCAGCGGCGGCAGGTCCGGCTCCGGGAAATACCGGTAGTCATGCGCCTGTTCCTTGCTGCGCATCGACTGCGTCTTGCCGGTGGATGAATCGAAGAGGCGGGTCTCCTGCGTCACGGACCCGCCGTGCGACACAAGCTCGATCTGCCGGGCGATCTCGTACTCGATCGCCTTCTCGAGATACCGGAAGGAATTGACGTTCTTCACCTCGGCCTTCGTGCCGAGCGTCGTCTGCCCCACCGGCCGCACGGAGACGTTGGCGTCGCAGCGGAGCGAGCCTTCCTCCATGTTCCCGTCGTTGACGCCGATCCACACCAGCAGCGCCTTCAGCCGGCTGAAGTACTCGGCCGCCTGCGCCGCCGTCCGCATGTCGGGCTCGCTGACGATCTCGATGAGCGGCACGCCGCTCCGGTTGAGGTCGATGTAGCTCCGGCGTGTGGAGTCGAGAAAGCCCTCGTGCAGCGACTTCCCCGCGTCCTCTTCCATGTGCACGCGGGTGATGCCGACGTGGCACGCCTCGCCATCGACGGTCAGGTCGATCGCACCGTTCAACGCGAGGGGCCGTTCGTACTGGGAGATCTGATAGCCCTTCGGGAGGTCCGGATAGAAGTAGTTCTTCCGGGCGAAGATCGACTCCCGCTGGACCTCGCAACCGAGCGCCAGCGCGGCCTTGATCGCGTAGTCGACGGCCTGCCGGTTGAGGACCGGCAGCGCCCCGGGGAGGCCGAGACAGACCGGACACACCTGCGCGTTGGGCGGCGCGCCGAACGCGGTCGAGCACCCGCAGAAGATCTTCGTACGGGTCAGCAGATGGGCGTGGACCTCAAGCCCGATGACAGCTTCGTACTGCACCGTGCCGTGACCTGAGATCCGCGGGGCCTAGGCCCGCGGACCGGCATCCTTGACGGCGGCCGTGACACCCGCCTCGAAGGTCTTGAAGTTCTCGACGAACATGCCCGCGAGCTTCGCGACCTGCGCGTCGTACGCCGCGGGATCGGGCCAGGTCGAGCGGGGGTCGAGCACCGTGGCCGGCACACCCGGGCACGAGGTCGGCACGTCGACGTTCAGCTGCGGATGGCGGCGATATTCGACGCCGTCCAGCTCGCCGTTCAGCGCCGCGTTGATCATCGCGCGCGTGTAGGCGATCTTCATGCGGCTGCCGACGCCGTACGGGCCGCCGGTCCACCCCGTGTTGACCAGCCACACGCGGGCGTTGTGCTTCGCGATCTTCTCCGTGAGCATCTTGGCGTAGACACCCGGAGCCAGCGGCAGGAACGGGGCGCCGAAGCACGTGCTGAAGGTCGCCTTCGGCTCGGTTACGCCCTTCTCGGTCCCCGCCACGCGGGCCGTGTAGCCGGACAGGAAGTGATAGGCGGCCGCGTCCGGGGACAGCCGGGCGATGGGCGGCAGCACGCCGTAGGCGTCCGCGCACAGCATCACGACGTTGGCGGGATGCCCGCCCTTCCCCGCTGCCACGGCGTTGTCGATGAAGCGGAGCGGATACGAGCTGCGCGTGTTCTCCGTCAGCGAGCCGTCGTCGAAGTTGATGGCGCGCGTCACGGGGTCGACGACGACGTTCTCGAGAATCGTCCCGAAGCGGCGCGACGCCGCGTAGATCTGGGGCTCGGCTTCCTTCGACAGCTTGATGACCTTCGCGTAGCAGCCGCCTTCGAAGTTGAAGGTGCCGGTATCGCTCCACCCGTGCTCGTCGTCGCCGATGAGCTGCCGCGCCGGGTCGCTCGAGAGCGTCGTCTTGCCGGTGCCGGAGAGGCCGAAGAAGAGAGCCGTGTCACCCTTCGCGCCGATGTTCGCCGAGCAGTGCATCGAGAGCACGCCCTTGAGCGGCAGGGTGTAGTTCAGGATGGTGAAGACGGACTTCTTGATTTCACCCGCGTAGTTCGTGCCGCCGATCAGCACCAGGCGCCTGCCCATGTGCACGATGATGAACGTCTCGGAACGCGTGCCGTGCTTCGCGGGGTCGGCCTTGAAGTTCGGGAGGTCGACGACCGTGAACTCCGGCTTGTGCGCATCGCGCGCCGCCTGGTCGTTCTCGGGGATGAACATGTTCCGCGCGAACAGGTTGTGCCACGCGAACTCGGTCACGACCCGGACGGGCATCCGGTACCCGTGGTCCGCGCCGGCCCAGGCGTCGAGCACGAAGACGTCCTTGCTCTTCGCGAAGGCCGCCATGTCCTGGTGGAGCGCGTTGAAGTGCGCCTCGTCGATGGGCCGGTTGGTCGTCCCCCAATGGATGTGCTGCTCGCTCGAGGGCTCTTTGACGAAGAACTTGTCGTTCGCTGAACGTCCCGTGTGAGTGCCCGTGCGGCAGGCGAACGTTCCGTCGGCAGTCAGAACGCCCTCGGACCGTCGAACGGCCTCCTCATACAACGCCGGCTCACTGAGGTTCCAAAGCTGTGTGCCGGTCTGGGGGAAGCCGATGGCCTGGAGGTTCTTACCTGCCTGCTCGCTCATGTGCCGCTGTGACCTTTCTGCTGCAAATGGGGGTTTGGTGCCCCGGGGAGATGGTCAGCGTAACACAAGTTAACAGTAGGCTTTGCGGCTATAGTTGATGCAAGTAAACGCTTCCGCCGGTCCGCCGGTATTACATGCCGACACGTTCCCGTTCACCCGTACCGCTGCCCGCCGTCGCCGTTGCGCAGGACCTCGCGCCGCTGAGCGAGGCCTCGCAGATTGCGAGCGGGATCAAGCGTCTGCTGGTGTCCGGTCATCGGGACGAAGCACGGGATCGCTTCGCGACGCTGGTGGATGTGCTCCACCGGAGGGCCTTGCGGATTGCCTACAGCTACCTGCGTGACGCCGGCGAGACTGAGGAAGCGGTCCAGGACGCGTTCCTGAAAGTGTTTCTGCACATGACCTCCTATTCCGAAACTCGGCCATTCGAGGTCTGGTTCACCCGGATCCTCATCAACGGCTGCCTGGACCGGCAGAAGGCCCGGGGCCGCCGGCTGCGCTGGGTGCTGCCGTTGTCCGAGGACGCGACCCGCCTGGAGCCCGTCTCGAACTCGCCGTCGCCCGAGGCCCGCGTGCTGTCGAAGGCAAGCGCGAGCGCGCTCAGCGCGGCTCTCTCGGAACTCCCGCCCCGTCAGCGTCAGGTGTTCGTGCTGCGCTATCTGAGCGGGCACTCCCCGGCCGACGTCAGCGATGCGCTGGGCCTGACCGAAGCCACCGTCCGCGTACACCTCTTCCGCGCCCTTCGCCGTCTCCGCGGACTTCTGGAGCGCTGACACGATGAGCCGTCACCTGAGCGATCTCCGCCTTCACGACTTCCTCGACGCGCCGCACACCGGTGCGCACGACGACGCGCACCTCGCCTCCTGTGAGGCGTGCCAGGCGCGCCTCGCCGCGCTCGAAACCTTTGCACGGACCGTGGTGACCACCGACGAAGCCGCCTTCGAGAAGGCGTTCCCGCCTGCACGCATCGCGGCGTCACGGGAGCGGGTCCTGGCCGCGGTGGACGAACACCGGACGGCCCGCGTCGTGCCCTTCCCCGGCACGGTGGCCCCGGCCGCACCGTCGCTGCGCGCACGGCCGCGATGGATGGCCGCCGCGGCAGCCGGTCTCATCGTCGGACTGGCGCTCGGACGCTGGACACACGGCGGAGGGCCGGTCCGGCCCATGACCACCTCGGCGCCCGCGACCCAGGCCACCGTCCAGCAGGCACTCCGGCCGGCGGTCTACGTCCCAGCCGATGACGACCTCCTCAACGCGATCGAGTCCGCCAGCCTCGGCCCGGTCGCCGACGTGCGGTCGCTGCATGAGCTGACACCGCTGGCCGAGCTGAACGATCCGGCGTGGTAGTGGGCCCGGTGACGACCCAGATCTTCCGAAAGGGACTGGACCTCAAGCACGAGGTCCAGCCGCTTCTCATCGGCAGTTACCACAGCCAGCTGGTCAAGACGATCAAGGAGCAGGACTACGAGTACCGCTCGGGCCGGCTCGTCATCCACATGGCGCGTGAGTTCGGGTTCTGTTACGGCGTCGACCGGGCCGTGGACTACGCGTACCAGACGCGCCACCGCTTTCCGGACCGTGACGTCTTCCTGACCGGCGAGATCATCCACAACCCTCACGTGAACGAGGAGCTGCGGCGTCAGGGCATCCGGTTCCTCAGCGACGACGGTGAATCCATCGACCAGCTCACGCCCGCGCAGGTCGTCATCCTGCCCGCCTTCGGCGTCACGCTCGAAACGCTGCAGCAGCTGGACCGGCGCGGCTGCACGCTGGTCGACACGACCTGTGGCAGCGTCCTCAACGTCTGGAAGAACGTCCGCCGCTACGCCGAGGAGGGATTTACCTCCGTCATCCACGGCAAGCACTGGCACGAGGAAACGCAGGCCACGGCCTCCCAGGCGCTGAACGCCGGCGTCGGCCACTACCTCATCGTGCTGAACGAGGACGAGGCCAGGGTCGCCTGCGACTACATCCGCGACGGCGGAGACCGGACGGCGTTCCTCGAGCGGTTCGCGGCGGCCACGTCGCCGGGCTTCGATCCGGACCGCGACCTGCAGCACATCGGCTGCGCGAACCAGACCACGATGCTCAGCACGGAGTCACTCGCCATCGGGGCGATGTTCCGCGACGCGATCGAGGCCCGGTACGGGACCTCCGAGACGGCCTTCCGCTTCCGCTCCTTCGACACGATCTGCAGCGCGACCCAGGATCGCCAGGACGCCGTCGAGCACCTGCTCGCGACGCGCGCGCTCGATCTGATGATCGTCATCGGGGGCTACAACAGCAGCAACACCTGCAATCTTGCCCGGATGTCCTCGACCCACGTCCCCACCTATCACGTGGCCGACCCGTCGTGTCTGGAGTCACCGTCGGCACTGCGGCACAAGCCCGTCGGACAGCCGGCAGAGCGTGTCGCGACGGACTGGCTGCCCGAAGACGGCCCGGTCACCATCGGCCTGACGTCGGGGGCCTCGACCCCGGACAGCGTGGTCGAACGGACGATTCACCGGCTCGCCTCGCTGGCGTCCGGACAGCCGGCCTGAGCCCCCCGGTTTGGCGGTAAACGGCCCCGGTCAGGCTGGCGTATCCAGAGGCATGCACGCCCTGCTCAACACGCGCCTCCGCCCGGCGATTCTTGTCGCGGCTTGTCTCATGGCAACGGCTCCGGCCTATGCACAGGGGTTCAAGTGGTGGAAGGATGAAACCGTGCAGAAGCGCCTGGCGCTGTCCGCCGATCAGAGCCGGCGGATCAACGACATCTTCGAGCAGGCGCGACCGTCGCTGCATGCCGGGATCGAGCGGCTCGAGAACGCGGAGCAGGAGCTGACGGCGCTCATCGAGCGCTCCAGCGAGGATGCGCCCGTCGTCCGCCAGATCGAACTGGTGGAAGCCGCCCGCGGCGAACTGAACAAGTCACGCACGCTGATGCTGCTCCAGATGCGGCGCGTGCTCTCCCCCGATCAGCGCACGGGCCTGGATGCCCTGCATCACGAGCGCGGCCGCGGCGCCCGCAAGCCCGGCAAGCGTTCCACTCACTGACCATGACCGACATCCGTACTCACGTGCTCGTACCCTGCCTGCTCGCAGGGTGCACCCTGCTGACTCCCACGGCGTCGTCCGCGCAGGACGCCGACCGCGTCGCCGCGCTGGCGCGCGACGCCGCCGCGCGGTTCGCCGCGGAGCGGGTCCCTGCGCTGCAGGCGCCGGCTGCGCCGGCACAGCCAGCCGCGGCGACCGTCAACCTGACGCTCGATGCCGCCACCGAGCGTGCGCTCGAGCGGAACCTCGACATCGCCGTCGAGCGGCTGAACCCGCAGACCTTCGACTTCTCGATCGCGTCACTGAAAGCCAGCTATCGTCCGACGCTGACGAGCACGTCGGGTCTCCGCAACGCCACGACCTTCAGCCGCAGCCAGACGGCCGGCGCCGCGGTGCTCGAAACGGGCACGCTCACCGGCAATACGGGCATCGCGCAGAACCTGCGGTTCGGCGGCGGCAGCTTCGCGGTGACGTTCAACAATAACCGCCTGACGCAGAGCGACCAGTTCGCGCTGCGCAACCCGACCATCAACTCCGCCTTCAACGCGGTCATGGTGCAGCCGCTGCTCCGCGGCCTCCGGATCGACACGACCCGGCAGCAGCTGCTCGTGACGCGGATCAACCAGGACATGTCCGAGCTGGCCGTGCGCGGACTGGTCGTGACGACGCTGGCCAACGTGCGGAACGCCTACTGGGACCTCGTCTACGCCATCCAGGCCGTGGACGCCGCCAAGCGGTCGCTCGCCCTGGCGTCCAAGCTGGTCGAGGACAACACCTCCCGGGTGGAAGTCGGCACGCTGGCACCCATCGACATCGTGCAGGCGCAGTCGGAGGAGGCGCTCCGGCGGCAGACGCTGGTACAGGCCGAGGCCACGTCGCGCACCGCCGAACTGGCGCTGAAGCGGCTGCTCGTCAGCGGCACGGACGATCCGCTCTGGACCGCCTCACTGAACCCGACTGACCGGCCGTCCTTCTCCGCCGAACCCCTCGACGTGCAGGCCGCAGTCAAACGGGCGCTGGAAAACCGGACGGACCTTCAGCAGGCGCGCCAGCAGATGCAGTCCAACGACATCGCGATCAGGGGCCTGTCCGACCAGCGCCTGCCGGCACTCGACCTGACCGCCAGCTACGGCGCGAGCGGCATCGGCGGTCCGCAGTTCATCCGCCAGGGCCTCGGCGGCACGGTGCAGCAGATCATTCCGAGCGGCTACGGCGACGCGCTGGGTACCCTCGGCCGGTTTACCGCGCCGCAGTGGAACCTGTCGGTCAGCTTCAGCTATCCGCTGGGCGGGTCGGTCGCCGACGCCAACCTCGCACGCGCCCGCGTGCAGAAGCAGCAGACGACGGCGCAGCAGCGCCAGCTGGAGCTCCAGGTTGCGACCGAGGTCACCAACGCCGCGCTGATGGCGGACAGCAGCCTGACGCGCTACCAGGCCGCCATGGCATCACGGGGTCTCGCCGAGAAGCGGCTCGACGCCGAGACGAGCAAGTTCGAGGTCGGCATGTCGACGAACTTCTTCGTCGTGCAGGCCCAGCGGGACCTCGCCGACGCGCAGAACACGGAACTGCGTGCGCTGCTCGACTATCGCAAGGCCCTCGTCGACTTCCAGCGGGCGCAGGAAGCGCCCGCCGCCGGACGCACCGCCGGCGGCCTGACCACCATCGGCGGCGGCAACGCCACCACCACCGTTCGCGCTGCGGGCGCCGGCTTCGGCGGCAACTAGGGATATCCGTTTTGATGACACGCACCGGGACGTTCGCGCTCGCCCTCTTTCTTCTGTCCGCCACGACGGCCTGTGAACGCCTGGGGCTGGGCGGAACGTCGTCCACGCCACAGCAGGGCGGCGCCCAGCAGAACCGGCCCGGTGGTGCCGGCGGCCCCGGTGGCGCACCGGGCGGCCCGCGCAACTTCGGCCGGCAGCCGATGACCGTCGAGCTGATCTCCCCCAGCCGCGGCGCCATCGCCGAACAGCTCACGGTCGTGGGCAATCTGGTCGGCGACGCCACCGTGGCCGTCGTCCCGAAGACCGCCGGCCGCCTCGATGCCGTGTTCGTCCGCCTCGGCGACCGCGTCGCGCGCGGCGCGCGCATCGGCAAGATCGAGGATCGCGAGTTCCTTGAGCAGGTCAAGCAGGCCGAAGCCTCCTTCGAAGTGGGCAACGCGACCGTGCGGCAGCGCGAGGCCGACCTCAAGTTCGCGCAGACGAATCTCGACCGCTCCAGGAGCCTCTTCGAACGACAGCTGCTGCCCCGCCAGACGCTGGACGACGCCGAGGCGCGCAACCAGGCCGCGCTGGCCCAGCTCGACCTCGCGCGCGCGCAGGTCATGCAGAACAGGGCCAGGCTCGAGGAGCTGCGCGTGATCCTCGCGAACACGCTCATCGTCTCGCCCGTCAACGGCTTCGTGGCGCGGCGCGCGGCCGACCCTGGCGCGTACGTGTCGCCCAACGCCCCGATCGTCGACGTGGTGGACATCGACCGCGTCCGCCTGATCGCCAACGTCGTCGAGAAGGATCTCCGCCGCGTACGCGAGGGGCAGACCGCCAACGTCGTCGTTGACGCCTACCCCGGCGAGTCGTTCAAGGGCCGCATCGCCCGCGTCGCGCCGGTACTCGACCCCACGACCCGCACCGCACAGCTCGAGGTCGAGATTCCGAACCCGGGCTACCGCCTGAAGCCGGGGATGTACGCCCGCATCGACGTGACGACCGAGAACCGCCCCAACGCACTGGTCGTGCCGCGCAATGCCGTGGTCGACCTCGACGGCAAGCGCGGCGTATTCGTCGCCCATGATCAGATCGCCTCGTTCCGGGCGATCGAGGTCGGGATCGAGAACGACGACCGCCTCGAGATCGCCTCTGGCGTCACGGAACAGGACCGCGTCATCACGACGGGCGCCGCGGCGCTCCGCGACGGCGACCGCATCCTGCTCGGGGGGGCCGGCGGCCAGCGCCGTCCCGGCGGGCCCGGCGGACCGCGGGGCGCGGCGGGCGGCGGGCAGGGCGGGCCAGGCGGGCAGCCCCCCGCAAACGGCGCGCCCCCAGGGGGCCAGGGACGTCCCGGCGGTGAACGCCGGAATTCAGGAGCGTAGTCATGAGCATTCCGCGCATAGCGATCGAACGGCCGGTCACGATGTTCATGATCTCGGCCGTCATCGTGCTGATCGGCCTGATCTCCCTGTCCAAGCTGCCGGTCGACCTGATGCCCGACACGAATCTGCCGTCGGTCACGGTGCAGGTCACCTACACCGGCGTCGGCCCCCTCGAGATCGAGGAACTCATCACCCGCCCGATCGAACAGGCCGTCAGCGCGGTGGCCGGCCTGGAGTCGCTCGAGTCGACCTCGTCGGAAGGCCGCTCGAATGTCCGCCTCGGCTTCGTCTGGGGCACGGACATCAACGAGGCCGTGGACGATGTCCGCAACCGCATCGACCGGGTGCGGGGACGCATGCCCGAGGACGCCGACGCCCCGACCGTCTTCAAGTTCGACTCGACGGCCATGCCCATCATGGGCATCGGCGTGAAGGGCGACTTCGACCCGGTCGCCCTGCGCGAACTGGCCGAGCACGACCTCTCCCCCCGCCTGGAGCGCGTGGACGGCGTCGCGGCCGTCACGGTCGGCGGCGGGCTTCGCCGCCAGGTCCACATCAACCTCTCGAAGGAGAAGATCACCGCGCTCAACCTCTCCGTCGACCGCGTCATCAACCTGCTCCGCACCGAGAACCAGAACATCCCGGCCGGCGAAGTAAGCGAAGGTGACTCCACCTATCTCGTGCGCAGCCAGGGCCAGTTCACCAGCCTCGACGACATCCGCAACCTCGTCGTGCTGACGAAGGACGGCACCGTTCCGGTGTACCTGCGCGACATCGCGGACGTGGTGGACGCCACGGAAGACCGCCGGCAGTCCATGCGCATCAACGGAACGCCGGGTGTGCGTCTGCAGATTCAGAAACAGTCCGGCGGCAACACCGTCGCCGTCGCGGCCGGCATCCGGTCCGAGATCGCGCGGATCAACCGCGAGGTGCCTGGGGTCCAGCTCACCGTTCTCGACGACAGCAGCAAGTTCATCGAGCGCGCGATCAACAACGTCAAGGAGCACGCGATCGTCGGCGGCGTGCTCGTCATCCTGATCATCTTCCTGTTCCTGCGCGACATCCGATCGACGCTGATCGTCTCGACGTCGATTCCGGTGTCGGTCATCGGCACGTTCGCGCTGCTCTACTTCTCCGGCTTCACGCTGAACACGATGACCTTCGGCGGCCTGGCCCTGGGCATCGGCATGATCGTGGACGCCGCGATCGTGGTGCTGGAGAACACGTTCCGCCACATGGAGATGGGCAAGGACCGCATGACGGCCTCACTCGACGCGAGCGAGGAAGTCTGGTCCGCCATCCTGGCCTCGACGCTCACGCACATCGCCGTGTTCGTGCCGCTCCTCTTCCTGAGCGGCATCTCGAGCGTGATGTTCAAGCAGCTCTCGGTCGTCGTGATCTTCTCGCTCGCCATGTCCCTCTTCGTGGCCGTCACCATCGTTCCCGTGCTCTGCTCCCGCGTGCTGCACCTGCCGGAGGAGGGCGAGCGTCGCAAGGGCCTGCTCGGCGCGCTCTACCGGACCAGCGAGCGGTTCCTGAACGGGATGGACGACCAATACCGCCGCATCATCGAGTGGGCGCTCCATCACCGCCCGACCGTGATCGGGGCGAGCACCGCCCTGCTCGTCGTCGCCATCCTCCTGCTGCCCCGCATCGGCTCGGAGCTCGTGCCGCAGGCCGACGAGGGCGAAGTGAACGTAAGCGCCGAACTGCCGATCGGCACGCGCTTCGAGCGCACCGAACCGATGATTCTGCGCCTCGAAGGGATGGTCAAGGAGGCCGTACCGGAGGCGGAAACCATCATCACGCAGATCGGCGGCGGTGGCGGCCCGTTCGGAAGTACCCAGTCCCACCGCGGCCAGTTCAACCTCCGTCTCGTGCCGCGCGATCAGCGCACGCGCTCCAACCAGCAGATCGCGATGGACCTGCGGCGGCAGCTCTCCGGCATTCCGGGCGTCATCGTCCGGGCCAATCCCGCCGGCGGCAATTTCCAGATGGGCCGGATGTTCGGCGGCGGCGGCGACGGCCGCCTGTCGGTCGAGATCCGCGGCCACGATCTGAAGGACGCGCGCCAACTCGCGCAGGACACCTTCAAGGTGCTGCAGACCACGCCCGGCATCGCCGATGCCCGCCTCGGCCAGAACGACGGCCGGCCTGAGGTCAGCCTCAGCATCGACCGCTCCAAGGCGGCCCTGCTGGGCATGACCGTGACCGGCGTCGCCAACACGATCCGCACGAACATCGCCGGCACGCAGGCCGCCTTCTTCCACGAGCGCGGCAACGAATACCCGATCGTCGTGCGGCTGCGCCAGGAAGACCGCAGCAGCGTGCCGGACGTCGCGGACGTCCTGATCTCGGGCGCGGGCGGCAAGGTCGTGCCGGCCAAGAACCTGCTCGCGATCGATCGCGGCACGGGGCCGGTCTCGATCGACCGGAAGAACCAGGAGCGCATCCAGCGCGTGAACGCGGAGACGGAAGTCACGCTGAGCGACGCCGTCAAGGCCGTGCAGGAGCGCCTGCCGCAGGTCAACGTGCCGCAGGACTTCTCCGTCGGCTTCGGCGCGGAGGTCGAGCAGCAGGCCACGGCCTTCAACCAGCTCCAGCTGATGCTCGTGCTGGCGATTCTGCTGGTCTATGCCGTGATGGCCTCGCAGTACGAGTCGCTGCGCGACCCGTTCATCATCATGTTCTCGATTCCGGTGTCGGCCTTCGGCGTGGTGGTGATGCTGCTGGCCACGGGTACGAGCTTCAGCCTGCAGGCGTACATCGGCATCATCATGCTCGCGGGCATCGTCGTCAGCAACGCGATCCTGCTCGTGGACTACACGAACACGCTGCGGCGCCGGGACCATGTGCCGCTGCGGGAAGCCGTCGCGCTCGCCGGCCGCACGCGCCTGCGCCCGATCCTGATGACGTCGCTGGCCACGGGCCTCGGCCTCGTGCCGATGGCGCTGGGCATCGGTGATGGCGCCGAACTGCAGGCGCCGCTGGCGCGGGTCGTCATCGGCGGCCTGACCGCCTCGACCCTCGTCACGCTCGTGCTCGTGCCGGCGATCTACACGCTCTTCGAAGAAGGCTGGTCGGGTCTCTGGAAGAAGGGCTCAGCGCCCGAGGCGGCGCAGTAGCTCCGCCACTGTGAGCCCGCTCACCGGGTCGCGCCAGTCCGGCGCGATCTCGGCGAGCGGCTCCAGCACGAACGCGCGGTCGCGGAAGCGCGGGTGCGGCACCACCAGCCCGGGCTCCTCCACCACCATCTCTCCGAACAGAATCAGATCCAGATCGAGCGTGCGCGGCGCACCGGGCGACGGTCGCTCCCGCCCGAGCGACGCCTCAATCCCGAGCATCGCCGCGAGCAGCGCCGCCGGCGTCCCGGTGCTGGTGCCCACGGCCGCGGCATTCAGGAAGAGGGGTTGAGGTCCCACGTCGACCGGCTCGGTCTCGTGGTACGTGGACACGCGGAGGTCCGGCAGCAGGAGCCGGAGCCGTGCAACGGCGGTGTCCAGGGCCCGGCTGCGGTCGCCCAGGTTGCTCCCCAGGGCCACCGCGACCGGAGTGGGGTTCACGCCTGCCAGCGCTTCGGCAGCACGCCCCCGACCCGGGGCGAACCGGCCGTCCGCTTGCCCAGGACGTCCTCGAAGCCCGAGGCCGCCTGCTCGAACAGGCGCTGGTGCTCGCGCGACTCCCCGAGGACGACGTCCAGCATGCGGCGATGGCGCGCGTGCGACATGCCGGCCACACGGGGCGTCCAGCGTGCGACGAACTCCGCCAGCTGCTTCGCATCCTCCGTCAGGATGTCCTTGAAGGCAGCCGGGTTCGTGCCCTTCGGCGCGACCGGCGTGCCCAGCGAGGCCGCCGGCGCGGGCATCTGGACACCCGCATCCGCCAGCGCGTCGACGAGCCAGCGGACGTGCGTCTCCTCGCGGTTCACGACGTACTGGTAGGTGTTGTTGAAGTCGTAGTGCGCCACGACGCGGGCCGACGCTTCGTGCCGGCCGAGAATGGCCAGGCGGTCAGCGGCCACCGCGGTCAGGAGCGTCTGGAGGGTCTCGGGAGTCGCAGCCATCAGGATTGCTTTTCCTTGCAGGAGATGCAGGAGCGGGTCCACGGAATGGCCGCGAGCCGCGCCGGAGAGATCGCCTCGCCGCAGTCGCGGCAGGTACCGTAGGTGCCGTCGTCGAGGCGCCGCAGCGCACCGTCGATGGCCTGGAGAATCTTCGCGTCCGTCTGCTTCAGCTTCAGCTGGATGTGCACCTCGTTGGTCCCATCCGCCTGGTCCGCCATGTCACCCTGGCGCCCGGAGTTGTTCTCCATCGTCCACTGGAGCGGTTTGGCCGCCGACCCGCCGAGCAGTTCCGCCTGCTTCCTCAGCAGCGCATCACGGTAGAACGAGACATCCGTCGACATCGACTCTGAATTTTATCACTCCGGCCGCGTCATTCCGAGCGCAGTGTCGCGAGCGGCTTACGCCGGAGCACGTCGGCGCTGGCCACGACGCCCACTACCGCCACCAGCAGCGTAGCGGAAAGGATGCCCGACAGCACCAGCCCGGCCGCCGGGTCCCAGGGCAGTTCCAGTACCTCGGTCGCCACCGCCCAGCTGAGCGCCATCGACCCGGCCGCGCCCATCCCGCCCGCAATCGCGCCGAGCATCCCGTACTCGAGGCACAGCATGGCGCCAATCACGCCCGACCCGGCGCCGAGGGTCCGCAGGATGGCCACCTCGTAGACCCGCCGGAACTTCGTCGCCGATACCGCGCCGACCAGGATCAGCAGGCCGCTGACGAGCACCAGGCCGCCCACCGCCGTGACGCCACGCGTGACCGCCCCGGCGATTCCGCGGAAGGTCTGCAGCACCTCCCGGAGGTCGACGATCGTCACGTTCGGACTGTCGCGGACCACCGACGCGATCAGCCGGCCCCGCGCGGCGGCATCCACCGGCCCGCGGGCGGTCCCCATGTAGCTGTGCGGCGCGCCGGCGAAGGTGTCCGGGCGGAACACGAACACGAACCCGCCCGCCCGGAACTCGCGGAAGTCCACGCGCCGGATGCTGGACACGCGCGCGCGGACGACCCGGCCCAGCACGTCGAAACGCATCTCGTCACCGACGTGGATGTCGTACCGGTCGCGCACCTCCTGCTCGATCGACACCTCCGGCAATTCGCCCGGCACCGGCACACTCCACCACCGGCCCTCGACCAGTTCCTCGTTGGCTTCCAGGTGGTCGCGATACGTGACCGTGTACTCGCGGGCCAGCGATCCCCGTCCGCGTACGTCCTGCACGCCGTCGAGCTGGACCTCCGCGCCGCGGACGCCCGTCACGCGGGCCCGGAGGACCGGCATCATCAGCGCGCCGGGGAACGCGCCGTTGCCGTCGTCGATCAACTGCAGCACGCGTGCGCGCTGGTCCTGCTGCACGTCGAGCAGGAAGATATCCGGCGCGTCGTCACCCATCTGGACCGTGAAGTCGCGCACCAGATTCGTTTCCAGGGCGCGGATGCCGAGGATGAAGAACGCGCCGAGGCCGACCGCGAGCAGAATCACGTCGGTCTGGTGTCCTGGCCGGACGACGTGCAGCGCGGCATGGCGCACGGCGAACGTGCGCGCCCGCGTCAGAGGCGTGACGAGGCGCACGAGCAGCCGCCCGGCGCCCATCAGCGCGATGGCCAGCCCGGCCAGGCCGGCGGCAAGGATCACCGCCACGCGCAGCGACCCCGCCTGCCAGACCGCGACACCCATCAGCAGCAGGCCGACGGCGCCCATCACGATGACGCGCGTACGCACCGACTGCGTCGTGGCGGTGTCCGCCCGGAGCAGCAGCGCCGGCTTCACCGCGCGGACGTCGAGCAGCGGCACGAGTGCGAAGGCGATCGACACGATCAACCCCGCGATCACGCCGTGGGCGACGGCAGGAACCGTCACGGCGTAGTGAATGTCCGGCAGGCCCGGAATGCCCGTCACGACTTCCGGCATCAGCGCGATGGCCACGGCGGCCATCACCACGCCGCACACCGCGCCGGCCAGCGCCAGCAGGACGGTCTGCGCCAGGTAGATCGCCAGCACGTCCGCGCCGGACGCGCCGAGGCACTTCAGCACGGCCACGGCCTTCAGCCGCTCGCGCACGAAGACCTGCGTGACGCTCGACACGCCGATCCCGCCCAGGATCAGGATGACCAGACCCACGAGGCTCAGGTAGTTCTCGGCCCGCGTGAACGTCTGTTCCATCTGGTCGTCCGTGCGGTGGAACGTGCGCACGCGCACGAACTGCTCGACGAACGCCGTCCGCAGCTCGGCGGCAAAGTCATCCAGTGCCGGCTCGGGGACCTGCAGCAACAACTCGTACGAGGCACGCGCGCCGAACGTGACGAGGCCCGTGGCCGGCAGGTCCGCGCGGTCGATGAAGACCCGCGGCCCCGCGCTGAATGCGCCGACGGTGCGGCCGGGCTCGAACGTCACGACGCCGCGGATCGTGAAGGTCGCCTCCCCAAGCACGATGCCGTCGCCCACGCGCACGCCGAGCTGTGTCAGCAGTTCCTGCCGCACGAGAGCCCCGCGGTTCGCCATCCGCCGATGCTCGTAGGGGCCGTCTTCCAGCGCCATCGCGCCGTACAGCGGGAACAGCGCATCGACCGCCTTCAGTTCGACCATGCGCGTGCCGGTCGAGGCCGGGTCCGCCGTCCGCGCCATGGTCAGCAGCTCGGTGACCTCGCTCACCCGCTGCACGCGACCGCCCTGCCGTTCGGCATTGACGCGGTCGACGAGCGCCCGCGGCAGCTCACTGTTGCTGCCAAGCACCAGGTCGGCCGCGAGCATGCTGCGCGCCTGCCCGGCCAGCGTGGTCCGCACGCTCTGGATGACCGAACGGAGGGCCACGATCGCGGCGACGCCGACGGCGATGCAGAGAAAGAAGAAGGCGAGCCGTCGCCACGAGGAGCGCAGCTCGCGCGCCGCCATCCGCGCGACGAAGCCGACCGAGACGCCGGGCGTCGCCACTAGTGCCCCGTCCCCGAGGGCCGGTGACTGATATTCCTGGTCCGGCGCCCGGATCGCAAGGCGTGAAGAGCGAGCTTATCGGGCATAAGCGAGCGATGAGCAACGAAGCGAGGCGGGATGCCGGGCCGGGAATATGTCGCCGGCCCTCGGGGACGGGGCACTAACGGGCAGCTCCGGCCAGCTCCGTAGCGGTCACCGGCCGGCCGTCCTTCAGCACGAGCCTCGCGTCGGCCAGCGCGGCGAGCTCGGCGTCGTGCGTCACCAGCACCAGCGTCGTGCGCCGCGTCCGGTGAACGCCCAGCAGGAGGTCCATGATGTGCCGGCCGGTCTCGGAATCCAGGTTGCCCGTGGGTTCATCCGCGAGCATCACCGCCGGGTCGTTGGCGAGCGCACGGGCGATCGCCACGCGCTGCTGCTCCCCGCCCGACAGCTGCGACGGATAGTGATGGCCGCGATCCGCCAGCCCGACCTCGTCGAGCAGCGTCCGGGCGCGCCCTTCCGGATCCGGGTGTCCGGCAAGCTCCATCGGCACGAGCACGTTCTCGAACGCGGTCAGCGACGGCACGAGGTGGAAGAACTGGAAGACGAATCCAATCATCCGGCCGCGCAGTCGCGCCAGGTCGTCCTCGCCGAGGCCGGTGATCGACGTGTTGTCGATGACCACCTCCCCGGTGCTTGGCGCGTCGAGGCCCGCAAGCAGACCGAGCAGCGTGGACTTGCCGCTGCCTGACGGTCCGACGATGGCGAGAAACTGCCCCTTCGGGATCGTCATCGTCAGCGGATGCAGGATCGTCAGGGGCCGGTCACCGCTCATCACCGACTTCGAGACACCGCGGAGTTCAATCATCAGGATGGCCGCTTGAGCAGAGGTTCGAGCACGCGCCACACGTTGCCCTCGACGATGCGTGCGCCCTTGGGATTCGGATGGATGCCGTCGGCGATGTTCAGCGAGTCGTCGCCGGCCACGCCTTCGAGCAGAAACGGGAGCAGCGCCACTTTGTATTCGGCGGCGAGCTCACGGTACACACGGCGGAACGCCGCCGTGTACGCCGGGCCGAAGTTCGGCGGTGCTTCCATGCCGGCGAGCAGCACCTGTGCGCCGCGCTTCCGGCCGCGTTCGATGATCGCGGCGAGGTTCGCCTTCAGCTCTTCGACCGGCAGGCCGCGGAGCCCGTCGTTGCCGCCGAGCTCCACCACCAGCACCCGGACGTCGCCATCGAGGGCCCAGTCCAGCCGCCGCAGGCCGCCCGCCGACGTATCGCCCGACACAGAAATGTTCGCCACGTCGAAGGCATAGCCCGCAGAATCGAGATGCTGTTGCAGCCGGTCGGGGAACGACTCGCCCTTCTCGAGGCCGTATCCCGCCGCAAGGCTGTCACCCAGCACGACGATCTTCGGACGGGTCGTGCGCCCGGCCGGTATGCCCGGGGCGGTTGCGATGGTCTCCGCGCGGCCGCCGGAGGGC
>CAYNUO010000012.1:24278-34732 GCA_964400405.1 uncultured Bifidobacteriaceae bacterium | reverse complement strand
TGCCCCCGACGGTGCCTCCGAAGGCACGCACGCGGACACGGCGAGGGCACAGCTCATCGCGAGAAGGGCGCGCACGCCACTATCATAGGCTCCGGTTCCGATCATGCCCGCCGACCTGCAGTTCCTCACGCCACCCGACATCCGTCACGCCTGCGAGGCCGCGCTGACACGGCTCGCCACGGCCTCCGCGATCGCCCGCGTGTGGTCGCGCGACGTCTCCCTCTGGCCCGATACGCCCGGCACGCGCGCGACGATCGCGGATCGCCTCGGGTGGCTGGACGCGCCGGCGATGACCGCGCGCCATGCCGACCGGATCACCGCGGCTCGCGCCACGGCCGTGGCCGACGGCATCGAGCATGTGGTGCTGCTGGGCATGGGGGGCTCGAGCCTTGCGCCGGACGTCATCGCGCGCGTGCTGGCGCCGGTCCAGGGACCGGCGGCGTTGCGCATGCTCGACTCCGTCTCTCCCGCCGCCATCCGCCGCGCCTTCGACGGGATCGGCCGCGCACTGGTCATCGTCGCGAGCAAGTCGGGGTCGACGATCGAGCCCTCCATGCTGGCGCTCGAGGCGCGCCGGCGTGTCGAGGCCGCGGGCGTCGCCGCCTGGGCGCACCGGTTCGTGGCGATCACCGACCCTGACACACCCCTCTCTACGGCCGCCGCCGGAGACGGGTTCCGCGACATCTGGTTGAATCCGCCCGACATCGGCGGACGATACTCCGCGCTTTCGCTCTTCGGCCTGGTGCCACCGGCACTCGCGGGCCTCCCAGTCACGGACCTCCTGGCCAGCGGCCGTGCGATGGCCGAGGCCTGCCGCGCGGAGACACCCGCGGCCAATCCCGGTGCCGCGCTGGGCGCCTTCATGGCCGCGTGCGCGTCGACGGGCCGTCCAGCGATCTCGCTGATCCTGTCGCCGCGCCTGGAGCGGTTCGGTCTCTGGGTCGAGCAGCTCGTCGCCGAGAGCACGGGCAAGTCTGGGCTCGGCGTGCTGCCCGTGATGGAAGCGACGCGGCGGGCCACGCGTCCGGGGCGCGGCGCGATCGTCGTCGAGCTGACGCAGGAGCCGGCGGAGACGGCCGTCATCGATGCGCTCGCCGCGAGCGGCACACCTCTCGCCCGCATCACGCTCGGTGCCCCGTCAGCGATCGGCGGCGAGTTCTTCCGGTGGGAGTTCGCCACCGCCATCTGCGGCCTGCTGATGGATGTGAACCCGTTCGACCAGCCGGACGTCCAGAGCACGAAGTCCGCGACCGAGGGCCTGCTCCGCCGTTTCACCGCCGACCGGGTGCTCCCCGAGGCGCCCCGGCAGGCCACCCACGGCGGCCGGCGCGTCGGCTGCTCCGACGCCGTGGACGCCGCACAGCCCGTCGGCGACGTGTTGACCGGCCCCGGCACGAGCTACGTGGCCGTCCTTGCGTACGCCGACCCTGATGACCCGGCCACGCACGCGGTGCTGCTGGGCCTGGTGGACCGGCTCGGCGCGCTGACCAGTGCGCCGGTGACCCTCGGCTACGGCCCGCGCTACCTGCACTCCACCGGGCAGCTGCACAAGGGCGGACCGCCCGGCGGCCGGTTTCTCCTGGTCGCGATGCAGCCCGAAGACGATCTCGCGATCCCGGGCCAGGTCTACTCGTTCGCCACGCTGCAGCTGGCGCAGGCCCGCGCCGACCTCGCCGCGCTGAACACGGCCGGGCGCCACGCCGTGCTGCTCGAAACGGGTGGGACGCCGGCCGACCTCGAACAGGCGCTTTCCGCCTTCGGGCTTTAGCGTCCGCCGGACATCCCGTGCCCCTCGGGCACGGTGGATACTCGGTATACTCCCGGTGTGCTGAGCCACGAGCAGCTCGATGTGCTCCAGCGAGCTCTCCGTGCGCTTGAACAGGGACAAGGCCCTGAAGCCGTCCGCCTCCTGGAGCCGCTGGCGCCGGTCGTTGACGGCCACCCCGCCGACAGCCTGACGGTCAGGACCGCGCTGGCAGAGGCCTGGCTGCTGCAGGACGACCTGCCGAAGGCCTCCCGCGCCCTCGGCCGCGCGCCAGATGCGCTCGGCGACACACCCGGGACACTGCCGCTCTCCGGGCTCTGGCGGCTCCATGGGCGGGTGGCCTTCGAGCGTGGCGAGCCGTCGCGCGCCATCGCCCTCCATCAGCGCGCCCTCCGGCACGCGGACGCCGCCCACGACTCCCGGGCGATCGGCCTCGCCCATTACGAGCTCGCCCACTGCTACGAGAAGATGGGCGACGACGCCACGGTGCGGGAGCACCTGGCCCGGGCATCGTCGGCCCTCCACGCAGCCGGCGACCGCCGCCATCTCGCGCTCGTCCACTCGCTCTCGGCCGTGCAACTCGGTCAGGCCGGCCGCTACGATGAGGCGCTCGCCGCGCTGCGTCACGCCGAGCGGCTCGCCGCCGCCGTCGGCGCGACGGATGTCCTCGGCGCCATCCTGCACAACCAGGCCAATGTCGCGTTGGTGCGCCACCGGCACGACGAGGCACTCGCGCTGGCCGAACAGGCGGTGCGGCTCCACGAATCGGCCGGGTCCAATCACGGTCTCGCCGTCGCGCTCGCGTCGCTCGGCCAGATCTGCGTACGTGTCGGCCACCTCGGCCGCGCGGAAGCGGTGCTGCGCCGCGCACTCGACCTCCGCAGCTCGGTGCAGTACCGCGAGACGACCGGCGCCGTGCACGACACGCTGGCACAGGTCCACCTGCTGACCGGCGCCTACGACGAGGCCGAGCGAAGCCTCACGCACGCGCGCGAGGCCTTCCGCGACTCCGGCACGCGCACCAGCCGCTGGTACGAGTGGTCGCTGAAGGTGCTCGCCGCACGGCTCGCCCTGCGGCGCGGCCGTCACGCCGAGGCCGCCGCCCAGGCATCGGCAATGCTGAATGAGTCCGGCGTGCCGCCGGGTGAGGCCGTGCAAGCCCGGTTGATCGCGGCCGAGGCCGCGGTGGCCCTCGGGCTGACTACCGAAGCGCACGCGCATGTTGCCGCGTGTGAACAGGCCGTGAATCCCGACACGACGCCGGGGCTCTGGGCGGAGCTCCTTCGCGTCCGCGCCGGCGTCCATCAGCGCGAGGACCGTCTGGCGGAGGCCCATCACGACCTCTCCCAGAGCATCCAGATCTGCGATCTGCTCGCGGAGCGGTACCAGGCCGGCCTCGGGCATCTCGCGCTCGGCCGGCTGGCCGCGCATTCGGGAGACCGCTCGCTGGCCCGGACACACCTCGATGCGGCCGTGCACGTGTTCGAGGCGCTCGGTGCCACCCGCGATCTTGCCGACAGCCGTGCCGCCGCGGCCTCAGTGACCTCCGGAGGCACCGGCGAGAACCTGAGCCTGACGGTCGACGCGGACGATGCGATGGTCCGCCGGCTCGTGGACGCCGCCCAGGTTCCCGGCCTGCTGCCACGCGAAGCGGCCGCCGCGCTCCGGGAGACGGCGCGCGCTGACGCGGCCGTGATCTACATGCGCACCGCCGCCGGTCAGGTCTCCGTGCTCGCCGCCGCCGGCTGCGCCGAGGACGCCGCGGCCGCGCTCATCGCGACCACGTCCACCGGTCGCGACGCGCCGTGGCACGAAACCCTCGGCCGCGACGCCGCCGGTGAGCGCGGTGCGATCGTCCGGCCGGCGCAGCCGATCTCCGAAACGGTGCGACGACGTCTGCGCCTGCTTGCCGCCGTCATCCGCCAGGGCTTCGACCTCTGCGCCGCCCGCGAACGCCGCGCCGCGCCGCCCGCCGATGGCGGACCGTCCCTTGAACCGATCCTGCCGGGCTTCATCTGCGCCAGCGCCACCATGGCGCGCGTGGTCGAACAGATCCAGCGGCTCAAGGATCACGACCTCACCGTGCTCATCACCGGCGAAAGCGGCACGGGCAAGGACCTCGTGGCGCGCGCCATCCACTACGGCTCACCGCGGGCCAGCGAAACGTACCTGCCGTACAACTGCACGAGCGCCACGCGCGAGCTGGCCGACAGCCAGCTCTTCGGACACAGGCGTGGCGCCTTCACCGGCGCGGTCAGCGACCAGCGGGGCCTCATCCGCGAAGCCGCGGGTGGCACGCTGTTTCTCGACGAAGTCGGCGACCTCCCGGGCGACGTCCAGCCGAAGCTGTTGCGCTTCCTCGAACAGGGAGAGATTCTGCCCGTCGGCGACTCGCGGCCGCAGCACGTGCAGGTGCGCGTGCTCGCCGCGACCAACGCGGACCTGGAGCAGCGCGTCGCCGAAGGGCGCTTCCGCGAGGATCTGTTCTACCGGCTCAGTGTGTTCCGGATCCATGTGCCGCCGCTGCGGGAGCGCCGGGATGAGATCCCGCACCTGAGCACGTTCTTCCTCCGCGACGCGTGCGAGCGCCTGCACCGGCCGGACGTGCAGTTCTCGCAGGCCACGCTCGACCTGTTCACCCGGTACTGGTGGCCCGGCAACGTGCGGCAGCTCCGCAACGAGGTGCAGCGGGCCGTGGCCCTCGCGGCGCCCGGTGCCACCATCGAGCCCGTGGATCTCTCGCAGGATCTCTCCGCCGTGCAGGCTCGTGGCGACGCGGGCCTGCCGGCGCCCGCGCTGCCACCTCCCGACACCGCGTCCGCGGCCACGAGCCTCGCCGGCCGCACGCTCGCGAGCCTCGTCGATCAGATCGAGCGGCAGGCCATCGAAGCCTCCCTGGCCGCGACGGCCGGCAACATCTCGCTGTCGGCGCGGCAGCTGGGACTGACGCGCCGGGGCCTGTACCTCAAGCTGCGCCGGCTCGAGATCGGACCTGCGTAACTGGATACCTGCTTACCAGTTTCGGACGTCACTGCGCCGCAACTATCCAGTCCCGGCGACGACTTCACGGGCGTCATTGCATATAAAGCCTTTTAATACAGTAAGTTACGAACATGATCTGGTATGGCTCAGATTCAGCGGCAACCCGGTCCGGCTCTTGTAATGATGTGCAGCGAGGTGCACCCGTGAGCAGAGCCAGGTTATCGACTGTTCCTCCAAAGCCGCCCGTTCTGAGGGCCCGTGTCGGCGAGCGCCGTCCGCTCCGCGTCCAGGGACGCATGACGTGGCGCGACGCCTCCGGCATCCTCCGATCGGTCTCGGTGATGACGCAGAACGCGAGCGAGCACGACGTGCTCGTCGAGTGCCTCACCCCGGCCAGGATTCCGCTGTACCGGCTCGTGCACGTGCAGCTGGAGGTCACCGGCCCGCGCGCGGACGACCCGGTGCCGGCGTCGCTGCGCGAAGGTCCGGTCCTGGCCGCGGTCTACCGTGCCTCGCACCCGTCGCGCACGACGGGCACGCCGCGCGAGTATGCGCTGCGCCTGCTCGTCGAGCCGTGCCGCGTTGCACGGCCGGTCGCGTACGCGGCCGCCGCCCGGAACTAGACGCGGAGCGCGCGGGCGCGAGCAGACGCGTCCCATCGGCGCGCCTGCCTTGCCTGGGGTATGGGTTCGGGTCACACTGAGCCTGCGGGGCCGCCCGCCACCTATGCCTCCTGCTGACGCCCACTCGGTCATCACGGCGGTCGCCCGCGTGGTCGCGGACGCCCACCCGCTGCCTGATGTCGTCTCGGCGCTCGCCAGCCACCTCCGTCCGGTCGTGCCCTTCGACCGAATGCACCTCCTCCGGCTCGACCGCGCCGACACTGTCACGCTGCTCACCGCCCGCGCCACGGGCGAGGTCGACTCGGCCGTCCACAAACTGGCCGACGCCGCCGCGATCGCCCAGTCAGGCCCCGGCCAGGCCGGACACCCGATCGATCCGAACGCACACTCCGTGATGATGTGCCCGCTGCGGCACGGTCCGCGCGTGCTCGGCGCGTTGTGGTTCACCGCCGACGCCCCGGGCCGCTTCGACGCGCACCACACCGCGCTCATCGAAGAGCTCAGCGACCTGATCGCGATGGCCGTCCTCTACGAAGCGCTGCGGGCCACCGACGCGCTGCGGCGCGATCGCCTCGACAGCCTTGAACGCCTGCTCCAGACCGTCGCCGGCGTGCTCGACATCCGCGGAGCGTTCGCCGAGATTTCCGCCGTCCTCCAGGAGGCACTGCCGCACGACGTGCTCGCGCTGACGGCCTGGGCCGGTGACGCCCGCAGCTTCCGGCTGCACGCGCTGGCAGGCGCCGACGTCGACGAGATGTGGTGGGCGCCCATCATGCTCGACGACGCCGACCAGTCGTTGATGAACCGCAGCGCCTACATCGTGCAGGACGTCGACACGGAGATTCCCGCTGCGTCGATCCGTGGCCGGATGTTCCGCGCCGTCGGCGCACGGTCGGTGCTGCGCGTGGCGCTGCCGCTGGACAACGACGTCTTCGGGTCGCTGTTCTTCCTGTCGCGCGACGCCGACCACTTCGGTGACGAGGACCTGGACTTCGCCCGGCGCGCGGCGAGCTACCTCGCGCTCGCGGTCTCTCACCAGAAGCTGTCGGAGAAGGCCCGCGAGGCCGAAGAGGCCAAGGAGCGCGCGGCGATGTCGGAAGCCAAGGCGGCCAGCCTCCTGCGGGAGCTGGAGCAGCGCGGCAACCGTCGTGTCGTGGGCACGTCGTCCCGCTGGAAGGACGTGCTGGCTCAGGCCGCCCGTGTCGCACCGACGGACACCACGGTGCTGCTGACCGGCGAGTCCGGCACCGGCAAGGAGGTCGTCGCGCGATTCGTCCACCACGCGTCGCGCCGGGCCGGTGGACCGTTTGTCGCAATCAACTGCGCGGCGCTCCCAGACCAGCTGCTCGAATCGGAACTGTTCGGTCACGAACGCGGCGCGTTCACCGGCGCGGTCGCCGCGAAGCCCGGACGCATCGAGCAGGCCAGCGGCGGCCTGCTGTTCCTGGACGAGATCGGCGAAATGTCCGTCTCGGTGCAGGCCAAGCTGCTGCGCGTGCTCGAGGAACGCGAGTTCCTCCGGCTCGGCGGCACGCGCACGCTCCGCGCCGACATCCGCGTCGTGGCCGCCACCAACCGCGACCTCATGGACGCGATCGCAAAAGGCACGTTCCGCGAGGACCTCTACTACCGGCTCGGCGTGTTCGAGATTCACCTGCCGCCGCTCCGTGAACGTCCCGAGGACATCATGGAACTGGCCGTGGATTTCCTGAAGGAGCTGGGTCAGACGGTCGGCAAGCCGCCGGCCGGCATCAGCGTGGAGGCGCGGGATCAGCTCCTCGCCTACCGCTGGCCTGGCAACGTGCGCGAGCTGCGCAACGCGATCGAACGCGCCGTCATCCTCGCCGACGGCGCCGTGATCCGTCCCGAGCATCTGCCGTTCGCCTCCGCCCGGCCCGCTGTCGTGGCAACGGCGGCCGGCATCGCGCTGCCCGCATCGGGCCTCGACCTGGAAGACGTCGAACGCACGCTCGTGCTCAAGGCCCTGACACAGGCGCGCCACAACAAGTCTCGGGCCGCGCGGCTGCTTGGCCTCACCCGGTCGCAGCTCTACTCGCGCATCGAGAAGTACGGCCTCCAGGAGCACGAATCGTGACGCAGGCTGTGACACTGGTCCGGCGGACCCTCAAACTTGCCGTGGCCGTCGCCGGCGTCGCGCTGGCTGCGGGCATGACCTGGCAGGGCGTGGCGACGGCGCTCGAACGGCGCGACTTCCCGCCGCCAGGCGCACGGATCAGTGTGGGCGACCATCAGCTGCATCTCTTCTGTCAGGGCGACGGCCTTCCGCTCGTGATCCTCGAAGCACCCGAGGCCGGCGGCGCGTCCGCCTGGGGACGCGTGCAGCCGGCCATCGCCACGCGCACGCGGGTCTGCAGTTACGACCGCTCCGGCCTGGGATGGAGCGAAGCGAGCAGCCTGACCGTCGACCCGGCACGCGTCGCCGGCGAGCTGCATGCGCTGCTCGATGCCGCGAAGGTCCGGCGGCCGGTCGTGCTGGTCGGGCAGTCGCTGGGGGCCTGGTACGCCCGGCTCTATGCCGGCCAGTTTCCGCAGGATGTGACCGCGCTGGTGCTGGTGGACGAGCCCGACACCGCAGCGGCGCCGCCACGATTGCCGCTCTCACCATGGCTCGCCCGCACCGGCGTGCTGCGTCTGACGGAACACGGCGCCGCGGAAACCTCGGGGCTCCCGGGCGCGTCAGGCGGGGCGATGCGCGCGTTTCTATATCGACCGGATCATCTGACGCGAGCCGTGGGCGAGGTTGCGCGCTGGCGCGACACGGGCGCGCTCGTGCGCGCCACGCAGCTCGATCCCCAGCTCCGCCTGCTTCCCATCGCGACGGGGGCGCATACGCCCGGCACGTTTCCGTCGTCGGCCGCCGCCGAGAACGCCATCACACGGGCTGTGTTCGACGTCCTCGGCAGCACGGCACACTGACCGCGGCCCGCGTCGCCGCCTTCCGGCGCGCAGCTACCGTCCGGCGACGGTGACTGTGATCGGCGCCGTCAGCGCGGTGCTGACCGGCTCGCCCTTCGCGATCGCCACGTCCTCGCCGCGCGTCGCCAGCACCACGCCGGTGCCTCCGGCAGCGCCGACCGCCGCGCCCTTCGCCGCACCCTTTCCGCCGCCGAGAATCGCACCGACGACGGCTCCGGCGCCCGCGCCGATGCCGACCTTCTTCGCGTCCTCACCCTTGGTCGCCTGGCCTTCGCGGACCACCGCGCTGCTGGCAATCGTCTGACGATCGGACCCGAGCGTCACCGATGTGAAGCGAACCGCCAGTCGTGCGCGCCCCTTCACGCGGCCCGGCCTGACGGCCTCGGTCACGGCTCCCGTGACCACGGCGCCGGCCGGAATGACCACGCGGCCATCGACCGACACATCCCTGGCCACGGTGCCCTCGACGGCATCACCGTCCTTCGCCGTCTCGGTCGTCACCGTCGAGGCGAGCTTGATAGAGAGCGCCGTGCCCGCAGGCACGGTCACCTGCACCGGCGCCGGCGCCGAGGCCGTCTGACCAATTCCGGTCCCGGTAGACGCGCCCGGCGCACCCTCACCGGCCGTGCCCTGTGGCGTCCCTCCGCACGCGATCGACGCCACGATTCCGACCAGCCCACACCATCCTGCGACCTTCATGTGCTCTCCTCCGCGCGGCATTGTCACACGCCCATAACGGCTGTTAACGTGTGCCCATGCGCGCTCCAGTGCGTTCTCTCCTGCTGCTCACAGCCTTCCTGGCGGCCGGCCTGTCAGGACATCTCGATGCACAGCGTCTCACAGCAAACGTCGCGCCGGATCACTACACCCTCTGGTTTGCCCCGGACTTCGCGACAAATACCTTCACCGGGACCGCCCGCATCGACGTCCGAAGCCGTACCCGGACGGCAGCAATTACCCTCAACGCGGCTGAACTTACATTTCAGTCAGCCACCATCACATCCGCAGGCCAGACACAGACGGCGGCGGTCACGCTCGATCCGAAGGCAGAGACGGCCACGCTTCGCGTACCGAAAGCGTTTGCGGCCGGTCGGGCGACGATCGATCTCCGCTTCACCGGCATCCTGAACGACCAGCTTCGGGGGTTCTATCTGAGCACTGCGAACGGAAAGAAGTACGCCGTCACGCAGCTCGAGGCCACGGATGGCCGCCGGATGTTTCCCGGCTTCGACGAGCCCGCCTTCAAGGCCACGTTCGATCTGTCCGTCACGGCGCCCGCCGCGGCGATGGCCATCTCGAACGGCGCCGTCATCTCGGACGTGCCGGGTCCGCAGGCGGGCACCCACACCGTCACGTTCGCGCGCACGCCGCGCATGAGCAGCTACCTTGTCGCCCTGCTCGTCGGCGACTTCGCCTGCCGGTCCGGCGCCGCGGGCGACGTCCCCGTCCGTGTGTGCTCCACGCCGGACAAGCTGCCCCTCACCGCGTTCGCGCTCGACGCGACCATCGCCCAGCTGAAGGTGCTGACGGACTACTTCGGCATCAGGTATCCGTTCGGCAAGCTGGACATCATCGGGATCCCCGACTTCTCGGCCGGCGCGATGGAGAACTCCGGCGCCATCACGTTCCGGGAGACGCGCCTGCTCGCGGACGAGACGCGCGCCTCCCTCGGTACGCGCAAGGAGATCGCGTCCGTGATCGGACATGAGCTCGCGCACCAGTGGTTCGGGGATCTCGTCACGATGAAGTGGTGGGACGACATCTGGCTGAACGAGGGCTTCGCGACCTGGGTCGAAAAGAAACCGTCCGCCACGTGGAAGCCCGAGTGGAACGTCGAGCTTGATGACGCCGCGGACACGCTCGGTGCGCTGGCCACCGACTCGCAGCAGGCGACGCGCGCGATCCGCATGCCGGTCAGCACGCCGGACGAGATCAACGAAGTCTTCGACGGCATCGCCTACGAGAAGACCGCCGCCGTGCTGCGGATGACGGAGCGCTTCATCGGCCCGGAACTCTTCCGCAAAGGCGTGAGCAGCTATCTGACCCGCTTTGCTTTCAAGAACGCCGCCGGCGAGGACTTCTGGGGCGAGATGACGCGCGTCACCGGCAAGCCGGTCGACCGGATCATCGCCAGCTTCGTCACGCAA
>CAYNUO010000012.1:6037-24178 GCA_964400405.1 uncultured Bifidobacteriaceae bacterium | reverse complement strand
CTCTCCGCCGTCGAGCGGCTCCGGCTGGCCGGTGACGCGTGGTGGATGGCGCGCTCGGGCCGCCACGACGTCGGCGCGTACATGGACGTCGCCGCGACGTTCGCGAGCGAGACCTCTCCCGACGTGCTGGACGAAGTGGCCGGCCGGCTCGGCTACATCCTCGGCAACGTCGCGGCGCCATCGGATCGTGGCCGCTTCGCCGCGTGGATCCGCCAGACCTTCGGACCCGCCTTCGCGGCACTCGGCGCCACGCCGAAGCCCGGCGATACCGACCAGATCCTGAGCCGCCGCGCCACGCTGCTCACGCTCGTCGGTGTGAGCGGCGGTGACGCCGCCGCGCAGGCCGAGGCCAGGGCCCTCGCCGAGCGCTACTTCGTGGATCGGAACGCGGTGCCGGGCAGCCTGGTACCCACCGTACTGCGCATCGCGGCACTCTCGGGCGACGCCGCTCTCTACGACCGCTATCTGCAGCGCATGAAGGCCGCGGAGAACGACCCCGATGAACACCTCCGCCTGCTTTACGCGCTCACCGCATTTCCCGGGCAGGCGCTGGCCGAGCGCAATCTCGCACTCGCCGTGTCGGACGAGATCCGCTCGCAGGATGTGACGACACTCGTCGCCGGAGTGCTCGGCCGCACCGAGACACGCCCGGCCGCGTGGGCGTACTTCACGAAGAACTGGAGCCGGTTCGCGTCAAAGCTGGACCCGTATCAGGGTATGCCGGGGACCGTGGGCTCGCTCGGCGCATTCTGCTCCGCGGCGGAGGCCGCGATGGTGAAGAACTTCTTCGCGGCGAATCCCGTACCGTCCTCGGCGCGCACGCTCGCCCGGGCGCTCGAGCGCATCGAGACCTGCGCCGCCGTGCAGCAGCGCCAGCAGGGCGCGCTCACGCGCTGGCTCGACGCCCAGCCGTCCGTGCGGCCCGCTCCCGCTACTTCGGCAGGACCAGGCCCAGCCCGGTAAACGGCCGCTGGCCGGCACCGAACAGGTGCTCGATCGTTTCGTCGCAGCCTTCGACCGTCGTGTCTTCGAGGTCCAGCGCATCCATGCCCTTCGCGGGCGCGCGGAGCAGCGCCTTCGCGATCTTCCACGGTTGCGTGAACACCTTCGGGTCGGTATAGGTCGCCACGTACAGCAGCGTGTCCTGGTCGACGAAGGACAGGCGCTCCTCCATCCTGATCTCGTCGCTCATGAACGTGCCGATGTGGTCGAACCAGACCTTGTCGGTCAGGTTCGTCGTCTCGATCACGAGCGTCTCTCCTTCCCAGCGGCCCCGTGACTCACCCTGCCAGAGCTTCACGCTGGACGCCAGGCGGCGCGTCGTGTCGAGCGGAATGATGCGGTAGGTGTGCAGCCGTTCCATCGAGAAGACGATCTCGCGGGGCTGCTGGATGATGCGGTGCCCGGTCACGGACACCGGCGAATACGACCACCGCACGGCGCCGACGGGCAGGCACAGCGCGGTCGGGGAGACCCACCGGGTCTCGCCGTCCTTGCGCGGTTGCCGCGCCCACGGCTGATACGGAATCCTGCCGTCGGTGGGATCGACGATGAGGCTCTTCATCGCGCCGCCGGCGCCGTACTGACCCGCTTTGACGTCCTCGATGTCCTGCGCGATGCGCGTCGCCGACCAGATGCCGTTCAGATCCGGCTTCCCGTCGCGCGTCCGTCGAGACGTCTTGAAGACCTTGATGCGCTCCAGGGCGCACGCATAGAACGCCGCGTAGTCACGAATCATCGGACACGCGCGGGTGACTTCCGCCGGGGCGCCGGCAGGCCGACCCGTCGGGGCAGCCATGGATGGCTGTTGTGCCTGGCTATCGAGCGCGCCGAGCAGTAACCAGAGCGCCAGCGCGAACAGGGATCCTGACCACCGACGTGACATGTATGCGTCCTCCCTGTGCGCGTTCATCGCGCCGCCGGCGCCAGTCGCCGGATCATGTCGTCGTACCGCCCACCCTCGAAGACCTGCATCGCGAAACACTCGTACTCGATCAGCCCGGCGTCGGGTTCGACGCGGCGGTAGAGCGGCATCGAGATCTTCCAGGGACGCGTGAACACCTTCGGGTCGGTGATCGTCACGTCATACCGCAGGTGGTCGGGGCCGGTTCTGGTGAAGCGCTCGACGACGTGAAGGGCATCGCTGTGGAAGTCCCCCACCCTGTCGAACCACGTATCCGCGTTGAAGTTACGGCTCTCGACGACGAAGGTCTCACCCTCCCATCGTCCGCGCGAGTCGCCCATCCAGGCGGGGATGTCCGCGTTGAACGGTGTCCCGTCCGTATAGACGAGCCGGGTGTGGTGCCCGAACTCGTAGAGAAACATCGTCAGCCCCTTGCTCTGCACGATCTTGAAGGGATACGGCATGTACGTGATGCGGGGGACACCGGGGAACGAGCATGTCCGGTTGGGGTCGGCGGTCGCCCGCTTCGCGAAGTTCTCGCGCCGCTGCGCCAGCGCGTCAGGGCGGTACGGGATTTCGTTCCCTTCGACGACCGAACGGCCTGCCGGCGTCTCGAGCGACGCTCCGTGGTCGAGCAGGTCGTACTCGGCCGAGTTGAGCACCTGCCAGATGCCCTGCAGGTCGGGAAGCTTGTCCGCGTTTCGGGGTGCCCGGTAGAGCGGTGCCTGCTGGGCGAGCGTCGCCGCGCCCGTCCCAATCGTCACCGCCGCACACAGGGCGATCGTCCACTTCAGCATCGGTCCGCGTTCAGCCATGTCAGTCGAGCCTGTCCGTCCGGAGGTCAGAAGATCGCTGTCAGATTGATCAGGCTGCCGGTCGCCCCGGTCACGCGCGGAGGAGCACCGACCAGCATGAACTCCCACCGATTCAGCTTCGCGGCCGTCTCGGCCACCGCCTCCAGGTCGAGGGCGTCGACGATGATCCCGCCGAGGGCGGCGATGGTCAGCGAGTGCACGGGCATCCCGCGCGTGAGGCTGAGCACTTCTCCGGCCACTTCCACGTGCGGCGCCACGTCATTGGACACGTCGGCACCAACGATGGCGACGTCGCGCTTCTTGAACCACGCCGGACACGAGACGTGATACCCGGCTTCCCCCTCTCCGGGCGGTGCCGGGAACAACTGCCAGGGGCCCTTCTCCGCCCGGCGCACCCATCGGCCCGTCCGCAGGAAGATCGCGTCGCCCGGGCCGATCTTCACGCCTGCCTTCTTTTCCCATGCCTCGATTTCATCGGGGTACACGGGCGTTCCGGGCTCGAGGTACTTGACCCCGCGCAGGCGGGGGATGTCGATCAGCACGCCCCGCGTCGTCAGGCCGTTCTTGAGCGCGTCGACGTGGAGCGTGGTGCAGCCCTTGGAGGATTTCGTGTCCTTGATCTGCCAGCCGTTGAAGAGCTGCCCCTTGTAGTCGAACTGACAGATGGCGTCGAGGTGGCTGTGGGTGGTGCTGTGGAAGCTGTACTTGAACGTGCTGCCGCCTCCGCTCAACTCGAACGGCGCGGGCATGTCTGCCGTGGTCTCCATCACCAGCGCATGCGCCATCGACACGGCAATGCCGGTCTTCACCAGGGTGGCCGCCTGTTTGCGCTTGGCGTCCGTGATCAGATTCAACGCCCCGAGCTGGTCGTCCTTGCCCCAGCGTCCCCAGTTGGAGATCGACTTGAACAGGCTCTCGTACTCGGCGACGGTCTGCGGCCCGTCGTTGGGCTTCTTGTACCCTCGCCTCGCCGACTCGGCAGCGTCGACCACCAGTGCCTGGACGCCGCCCCCACCCCCCTGCGCCGCGGCAGCGCGCGCTCCGACGGCCGTCTGCTGACCGCGCGTCACGACCGCCGTCCCAGCCACACACGCCATCACCACCAGCACGCCGACCATCCGTGAACGTCGTGTCATTCGTCTGCTCCAGTGTTCCGATCACAACCCGTGTTCATGCCGGTCCCGGCGCTCCCATGAGCTGGACCTTGATGCCGTCCGGGTCTTCCACATAGAAGCCCGTTTCCGGCGACTGCTTCGCCGTGACTCCCCGCGCCGCCAGTTCCTTCGTGACCGCGTCCCGATTGAAGTTCCGCATCAGCAGGGCGTAGTGGTCGAGCGTTCGCCCGGGCGACTGCTTCCGGATCGCCAGCACGAGGCGCGTGCCGACACCGAAGAAGGCCGACTCGTCGGGACAGCAGTTGCGATCATTCGGAGGGCCCACCCTCAGCAGTTGCAGCCCGAGCACGTCACGGTAGTAGGCCGTCGCCCGGCGCACGTCCTCGGAGCTGACCTGCACGTGGTCGATGAGCGGTGCCCAGTCGAACTGCATCGCCCCCGGGACTGACGCCGCCGGCGCCGGCCCGTCGGGCGGCTTTGGCCCGGCCGGACCCGGCTGGGTCATCAACTGCACGAGCACGCCGTCGGGGTCGCGGACGTAGGCGCCGGGAAGGTCGTGCGTGGCGAGGCTGCCGCCACGGTCCGTCAACTGCGCGGCAAAGGCGCGCTGGTCGAGCCCGTTCAGCAGCAGGCTGTAGTGATCGAGATTGCGCCCCGCCCGCTTGCGAATCGCCAGCACCAGCCGGTCGCCCACGCCGAAGAAGGCCGACTCGTCGGGACAGCAGTCCGGCGTGTTCGGGGGACCGGTGCGCAGCAGGCGCAGGCCGAGCACGCGCTGGTAGAACTCGGTCGACAGCCGCACGTTATCGGAATTGATCTGCACGTGATCAATGAGCGGCGCCCACGGGAAGAGCGCCTGGGCCCGCACCGACGGCAGCAGGCCCGCCCCCGCGACCGCCGCGGCCACGCGCCCCATCCACTCGCGCCTCGTGTAACGTGTGTCCATCAGTAGAACCCGATGAAGCGTCCGCCCAGGCCCACGCCGGACCACAGCACCAGTGAGACGACGGCCAGCACGCGACCACGGTTTCCCTGCTCCGGGCTCATCGCGGCCAGCGCGCGCGGGTGGCGCAGCGTCAGCGCGAAGGCGACCGCGCCGGCGAGGAACGCCATCTTGGTCCAGAACGCCGGGTTCTCGTAGCACTTCGTGGCCTCCGACAGGAACAGCAGAATGCCGCTCGCGACGATGACGACGAGGCTGCCGACGAACCACGGCTGGGCCTGCTGCGAGACCTCCGCGACCGGCAGACGCCGAAGCCCCTGACCCAGCAGCCGGAGGTCGACGATGAGCACGGCGCCGCCGATCAGGGCCAGCGCCAGCAGATGCACCGTCTCGATCACCGGGAAGAGCCACAGCGAATCACGGATGGCCGTCCCCACGGCGGACGCCTCGCAGAACTCAAAGAAGGGGCGCAGCATCCGTCGTCACTTGAACCAGTTGTAGGCAATCATGCGGCCCGCGGTCACGACCCCGGCCCAGAGCAGAAGCGAGCACGCGCCCGCCATCCGCGCCCCCATCGGCGGCACCGGCCGCACGTCCCACTCCGCGACGCGCGTGTAGACCGTCAGATGGAAGGCCGCCGCGTTGACCACGGCGAGGACCAGCAGGACCACCTTCGCCTGAAAGAAGGGGTTGCCGTAGAACCGCAGCGGTTCGGACAGCACGAGGAGCAGGCCGCTGCTGACCATCACGGCCAGCCCCGCCATCTGCCACGGAAACAGCCGCTGCTGGACTTCCGTCACCGGCGTTGTCCGCATCGTCGCGCTGACCAGCCGCAGGTCCATCATGACGACCAGCCCGAGGAACAGGCACAGGCCGAGCACGTGCGCGGTTTCGATCACGGGGTACACCCAGAGCGACTCGCGAATGGCGATGCTGACCGGCAGTTCCTGGGCGGCTTCGAAGAGATGAAGGAGCACGGGCGGGTGCATATAAGCACGCCGTCCAGCCTCGCGCCTCACCCCAAGGGGTAATTGCAAGTCGCCGTGGCCGGGGCTAGTGTAGCGCCGGCCGTTTACGAGCCCGGGAGCTGAAATGACGATTCGACGCGCGATCCTGCCAGCGTTTGTGGCGCTCGCCTGCCTTGTGCCGGGGAGCATGGCCCCGCTTGCCCACCACTCGTTCGCCGCCGAGTTCGACGTGAACAAGCCGGTGACCCTGAAGGGCACGGTCACGATGATGAAGTGGATCAATCCGCATTCGTGGCTCTACATCGACGTCAAGGACGCCGACGGCAAGGTGACGAACTGGGCGTGCGAGTTCGGACTGCCCCAGGCGCTGTACCGGCGGGGGTGGCGGCCGAAGGATCTGCCCGTCGGCACCGAAGTCACCGTCACGGGCTGGCGCGCCAAGGACGGCAGCCCGACCGCGAACGCCAACACGGTCACGCTCCCCGACGGCCGGCGCCTGTTCGCCGGCACCTCAGGGACCGGTGCACCCCAGTAGCCCCTGATCGGACCGCTCCGCGGCTTCGGCAGGAAGCGCGGATAGGACACATCGGCAGTCGTTCTCAACAACTGGAGGATCTATGACGCGTTTGAGGTGGATCGGAGCACTAGTTCTCGCACTCGGCATCGGCGCAGGCGTTGGAATGAACTACAAGAGCGAGGCCGCCGAGAAGTTCACCGCGGACGACTACGTGGCGATCCTGCAGGGGTACGCCGAGTACGTGCAGGGCGTCGACGGCATTGCCGGCGACTGCAAGGGTGAACACTACGCCAACGCCTTCACCGACGACGGCATGATGCAGGCGGGACCGGAGCGGCTGAAGAACCCGGCCGGTGGCCGCGAGGCGCTCATCAAGTTCGGCACGAAGAGGCCGCCGTGCACGTCGTCGACGCGCCACATTGTCACCAACCCGGTCGTGCGGCCGAACGGCGACGGCACAGCGCGGGTCAACGCGTACATCATGCTGTTCAATCAGGCGGTCAACCCGCCCCAGCTCCTCAGCCACCGCGCGACGAACGACCTGTGGGTGAAGACGCCCAAGGGCTGGAAGATGAAGCACCGCATCAACACCACGATCCCGAGCAACACGCCGTTCGACAAGGACGCGAAGTGGGTCAACGGCGCGTGGGTATGCGCCAACGGCTGCGGCTACTAGCCCAGACCGACCGATCGCGGTTCCGCCACGCGGCCTCGGGGCATAGAATCAGCCCGTGGCCCTGTGGCGGAACTGGCAGACGCTGCGGACTTAAAATCCGCTGACCTCACGGTCATCTGGGTTCGATCCCCGGCGGGGCCACCAACTCCCGCACTTCCCGTCCGGTCCCCCGTCTCGATCCATCACAACTGATCTTCAGCGGCACGGCTGCGGCCAAGCCGCGAGGCGGCCAGGCCCGGCGCGGGGCCAGACTACTGAATGGTGATCGTGCCCTGGAGGTTGCGGTTCCCGGGCTGGTCGTGATCGTGGAATCCGCACGTGCGCGCGGTGGTCAACGCACCCGTGGTCCGGGACTGTCCGGGCGCCACGAACCCCGCCTGATTGACCGACGAACAATCCGAGTGCTGCGGGTGCGGATCCGACGACATGTCGTGCGCGCGGCTGTCCTCGTTGACGAAGGTGACCGTGCCGCCGACGGCGACGGTCACGCTGCGCGGCGACGCGCCGGCGCTGGTAATCGTGATGGTGGCCGTGTTCGGCGTCGCGGACGACGCGGTCGATGACGTGTCCGCCGTCGCCGTCGCCGAGGCCGCGGCCGACGCCGCCGGGTCGGGGCAGGCCGCCACGCTGACCGTGCCGCCGATCAGCGGGTCGAAGCCACCGTAGTAGAGCAGCAGCGTGCCGTCCTGGCGGCGGATGGCGTCCGGATCGTTGCCGCCGAAGACAGCCAGCGTCTCGGTCGTGAACGTGCGGCCGTCAGCAGCCGTGGAGAAGTACGTGCCCTCGACGACGCCGGGCGTCAGGCTGAACTTGCCGTAGTAGAGCGTCACGCTGCCGTCCGGATGCGGCAGCGCAAAGGGATGCTCGGCCGAGTCGGTCAGGACCGCCGCACCGTCGCCCAGGACGATGCCGGGCTCGACTTCCCACGTGATCATGTCGGTCGACACCGCGCTCATCACACGGTGACCGCCCGGCGTGGTCCCCGGAACGGGCAGGTCGGAGAAGTACATCCGATACCGGCCGTCAGGCAGGTTCACCATCGACCCGCCGCTGAGCGACTGCAGAGCGCCTGTCGCGTCGCGCAAGCCAGCCTGCGCCGCGGAAATGCGCAGACCCGGTTCAACCGTGAAGGTCAGACCGTCCGCGCTGGTGGCAGAGCCGATGCCACCGGCGGAAATGAAAAAGAGTCGGTAGCCCCCGACCGGACCACCTACAATGCGCGGCATTCCTGTCCCGTCAGGGAGCCGGGATCCGGCCTCCGGCACAAGACTGAGACCATCAGCACTGACCGACACGGCGCTGCGAATGCCCTGCCCCTGCGCGAAGGCGTAGAGGCGGATCCGCCCGTCGGCCAGCAGCGTGGTCGAGACGTCCGCAACAGGCTGGCCAGCCGCCACGCCGAAGTCACTCGGCGTCAGCACGGGGCCGGAAATGGTGCAGACCCCGGTCGCCGTCGCGGCAGCCGGCGCGTGGGTACCTGGCGTCGCGGGCGTTCCGGCAGGCGGCGTGCCCAGCGGCGGCGCGCCGGTAGCAGGTGGCGGCGTGGGCGTCGCCGGAGTCTGGGCAAAAACGGGCGCGGCCAGAATGGCTGAGACAGCCATGGCCAGGAACGGGTGCGTGCTTGCGATGCGCATCACGTCACAGTATCGGCAGTTCGGGGCCGAAACGCCACCCCGCCCGGTCCTAGACCACCGGCTTCTTCGCCGGCCTCGGCGTGCGGGCGTAGGCCACGACCAGGCTCCCCTCGCCGATGATGTGGCCCTGCATCGCCTGCCACACCTGGCTGGCGGGCGATCCCGGTGGCAGGTCGAGCTGCGTGTCCAGCGCGAGCACACGGAACCGATAGCGCTGCGTCTGGCCCACGGGAGGCTGAGGGCCACGGTAGCCGTTGGCGTCGAACGTCGTGTGCGCCTGGAAGGCGCCGGCCAGCTCGGGCGGGGCCGGAAGAATCTCCTGAACCGGCATCCCCTCGGCCAGTTCGGTGACGGTGGGCTTGATGCCGTACATGACCCAGTGCATCAGCGGCACCGGCGACGGCACGGCCCACACGTGGTCCTCGTTCGTCATGACGACCGCGAGCTCCTTCGCCGCGGCGGGCACCCCGCTCCACCGCAGGCTCGGCGACACATTCCGGCCGTCCGCCGTGTACTCGACCGGCATGGGCTGCCCGTCCCGCATGACGGGGCTCTCGACCTTGATCACAGCCGGAGCGGCCTGACCGCCAAGGCCAGCGGACGTCGCCACGAGCACCACCGCCGTCACCATGCACGCTGCTCTCATCTCGACCTCCGTGCCGCGCTAGGATGCAGCGGACAGCCGGGAGAGCACGTCGTGCACCTCCCCCATCACCCAGTCCACCTCGGCCGGCGTCGTCACATACGGCGGCATGACGTAGAGGATATTCCCGAGCGGCCGCAGCAGCAGCCCGCGCTGCAGAAACGTTGCCGCGAGACGCGGGCCGATGCCATCGAGATAGCCGCCCGCGGACCGCGAGCCCTTGTCCGCGACGAGCTCGACCACGCCGACGCCGCCGATGTGCCGGGTCTCGCCCACGCATGGCAGATCCCGCAACGCCGAGAGGCCGGCGACGAGCCGCTCGCCGATGGCGGCCACGCGCGTCAGCACCGGCTCGTCACGGAAGATGTCGAGGCTGGCCAGCGCCACCGCGCACGCCAGCGGGTTCGCCGTGAACGAGTGGCCATGGAAGAACGTGCGCGAGCGGTCGTCGCTCAGGAACGCCTCGTAGATGGCCTCGGTCGCGAGCGTGACGCCCATCGGGAGGTAGCCGGCGGTCAGCCCCTTCGAGAGGCACATGAGGTCCGGCGCGACGCCGGCGTGTTCGCACGCGAACATGCGGCCCGTGCGTCCGAAGCCGGTCAGCACTTCGTCGGCGATCAGCAGGACGCCGTGGGCGTCACACAGGCGACGCACCTCTTTCAGGAAGTCTGCCGGCCAGACGACCATCCCGCCCGCGCCCTGCAGCATCGGCTCGATGAGCACCGCCGAGACGTCGGCGCCGCGCTCTCTCAGGATCGACTCGAGCGAGGACGCGCAGGCCAGCGTGCAGCCGCCAGCATCCGCGCAGCGGTCACAGCGGTAGGCGTAGGGCGCCGCGGCCCGGATGACCGGAAACATCAGGTCCGAGAACGCGGCCGTGAAGACGGACGGCTCGCTGACCGACATCGCGCCGACGGTGTCGCCGTGATACGCATGCTCGAGTGCGACGACCGTGCGGCGCTGTGGCTCGCCCCTGTTCCGCCAGTACTGGTGCGCCATCTTGATGGCGACTTCGACCGCGGTTGATCCGTTGTCCGAGTAGAAGACGCGAGAGAGACCCGCGGGGGCGGCCGCGACGAGGCGCTCGGCGAGCTCGACAGCGGGCGGATGCGTGCACCCCGCGAACATCACGTGCTCGAGCGTCGCGGCCTGCGCGGCGAGCGCGGAATTCAGCTTTGGATGCGAATGGCCGTGAATGTTGACCCACCACGACGAGATCCCGTCGAAGATGCGGCGGCCGTCGGCGGTGTGCAGATACGCGCCTGCCCCACCGACGACCTCCAGCGGCGCGGGGCTCGTCTGCGCCTGCGTGTAGGGATGCCAGAGCACGGCGCGGTCGCGCGCGGCGAGCGTTCCGGGTGTCGTCATGCGGCCCCCAGGTCGCCGAGCGCGCGCCGGTTCGCCGTGGCCCAGGCTTCGAGCGTCGCCGCGTCGAGCGGCGTCATGACCGGCAGCTCCGCGAGCACGCGGACGCCACCGGCTCTCGCTTCGATCGCGGCCTTGTTCTCGGGATTCCGCTCACCAACCAGTACGACGCCGGCGATGGCCGCCGCGCGAGCCCGCAGCGCCTCAACCGTCAGCAGCGTGTGATTGATCGTGCCGAGTCCGGACCTCGCCGCGATCACCACCGGCAGCCCGAGTTCGACCATCAGATCGACCATCAGCTCGCGGTCGTTGAGCGGCACGAGCACACCGCCCGCGCCTTCCACAACCCAGAATCGGCCGGCATCGGCCGGCGCGTCGTCGATCACGCGCGTCACCGTGATCGTCCGGCCGGCCAGTCGCGCGGCCAGGTGCGGTGAGACCGGCCGCTCCAGCCGCACGCCGCGATCCCAGACCTCGCCGGCCACGCAGTCGGCCAGGCGCCGGACGGTGGCCGTGTCGTCGTCCTCTTCGATCCCTGTCTGCACGGGTTTCCAGTAACCGACCGGGGCCGGCCGCAATGCCCGCACGAGCCCGGCGGACACGACGGTCTTGCCGACGCCCGTGTCCGTTCCGGTTACGAAGACGCCGCGCATGCCGAATGTCGCTCGAAGGCGGCGGCCAGCTCGGTGGCGACGGCGTCGAGCACCGCCTCGGAGAGCCCGGCGTTGACGGACAGCCGCAGTCGCGCCGTGCCTGGCGCCACCGTCGGCGGGCGCACCGCCCGGACGTCGAAGCCGCGCGCCTGCAGGTCCCGGCTCACGTCCACCGCAGCCTGATTTCCGCCGACGACCACGGGCACCACCTGCGACCGCCCCGGCATCACGGGCAACCCACGTTCGACCAGCGCACGCCGCAGATACCCCGCGCGCCCGAGGACACGCGCGCGCAGGTCCGGCTCCTGCCCGATGATCGTCAGGCTCTCATCGATCGCAGCTGCGAGCGCGGGGGGCGCCGCGGTCGAGAACAGCATCGGGCGGGCCCGCTGCACCAGATACGTGATGGCCTCCCGGTCACCCGCAATGAACGCGCCGCTCACGCCGAGGGCCTTTCCCGCGGTGTTCACGGTCAGCCAGACACCGTCGTCCGCGCCGGCGGCCTCGACCAGGCCGCTGCCCCGCGCACCGTAGACGCCCACCGCATGCGCTTCGTCCACGACCAGGGCGGCGCCATGCCGGCGGCAGACCTCCGCGTAGTCCGCGAGCGGCGCTTCGTCGCCGTCCATGCTGAACACCGACTCGGTGACCACGAACACCTGACCGCGTGGCCCGGCCGGCCGGCGCGACGCGAGCAGCGCATCGAGCGCGGCCGCATCGGCGTGCGGCGCGACGACGCGGTCCGCCTTCGCGAGGCGGATGCCGTCAATCAGGCTGGCGTGGTTGAGCGCGTCGGAGACGATCAGGTCGCCGGGTTCCGCGAACGTCGCGACCACCGCGAGATTGGCGAGATACCCGCTCGAGAAGTAGAGCGCCCGCTCGGCGCCCTTGAAGGCGGCGAAGCGCGCCTCGATGGCGGCCGTGGCCTCCCGCTCGCCGCGCAGCAGCCGCGAACCCGTGCTCCCGGCGCCGTGCTCGCGCACCGCCCCGGCGAGCCGTTCGACCAGGCGCGGGTCCCGCGACAGGCAGAGATAGTCGTTCGAGGCGAGGTCGACACCGGCCGGCCCGGCCAGCGTGCGCGTCAGTCCCTCGGCCTCAATCGCGGCCAGTCGCGCGGCGACGCGGTCGGCGAGCCGATCAGGACCGGCCATGCGCAGGAACGGCTGCGCCGGCGGCTTCAGCGCCCTGCGGCCGCAGGTGCATCCCGAGACGGTCGAAGAGCTTCATGTCGTCGCCGGCATCCGGGTTCGGCGTCGTCAGCAGACGATCCCCCATGAACACGGAGTTGGCGCCCGCGAGGAAGCACAGCGCCTGTCCCTCGTCGGAGAGCTGCATGCGGCCCGCGCTGAGGCGCACGTAGGACGCCGGCATCAGCAGGCGCGCCGTGGCAATCATCCGCACCAGTTCGATCGGATCCTCGTCCGGTTTGTCGGCCAGCGGCGTGCCCTCGACCTTGACGAGCATGTTGATCGGCACGCTCTCCGGGTGGGGGGTCTGGTTCGCGAGCTGCTGCAGCAGGCCGAAGCGGCCCTTGCGGGTCTCGCCGAGGCCGATGATGCCGCCCGAGCACACGGTGATGCCCGCGTGGCGGACCCGCGCCAGCGTGTCGAGCCGATCCTGATACGTGCGCGTCGTGATGATCGACCCGTAGAACTCCGGGGAGGTATCCAGATTGTGGTTGTAGGCCGTGAGCCCCGCCTCGGCCAGCGCCTCGGCCTGCGTGTCGTTCAGCATGCCCAGCGTGCAGCAGGCTTCCATGCCGAGCGATCGCACGCCGCGCACCATCTCGAGCACCTGGTCGAACGCCTTGCCGGTGGTCGGGGCCTCGCGCCAGGCCGCGCCCATGCAGAAGCGCGTCGCGCCCTGGGCCTTCGCCTGCTCCGCGGCCCGGAGCGCCGCCGGCACATCCATGAGGGCCTCGCGCTCGACGCCGGCCTGGTAGTGCGCCGACTGCGGGCAGTACGCGCAGTCCTCGGGGCACCCGCCGCTCTTGATGTTCAGCAGCACGCAGCCCTGCACCTCGTTCGGCTGGTGCCACTCGCGATGCGTGAGCTGCGCCTGCAGCACGAGGTCGGCGAACGGCTGTGTGTAGAGCGCCTCGATCTCGCCGAGGCTCCAGTTGTGCCGCGTGTCGCGGCCGGTGGATCCGGTTGGTGTCAACGTGCGCATCCTTGCAGGTGTCCGCCGCCCCGTTACTGCCGGGAGAAGCGGAGCAGCCGGTTCGAGAACTTGTATTCGCCCACCCAGAGGTTCTGGCCGTCGAAGGCCATGCCTGCCGGCCAGAAGAGCTTGTTCCGCCCGATCTCGGGCGAAACGTCGTTGAGGTCAGCCGCCCCGAGAATGGCGTCCGGCGCCCGCGACGCGGCCGACTCCAGCGATGACCAGTACAGCACGCGGTTGTTGATCGTGTCGGCGATAAAGAGCTGCCCGTCGCGCACGATCGCCATCTCAGGCAGGTTCATGTTGAAACGCGTTCGGACGCTGTCGGACGTGAGGGTCAGCACCGGCTGCATGCCGGGGCCCACGTCGGCCCAGCGGTAGACGAAGATGCCGCCCGGCTCCGTACGCGTCACGACCAGGTGTGTGGAATCTCCCTGAAGCCGTCGGGCCCTGTCGATGGTCAACGTCGCAACCGGTTCCTGTGTCGGGGACGGGACCCCGTTCCAGATCCAGACCTTGCCGGCGTCATCCGAGAGGGCGAAGTACCCGCCGCCCATCGCCACGCCCCACAGCCGCGTGAAACCCGCGCTGCCGATCTGATCGGTGATGGTCACGTCAGGTGTTTCGCCGGCCCGTGGCAACGTATTCCACAGGTACACCGTCTTCCGCCCGGCCAGTGCCAGCCGGTCGCCCGAGACCTCGCTGTCCCACATCGACTCGGGGAGCCGGTAGACGTAGTCGGGCGCCGCGCCACTGTCGTCCGGTATGTCCTTCCACACGTACATGCGTCGATCGAAGTCCGAGGACACCCAGAGGCTCCGGCCGTCCGTCGCAGGGACGCCGTTGGTGACGTAGAAGCGCGTGTCCAGTGTGTTCGTGCAGATGTCCGGGCTGCCGATGACGAAATCCGGATCAATGTCCCCCGTCGGCACGGTGCGGTACACCGCGATCCGGTTGCCGTTGTACATCGACAGGAAGATGCGGTCGCCGGCGATCGCCACCGCGGCGCCGTCTCCGCCGTTGAAGGGGTACTGCTGGAGCGACAGGCGCGCCGTCGCCGCGGCGCTGGTGGGGGCCGAGTCGTAGAGGTGCAGGTAGCGGCCGAAGAACGCCAGTTCGCCCCGGCTGGTGAAGTCACCCGTCAGCCACGCGTAGTTGCCGTCGAGCGGGTCCCGCATGCCGAAGTTCGGCGCGGTGTCGGATGTCGGATAGGTCTGCCAGATGTGGGTGGTGATGTCGCCGCCGCCCGCGCGCGAGTTGTGGTCGCCGATGCCGAACCACTGGCCGTTCGTCGTGATGGTTCGCGGCGTGCCGAGCTGCCCGCCACCGGTGGAGATGAACGACGGCGCCGGATTGCCGGCACTCGGCAGCGTGTTCCAGAACAGGATCTTGCTCTTGTTGGTCGAGGTGGCCGCCAGTCGTGAGCCGTCCGTCCACACCCCCCACGGCCACCCGAGGTCCGCGTGGGTCAACTGCAGGTCCGCGGGCTGACCGCTGCGCGTCGGGAAGGTATTCCAGATCAGGATCCGATCGTTGTAGCTGTCCGCCACCACGACCTTGCCACCGGCCGTCACGGACAGCGCGCCGGGCCAGTTCATCTGGTCGAGGCCGGCCCCGGGGTTGTTGGTGATGAAGTTCGCCTGGCCGAGCACGATCGTGGGTTCGTCCAGACCGGACGTCGGCAGCGTGGTCCAGATCAGCACGCGGTTGTTGAACCGGTCCGCCAGCAGGAGCCGCGTGCCATCCGTGGCAAGGCCCGTCGGGTGGTTGAACATCAACGGCCCGCCGCTGTCGTTGAACCGGATGCCCGAGAGCAGGATGTCCGCGTTCTGGCCCGTCTGAAAGGCGGTGCCGGTCCGCGGTATCAGGATGGGATACACGGCGCCCGTCGCCGTGACCGTGATCGAGCCACCCGGGGTGGTGGCGCTGCAGGCGCTCGTGGAGGTCGTCGTGGTCCCGCCCGGTGCGCCTGGGCCCGGTGTCGCACCGCCCGGACCTGGTGTTCCACCGCCACCCGGGCTGCCCGGCGCTGCGGGGCCCGGACTGCCCGGCGTCGCCGGTCCCATCGGAACATTCGGGTTCGCCGGCTGCGTCGGGGTGCCGGGTTGCTGCGCCGCGATCGGCAGGACGACCAGCGCCACACCGGCCGCAAGCGCGAGGGATCTGAGGGCGGCGCGAAGGGTCATGGAACCCGCCGATTTTCTCACGGTCACAGGCCCTTTATCGGCGGAAACGGACCGGCCGGCCAGCCGGCTCAGTGAACGGCCGTGGAGGCTGCCACCGGCGCCGGCAGGAGCGTGCGCTGGATCAGCTCGGTCAGCGTGGCCGCGGGCACGTCAAACGGCCCCGCGACGACGGCGCCGAGCGTCATCTCCAGCGCAATCACCACCCCGCCTTCGAACGGGTTGACGATCCAGCTGAAGCCGCGCAGCGAGACGGGCCTGTCGGGGTCGGCGTCCGGGTTCTTCGCGCGGTCGATCGCCCGCAGCATCGCGGTCAGCAGCTGCGTGATATCACCCTCGGTCCACGCACGCGGGTCGTGCGCCGTGGATTCGACGGTCGTGCTCGTCGCATGGTTGTCGCCGCGCAGCCAGATTTCAACCGGGAAGGACATCACTCGCCAGCATAGCCCGAAGGAGGACCGGGTCCGTCACCGGACGGTCGCAGGTGAACCCGCGGCACACATAGGCCGTCGCCCGGCCGTCCACGAGTTGCAGCGGCTGGAGCCATGGGAGCGCCGCCACCAGCGCGTCGTCCGGCTGGTCGGCCTCCGTGTCGAACGGCACCGTGACGCTCGCGGGCAGGTAGGCACCCGCCACCACGTCCTGCAGCGCGCGTGTGTCGTCGCGCCCGCGCGGCCCGGCGATGACCACCTGCGTGAAGCCGGCGTGAAACGACGACAGCACGGACAGCATCATCGGCACGGCGCGCGGCATCCGCGTGAGCGCGCCGGCGGCGGACGCGATCGCCTGGCCGGCCGCGCGGGCCGCGGCGTCGTCGCCGGTCAGGTGCGCGAGCAGCAGCAGGTTCCCGGCACTGACCGACGTCGCCGACGGCTCCGCACCGTCGTAGTCCTCCTTCATGCGGACCAGCACGCTCGCGTCCGTCCCGGTCGTGCTGAACCACCCGCCGGCCGCGTCGCCGAACCGCTCGTCCAGCACGCGCTGCAGCCGGAGCGCCCACGTGAGCCACCGGGCCTCGCCGGTCGCCTGGAAGAGTTCGAGGACGCCCCAGATCGTGCACGCGTAGTCTTCCGCGAAGCCGTCGATGGCCGCGTCGCCGGCCCGGTAGCGGCGCAGCAGCACCTGGCGTTCCTCGTTCCACATCGTGCCGAGCACGAACTCCGCCGCCCGGACGGCTCTGGGCGTCCAGCGATCGCCGCCGCCGGGCAACGTGCGGCCGGCGCGCGCGAAGGCGGCAATCATGAGCCCGTTCCACGAAGTCAGCACCTTGTCGTCGAGATGCGGGCGCGGACGCGCCGCGCGCGCCGCGGCGAGCGCGGGCAACGCGCGGGAGAGCGCCGCCTCGACTTCCTGCTCCCGCATCTGCAGGCGCGCGGCGATCTCGCTGACCGGGCGCGCGAGATACAGCAGGTTCTGCCGCTCGAACTCGCCGTGCGGGTCCGCCGGCGCGTTGCCCTCCGGCAGACAGCCAAAGCGCAACCGGAACGGCTCCGCGTCCGCCCCGAGCACCGCGTCCAGCTCGGCGTCACGCCAGATGTAGAACGCGCCTTCGGCGCCGTGCGCGCCCGGCTGCCCCGCCTGGTCCGCGGGAATCGAGTCCGCGTCCTCGGCCGAGTGGAAACCGCCGGCGGCGTCACTGAGGTCGCGGTCCACGTAGGCCAGCGTCTCCTCGGCGATGTCCGCGAACCAGCGATCGCCGGTCGCCTGGGCGGCGTCAACGCAGGCGAGCACGATCTGCGCCTGGTCGTACAGCATCTTCTCGAAGTGGGGCACGCGCCACGCAGCGTCCACCGAGTACCGATGGAAGCCGCCGGCCAGATAGTCGCGCAGGCCGCCCGTGCCCATCGCCGTCAGCGTGCCGACGGCGGTATCCCGTGCCATCGCGTCGCCGGTTCTCGCAAACTCGCGCAGCAGGAACAGCAGTTCGGACGGACGCGGAAACTTCGGCGCGCCGCCGAAGCCGCCGTGGCGCTGGTCGTAGGCCGCCCCGAACTGCCGCACGGCGGCGACGAGCGCGTCCTCACCCGGTACCTCGCCGGAACTGCCGGCCCCGGAGTTCGCGCGCAGGCGGCCGAGGATCGTCTCCGCCGATTCCACGACGCGTGCGCGCTCGTCGCGCCACGCGCGCGTGATCTCGGTCAGGATGTCGATGAATCCCGGCCTCCCCCACCTCGAGGTGGGCGGGAAGTAGGTGCCGCCGTAGAACGGCTTCAGATCCGGCGTCAGCCACACGCTCATGGGCCAGCCGCCCGAGCCCGTGGACGCCTGCACGAACGCCATGTAGATGCGGTCGATGTCGGGCCGCTCCTCGCGGTCCATCTTCACCGGCACGAACCCGCGGTTCAGCACGGCCGCCACGTCGGCGTTCTCGAAGCTCTCGTGTGCCATCACGTGGCACCAGTGGCAGGTCGAGTAGCCGATCGAGAGAAAGATCGGCACGTCGCGCTCACGCGCCTCGGCGAACGCCGCCTCGCCCCACGGGAGCCAGTCGACGGGATTGTCCTGATGTTGCCGGAGATAGGGGCTGGCTTCGCGCGAGAGGGCGTTCACGCGATCAGTATGGCAG
>CAYNUO010000012.1:0-5937 GCA_964400405.1 uncultured Bifidobacteriaceae bacterium | reverse complement strand
TCCTTGATCTGGTGGTGCTGCGTCTCGAGCCAGTCGACGTGCGTTTCCTCGTCGGCAAGCAGGATCCGGAAGAGGTCCGCTGACACGTCGTCGCCGGCCTCACGGGCGGCCTTGACCGCCTTCTGATACATGGCCACCGCGTTCAGCTCGAGCTTCAGGTCCGCTTCGAGCTGGGCCTTGACGCTCTGCCCGACGTTCAGCGGCAGGTAGTCCATCTTCGGCGTGGCGTCGAGGAAGAGAATCCGCTCGATGATCTTCTCGGCGTGCCTCATTTCGTCGATCGACTGCTTCCGGATGAACGCGCCGAGCTTGGTGTAGCCCCAGCTGATGCACATCTCGGCGTGCAGGAAATACTGGTTGATCGCCGTGAGCTCTTCTCGCAGAGCCTCGTTCAGATGAGCGATGACGTTTTCGTTCCCACGCATGCGGTATGGCCTCCGGGCACCATCCTACGCACGGATCGCGCCTGGTACCTAACATGGGAATGAATCTCAGGCTCCAGCGCAATCGGTTGCGTCGGCTGTGCTACGCTACCCCCATCCGATGGGCCCTGCGCCCACCTCTGTGATGTCCGCCAAGCCCCTCGATCTCACACTCGAACTGGCCCCGCAGGCCCGCTTCGAAGTCGTGGAGTTGCGCTCCCGTTTCAAGGACGAGCACGACGCACTGAAGGACTACGACCAGTGTCTCTACTGGTCGGCGCACACGACGGCCGGCTTTCTGGACCGCAGCCTCGCGCAGCGCCTCAGCCCCACGGGCGTCCCGACCTACGTCGAGACGTTCCGGCACATCTTTCCCGAGGGCGCGGGCTACGAGCACGACCGGCTGGACCGCCGCGAGGATCTCGGCCCCGAACAGCGCGCCGTCGAGCCCAGGAACGCGGATTCGCACCTGGCCTTCATCGCCGGCGGCCTCCGCCCGTGCGTCACGCACCCCAACCGGTCGGACGAACAGGTCTGCTTCGTCGAGCTGGACGGCGTCAGCGAAGGCCGCGCCCGGCGCCGCCTCGCGCGCGTGATCGGGTTCAATCGCGAGGTCGTCGTCGGCAAGGCCCGCATCCAGGTCCCCGTCTCGACACACCCGATCGACTCGATCAACCTGAAGGACCCGCGCCTCGGCATCACGGAGCAGCTGGCGGAGCTGGTCGCGAAAGCCGGCGTCCACCGCGGCCGCGTACGGCTCTCGCTGACCGATGCCGAACGCAACTCGGGCCTGACGGTCAACGAGTACGAGACGCTGCTCATGCGGCACGACCTCACCGAGGTCCTGAAGAACCCGCTGCGCTTCGCCGCGGAGAAATCGCGCCACATGCTGGCCGACCCGCTCGCCGTGCCCGGCAAGGCCCTCGGCTACGCAAAGTACGATTTCGTCCGCGTGCTGAACTCCGGTCTCGACTCGCTGGGGCTGCGTGGGTCCGTGCTCGAAAAGCTGCTCGCACGTACGGTCGCCGTGCCCGCCGAGCGATTCTTCCGCATGCGGCGGTCCGTCAGCCTGCTCGTCGCCGAGCGGCCGGACGGCACCACGGGTCTCGTCGAAGGCACGTACCAGAGCCCGATCCTGGTGCAGTGGCAGCGCGCGCCCCGTGAAGTGCGCACGCTCGACGTCACGATTACCCAACTGGGTTAATCTCTCCTGCGCCGCCGTTCCAGGCGGTCCAGCGACAGGAGACTTCACGATGCCGGCTCGCCGTCACATCGTCCGCCTTGCGGCCCTCGCCACGGGCGTGGCCCTCACGCTCTCCTTCGGCGGCGCCCTCACTGCGCAGAACAAGCCGGCGATGGTGCCGCAGTTCGAATGGGACCCGTGGTGGCCGAAGCCGCTCGCCGACGGGCGCGTGCTCGGCAACGTGATCGGCGTCGCGGCCGACGCGAAGGATCACATCTGGGTGCTCCACCGCCCCGCGTCGATCACGGAACAGGAGCGCGGCGCGGGCTTCAACCTGCCCGACGCCCCCTGCTGCTTCCCCGCCCCGCCCATCATCGAGCTCGACCAGGCCGGCAACTATCTCCAGGGATGGGGCGGCCCGGGCCCCGGCTACACGTGGGTCGACAGCGAGCACGGCCTGTTCGTGGACCACAAGGAGAACGTATGGGTCGGCTCACCGTCGGACAGCACGCTGCTGAAGTTCACGCGCACGGGCAAGTTCCTGCTGCAGCTCGGTGAGCCCGGCCACAAGGAGAGCACCAGCACGAACCCGAAGATTCTCGGCGGCCCCGCTCCGTGGGTGGACGCCCCCACGAATGAGCTCTACGTGGCGGACGGCTACCGCAACCGCCGCGTCATCGTGTTCGACGCCGACAGCGGCGCGTTCAAGCGGATGTGGGGTGCGTACGGCAACAAGCCCGACGACACGGTGCCGTGGAAGTTCAACCCCGCCGGCACGGACCAGCCCCCGTCACAGCAGTTCCAGACGCTGACCGGCGTCGCCGTCAGCAAGGACGGGCTCGTCTACGCCGGAGACCGCAGCAACAACCGCATCCAGGTCTTCAAGCGCGACGGCACGTTCGTCCGCGAAAAGTTCATCCTGCCGAAGACACCGCGCGGCACCGTGGACACGCTCGCGTTCTCGTCAGACCCGCAGCAGCAGTTCCTCTACAACGCGGACCCGCGCAACATGCGCATCTGGATCCTGCGTCGTTCGGATCTCGAGATCCTGGGGTTCTTCGGACAGGGCGGGCACTTCGGCGGGCAGTTCAACTCGTCGGCGTATGTGGTCACCGACTCGAAGGGAAATCTGTATGTCGGCGAAGGCGTCGATGGCCGCCGCGTGCAGCGCTTCCTCTACAAGGGCCTGAAGCCCGCCAGGCCCTGACGACACGACATGAAGAGCGCATCCCTGTACGCGCGGTTCGCAAAGGCGTCCGCACGCTTCTGCGGCCGTCCGCCCGTCTTCACATTCGCGGTCCTGCTCATCGCTGTCTGGCTGATCACCGGCCCGATCTTCGGGTTCAGTGACACCTGGCAGCTGGTGATCAACACCAGCACGACCATCATCACGTTCCTGATCGTGTTCCTCATTCAGAACACGCAGAACCGGGACACCGAGGCCATTCAGATCAAGCTTGATGAGCTGATCCGCGCCACCCAGGGCGCACACAACGCGCTGCTGGATCTGGAAGACATCGAAGAGAAGAGCCTCGACGCGTTCAAGTCGAAGTACCGTGCCCTCGCCGCGTCCGCGCGGGAAGACCTGAATCGTGGTCACCAGGACACCGGCACGCCGGAGCCCTGACCGGCGTCACGATGCGTTCCTGACGCAGGACGTCGGGACCGGACGCGGGCAGACGTGTCCGCCTAGCGGTTCTTGAACGGCTTGCCGACGGGGACCCACCCCGCGCGCTCGATGCGGGCGGCTTCCTTCTGCGCGGCCGTCGGAATCGGCGCGCCGACGGAGAACATCGACATCTCCTTCTTGACCTCGGCGCCGCCGCACTTCGGGCAGGCTGGCGTCTGGTCCCCGCGCACGAGAAACTCGAAGGTGTGCTTGCAGGCCTGGCAGGTGAAATCAAACAACGGCATGCGGGAATTGTAGCCACTCCCGGCCACGCCGTGCGGTCGCGGATTGACCCGGCGGCCTACGCTGGAACGGCCTGGCCCGTGTACCAGGCGACGGTCCGCCTGAGGCCTTCGGCCAGCGGCACGACCGGCTCGTAGCCCAGCAGCCGGCGGGCCTTGCTGATGTCCGCCAGGGAATCGCGGACGTCTCCCGCCCGCCCCTCGGCAAACTGCGGGTCGGCCGTCACGCCCATCTCCGCCGCCAGCGCGTGCAGCAGGTCGAGCAGCGACACGCGGTGGCTCGTCGCGAGGTTGAAGACCTCCCCCGCCACGCCCGGGGCCGTGACGGCGCGGAGCACGCCGTCGACGACGTTGGCGACGTAGGTAAAGTCCCGTGTCTGCCCGCCGTCGCCGTGCACGGTGGGCCGCCTGCCCGACGCCAGCGCGCTGACGAAGAGCGAGATCACGCCCGAATACGGCGACCCGGGATCCTGCCTCGGCCCGAACACGTTGAAGTAGCGCGTCACGACCGTCTCGAAGCCGTACAGCGTGTGGAACAGCCGGCAGTACGTCTCCGCGGTCGACTTCTGCAGGGCGTACGGCGACATCGGCGCCGTGGGCATCAGCTCATCCTTCGGAAGCCCCGGCGTGCTGCCGTAGACGGACGACGACCCCGCGAACACGAGGCGCTTGACGCCCGCGTCCCGCGCGGCCACGAGCATGTTCAGCGTGGCGTCCACGTTGGCGCGATGGCTTGTCAGCGGGTCCGCCACCGAGCGCGGCACCGACGGAATCGCCGCCTGGTGCAGCACGTAGTCCATGCCCTGCACGGCGGCGCGGGCCACCTCGAGGTCCGCGACATCGCCCTGCACGAACTCGACGCCGGACAGGTGCGCGAGGTTCGACAGGCGGCCGGTCGACAGGTTGTCGACAACACGCACGTCGTCGCCGCGGGCCCGCAGGGCTTCGGTGAGATGAGAGCCGATGAAACCGGCTCCGCCGGTGACGAGATAACGCGCCATGCCGTTAGCGGGGAAATCCGTCGCGCGGGAGGCCCGGGATGAGCCGCAGCGCGTTCTGGTAGTAGAGCTTCCGGAGCACGGCATCGGGCAGGCCCATGCCGTACAGCTTCCAGAAGGCGTGATAGTCGCGGTAGTAGTCGAAGTACTCGTCGTTCGTCTCGAACGTCCGCCAGAAGTACGGATACTCGTCCGGCTGGTAGCTGTCCTTCCCGAAGACGATGCGGTCCTGATACTTCACGAAGAAGTCGTGCGCCGCGCGCGGCTGACGGCCGAGTTCCGCGAGGATGGCGCCCGTCTCGACATGCACGTTGGGCATCTCGTCCAGCATCTTCCCGAGCCGGCCCAGGTCGTTGGCGTGCCAGCCGAAGTGCGCCGCGACGAACGTCGTCTTCGGGTGACGGCGGAACAGGTTGTTCCGTTCGGCCATCAGCTCCTCGAAGCGCGGGAACTGCCCCTCGGGAAGCCGTCGATCCCGGAAGAGCGCCAGTTCGAGCCACCGCTCGTTCGCGTTGTCGATCGGCTGGAAGAACTCCTGCGGCTCGGCCGTGTGGATGAGCACCGGAATCTTCAGCCGGCCGGCTGCCTCCCAGATCGGGTCGAGCTCGGGGTCGTCCACTTTGAGGCGCGTGCCGTCCGCCCTCTTCGCGCGCAGTCCGAAGCCCTTCATCAGCTCGCCAAGGCCCAGCGCGCCGGCCTTCACGTCCGCCTCGAGCTGACGCGCCATGCGGGCGCCGTAACCGGGGCCGACGTCGTTGAAGTTCATGTTCGAGAACATGACCATCCGGTTGGCGTGGCGGCTGGCCTTGATCGCCGCGATGCCCTGCACGAGCCGGTCCCCCGTCGCGCCCGACGCATTGACGAGCACGCGCAGGTTCAGCTGGTCCATCGCGCCGACGACCGTGTCGAACTGCGCCGCGCCGATGGGCACGGGCTGGTGACTGTGGATGTCGATGACCGGGTACTTCGCCTTCGGCACGGGATGCTGTGCCGTGACGAGCGTGGTCCTCGGTTTGTAGTCGGTGATGGAGGGCACCGGGAACTCCGGCGCGCGGTTCGCGCCCGGACGATTGCCCAGCGCGCCGGCACTCGGGGTGGGCTGCTGCGCCCGCACTCCGGTGAGCAGCAGACCGAGACCGAGAGCCAGCGTGAGTCCGCGAAGAGTCGGTGTCATGTCGAAAAGTGTCGCAGCCGGCCTGTAAGCCGAATTCTGTCCACCGTCACGGCCTTGCGACCGCTCCGGTGTGACGACCATTCCTCTAATCTCACGATCGCTCGTGAGTTCCAGCGACCTACCCGGTGGCCTGGGACGGGCCGTCCTCATGGCGCCACCCTATTTGGTCTTGCTCCGTGCGGGGTTTGACCTGCCACTTGTGTTGCCACAAGCGCGGTGCGCTCTTACCGCACCATTTCACCCTTACCC
>CAYNUO010000011.1:25047-60831 GCA_964400405.1 uncultured Bifidobacteriaceae bacterium | reverse complement strand
TTGCCGGCGCCCTTGAGGTGCGTGCGCGGAATGCTGTACTTGCCCTGCGCGTCGCTGACAACGGTGACGTCGTAGTTGGCGCCGTCGAGGCGGGCCGTGACGAGCACGCCCTCCATCTTGCCTTCCTGGCTCGAGCTCACCGTGCCGGTGAGCGCGGCGCCACCCTGCGCGGTGAGGCCGAGCGAACCTGCCGCGACGAGCGCCGCAGCCAGGGCGCTTCCTGCAATCAGTTGACGGAACATCAATCTCTCCCCTGCGCGCGTCGGGGCACGCGACCCGGGAGCGATTCTACCGCCGGCGATTCAGGCAGGCCGGCAACCGGTCCACCTTGCGACGAGCCGGCGGGAACGGGGTCAGTCGACCGTCAGGCGGACGACGAGGCCGTACTTCTCGGTGGACGACAGGCTGTCGTGGTCGGGTCCGGAGAGGGGCCGGATGCCCGAGATCTGGGGGAAGGGATTGGTGTCGAAGGTCTTGTAGAAAGCGATACGGACCTGCTTCCAGAGGTCGAGATACAGCCGGACGGCCGTCAGCTCGTCCTTCTTGCCCGTCGTGACACCGTAGAGGCCGTTGGCCGCCAGATACTGCACCAGGCTGTCAGCGCGATCGACCTGCTCGCGCGTGACGCTCGCACCGAGATTCGCGACCGGCGTGACCGGCACATGCCCCTGCGCGCTGAACCAGTACCCCTGCTTCACGATGGCGGACCAGGTCACGCCGAGCATTTCGGCGGACGACGCCGCGGGACCCCACGTATAGCGCGCCCATTCGCCCATCAGCTTGAAATACGGGATCGGCGTGTACGCGGCGCTCGCGATGACGGCGTTGTCGTTGCGCTTCGATGCCCAGTAGCTCGGAAGGCGTTCGACCTTGCTGCCCGTGAAGCCGCGCTTGACGGCCGCCCGGAACTCGAGCGTGTCGACGGGCGAGAAGGATGCGGAGGCGAGGGCGCTCAGCGCGGAGTTCGCATCGAGCGTGCCGTCCTCGAAGTAGAAGTAGTCGTAGTCGAACCAGCGGTTGCCCTCGCCGAGAAACGCGCTCAGCGTGGCGTTGAAAAGCGGCCGCCGTCTTCCCTGCACGGGACGCGTATAGGCGAACATCAGGCCGAAGTTGGCTTCGGCGTTGATGCGCTGGATGCGCGCGGCATCCTTGGCGGTCATGGACCCGGCTTCCTGCCAGTCGAGGCCGAGCGGCAGCAGCATGCGGCCGAAGCGGACCGAGAAGGTATCCGTGGCGCGGAGGTCGACGAAGGCTTCGCGGATCGCGCCCTGCTGCGGCACGACGTCGAGCGCGATGCCGCGATACGCGTCGACCCGCCGGTGACCATCCTTCGGATCGCACGGGACATTCGGGCCGGGGAGTCCGGCGTAGAGGAACGACGGATCGTTCGGGAAGAAGTAGCCCGGCGCGCCGCAGCCCGGCCGGGGCTCACGCTCGTTCACCGGATTCATCGAGACCCGATAGAACACGCGGTCGTGCGGACGCCCCTCGAGCGTGACGATGGCGTAGCCGACGCGGCCCTGATTCTCGAATCCGAGCGTGGAGTTCGCGCCGTCCTTGCCGTAGCCGGCCATGAACGACGCGCGGACGCGCAGCGTCGTGGAGTTCGGGACGGGAATACCGGGGTCGTCGTCCGGGGCCGCGTCGGGCGTGGGGCTCGGTGCGGTGTCGCCGGTCGTGGCCCGCGTGGCGGCAGGGCTGGTGCCGCTGGCCGGGGCATCCTGGGCGCACACGCCAGGAGCCACGACGAGCAGGCCGATCGAGAGCAGCCACGCGAGGCGTACGCGCGACAGCGCGGGGACAAACGAGGTGCGTCGGGTCATCGGACAGCGGCTCATGTGATCAGCGGCTCAGCAGACGCTCGTAGAGCGCGAGATAGTGCCGGGCCGGCTCGGCCCAGGAGAGTGGCGTCCGCATGCCGCGGCGCATCGTGGCTGACCAGGACTGGGCGTCCTGCCGCAGTTCGAGCGCGCGTCGCACGGCGCGCTCGAAGGCCGCCGGCGTGGCGGCATCGAAGACGAATCCGGTGGCCGTCCCGTCGGCGAGGTGCGTCGACGTACTGTCGACGATGGTGTCGGCGAGGCCGCCGACACGGCGGACGATCGGCAGCGTGCCGTACCGGAGGCCGTACATCTGGGTGAGCCCGCAGGGCTCGAAGCGTGACGGAACAGCGATGACGTCCGCGCCGGCAATCAGCCGATGCGAGCGCGCTTCGTTCCACTCCAGCCGGGCCTGCACGCGGCCGGGATGCGCGTCGGTCGCCATCCGGAACGCCGCTTCGAGCGCGGTGTCGCCCGTGCCCTGCAGCGCAAGCTGGACGCCGGCGCGTACCAGCGCTTCCAGGCTGGCGATGACGAGGTCCAGCCCCTTCTGCGACGTCAGCCGGCTGACGATGCACATCAGCAGCGCCGTGTCGTCCACGTCGAGGCCGAGCTCCTGCTGCAGCGCCCGGCGGCACGCGAGCTTGCCGGCCAGCGTCCGGGCGTCGAACGACGCCGCGATCGACGTGTCCGTCGCCGGATTCCATTGGACGTCGTCGATCCCGTTCAGGATTCCGGTGACGGCCGAGGCCCGCGTGCGGATGACGCCCTCCAGGCCGCAACCGAATTCCGGCGTGGCGATCTCGCGGGCGTAGCTCGGACTCACGGTGGTCACCGCATCCGCGTGCACGAGGCCGGCTTTCATGAAGTTGAGCTGGCCGTGAAACTCCAGCCCGTCGCTCGTCAGCCAGCGCGACGGCAGGTGGAGCAGGGCCGCGTCCGGCAGCGGGAACAGTCCCTGATAGGCCAGGTTGTGAACCGTGAAGACGGAGCGGGCGCGCCGGCCGGGATGCCCGGAGATGTACGTGCACGCGAGCGCGGCGTGCCAGTCGTGCGCGTGCACGATCTCCGGCTGCCACTGGTCGTCGGCGTCGCCGGCCGCGAGGTGGGCGGCGAGCCATCCGAGCAGCGCGAAGCGCTGCGCGTTGTCGGGCCATTCCTCGCCGGAGGCGTCCTGATAGGGGCCCCCGTCGCGACCGTAGAGATACGGCGCGTCGACGACATAGGCCGGCAGGCCATCCGGCGCCAGCACGCCGCGCAGCAGCCGTACGCGCAGCGCGCCGAACGCGGGTCCGGCGTCGCAGACCACCTGCGGTGTCTGGAGGGCGCCGAGGATCGCGGGATACCCCGGCAGCAGCAGCCGGGTGTCGCACCCCGCCGTCCGCTGGGCCACGGGCAGCGCCGCGACGACATCAGCCAGCCCGCCGGTCTTCACCAGCGGGAAGACCTCGGCGGCTACATGGAGAACGCGCATGCCGGGCGTCACTCGAGCGCGCGCAGCATCTCGGGCGTCACGAGTGTGACGCCGCTCGGGGTGCGGAAGAAGCGCCGCGCATCGGCCAGCGGATCCTCGCCGATCACCATGCCGTCGGGAATCCGCACGCCGCGATCGATGACCGCCTTGTGAATCCGCGCGCCGCGCCCGATCTCGGTTCGCGGCAGGATGACGGAGGCCGAGATGTTCGAGAAGCTGTGGACGCGCACGCTCCAGAACAGCATCGACCGCTCGACGTGGCCCGACACGATGCAGCCGCTCGAGACGAGCGACTCGAGCGCCGTGCCCTGGCGGTTGCCATAGTTGTGCACGAACTTGGCGGGCGGCAGCTGCTGCTGGTGCGTCCAGATGGGCCACTCACTGTGGTACAGGTCGAAGAGCGGGTCGGTGGCCGTCAGGTCGATGTTGGCGTCCCAGTAGGCGTCGATGGTGCCCACGTCACGCCAGTACGGGTCGTAGCCCTCGCGCTGGCCGACGCAGCTCATCTCCAGCGGATGGGCGGCGACCACACCCATCCGGACGAGGCGCGGAATCAGGTCCTTGCCGAAGTCGTGGCTCGACGACGGGTCGGCCATCTCCCGGTCCAGTTCCTTGAACAGGAACGATGACTTGAAGATGTAGATGCCCATGCTGGCGAGGCACCGGTCCGGCTTGCCGGGCATCGGCGGGGGATCGGCGGGCTTCTCCACGAAATCCGTCACCCGGCGGGAGTCGTCGATGGCCATGACACCCATGGCGTGGCCTTCGCTCCGCGGAATCTCGACGCAGCCGACGGTGCATTCGGCGCCGAGCGCGATGTGGTCGGCCAGCATCTGCGCGTAGTTCATCTTGTAGACGTGGTCGCCAGCCAGGATAATCACGTAGTCCGCTCTGTAGGACGCGACGATGTCCTGGTTCTGATAGACCGCATCGGCGGTACCGCGGTACCACAGGTCCTCGTCCACGCGCTGCTGCGCTGGCAGCAGGTCCACGAATTCGCCCATCTCCCCGTTGAGAAAGGCCCAACCCCGCTGCAGGTGCCGCAGCAGGCTGTGGCTCTTGTACTGCGTGATGACGCCGATCCGGCGGATGCCGGAGTTCAGGCAATTGGAGAGGGCAAAGTCGATGATGCGGAACTTGCCACCGAAGTACACCGCCGGCTTGGCCCGCCGGTCAGTCAGGTGCATGAGTCGCTTGCCGCGCCCGCCCGCCAGCACCAGCGCCACGGCTTTGCGCGGCAGGTCCATGCTGGGCGCCTGCATCATCTGCGGGGCCATCTGTGTCTCCCTCGTCGTGCGCCTGCTGTCATCCGGCGGCGTCTTTTAGTACGTTGATCAACAGAGTAGACCATGAATGCATCCGGCTCATCTCCCCTCCTCGACGCCGTCCACGCACGGCTGCTCACGCAGGTCGGCGCGGCTCCCTCGCGCGCCCGCACGGTCGAGGTGCTCCGCGCGGTCGCGCTCCTCGCGCGCGAACAGCTGTCCGAACGCTGGGTCCGGTCGCAGAAGGCGGACCGCGAGAGCGGTGCCAGGCGCGTCTACTACCTCTCGATGGAGTTCCTGATGGGCCGCACGCTCGGGAACGCGCTCGCGGCGCTGGCGCTCGAGCCGGCCGCGGCGGAGGTGGCGGCCGCCCATGCCCGGACGCTCGAAGAGCTCGCGGCGTGCGAGCCGGACGCGGCCCTCGGCAACGGCGGACTGGGCCGGCTCGCGGCGTGCTTTCTCGATTCGATGGCCACGGCGGGGCTGCCGGCCTGGGGCTACGGCATCCGGTACGAGTTCGGCATGTTCGCGCAGAGCATCCAGGGCGGACGCCAGGTCGAACACCCGGACCCCTGGCTCGAGGACGGCACGCCGTGGGAGTTCCATCGGCTCGGCGTCTGCTATCCGGTCCAGTTCGATGGGTGGGTGGAGCCGTCCACGCTGCCCGGGGAGCCCAGCCGGTGGCACCCGGGCGCGACGGTCAACGCGAAGGCGTACGACATGGTGGTCCCCGGCCACGGGACGACCCGCGTCAGCACGTTGCGACTCTGGCGTGCCTCGGCGCCGGCGCAGATCGACCTCCATGCCTTCAACAGCGGCGACTACGCCCGCGCGGCGGAGTTCAAGAACCAGTTCGAGAACGTGTCCTGGGTGCTCTACCCGAACGACAGCACCCCGGCCGGGCGCGAGCTGCGCCTCAAGCAGGAGTACTTCTTCACGAGCGCGTCGCTGCAGGACATCCTGCACCGGCACCTCTCGGAAGGGCACACCGTCGCGGAGCTCCCGGACAAGGTCGCGATTCACATGAACGATACGCATCCGGCGATTGGTGTGGCCGAGTGGATGCGTCTGCTGATGGATGACCACGGGCTGAAATGGGCGCAGGCCTGGGCCATCACGCGGCAGTGCTTCAGCTACACGAATCACACGCTGATGCCGGAGGCCCTGGAGACGTGGCCGGTCAGTCTCGTGCAGCAGGTGCTGCCGCGGCACATGGAGATCATCTACCGCATCAACCACGAGCTGCTGAGCGCGGTCGACGCCGTCGAGCCGGGTGACCTGGATCTGCTGCGCCGGTTGTCGCTCATCGACGAGCACGGCGAGAAGCGCGTCCGGATGGCGCACCTGGCGGTGGCCGGCAGTCACACCGTCAACGGCGTGTCGGCCCTGCACAGCGAGCTGCTGACGGAGACCATCTTCGCGGATTTCGCCCGCCGGTGGCCGGAGCGGTTTACCAACGTGACCAACGGCGTGACGCCGCGCCGCTGGCTGGCCCAGGCCAATCCGTCCCTCGCGGCGCTGCTCGACGACGTGCTCGGGCCGAACTGGCGCACCGACCTTGGACAGCTCGCACGGCTCCGCCCGCTCGCCGGGGACGCCGGGTTCCGTGAGCGCTTCCGCGCGGCGAAGCTGGCGAACAAGGTCAGGCTGGCCGCGAAGGTCGACGCGTTGACGGGCGTCACCGTCGACCCGTCGAGCCTGTTCGACGTGCAGGTCAAGCGCATCCACGAGTACAAGCGGCAGCTGCTCAACGTGCTGCAGGTCGTCGCGCGCTACCAGGCCATGCTGGCCGGACGCCCCGCGGACTGGGTGCCGCGCACCGTGCTGTTCGCCGGGAAGGCGGCCTCGGGGTACGTCACGGCCAAGAGCATCATCCGGCTGATCCACGACGTGGGGCAGGTCATCAACGCCGACGAGCGGCTGGGTGGACGTCTCAAGGTCGTGTTCCTGCCGAACTACGGCGTGTCGCTGGCCGAGACGATCATTCCCGGCGCCGACCTCTCCGAGCAGATCTCGACGGCCGGTACGGAGGCATCAGGCACCGGGAACATGAAGCTCTCGATGAACGGCGCCCTGACCATCGGCACCGACGACGGTGCGAACATCGAGATCCGCCAGCAGGTGGGCGACGAGAACATCTTCATCTTCGGCCTGTCGACGGCCGAGGTCGCGGCACGCCGCGCCGCCGGCTACCGGCCGATGGAGATCTACGAGCGCGACCTCAACGTGCGCGCCGTGCTCGACGCCATCGGCGGCGGTGCGTTCTCGTCAGACGAGCCGGGGCGCTACCGTGCGCTGATCGATTCGCTGCTCTGGGGCGGCGACCACTATCTGCTGCTCGCGGACTTCCAGAGCTACGTCGCGGCCCAGGCGCGCGTCGACGCGCTGTTCCGGGAACCGGACGCGTGGGCCAGGATGGCGATCCTGAACGTGGCCGGCATGGGCTGGTTCTCGTCCGACCGCACCATTGCGGAGTACGCGTCGCGCGTCTGGCACGTGGAACCGGGCCATTGATGACCCGTGCCGACGTGGATGCGGTCTGCGAAGGCCGTCATCCGGACCCGTTCGCCGTGCTCGGTCCCCACGGGCCGATCGTGCGCGCGTGGCTGCCCGGCGCGACGGCCGTCACCATGGAGGACCTCGCCGGAGGCGCCGGCGCGTCGATGACCCGTGTGGACGCGCGCGGCCTGTTCGAGGGGCCGGCCGTGGCTGCGGCCTACCGCTTCCGGGTGACCTGGCCGGGCGGCGTCTCGTCCGTGCAGGACGACCCCTATCGCTTCGGCGCCGTGCTCGGGCCGCTCGATGCCTGGCTGCTGGCTGAAGGCACGCACCTGCGTCCGTACGAGGCGCTCGGAGCACGGCCGTGCGTCATCGACGGCGTCACCGGGACCGCGTTCGCCGTCTGGGCGCCGAACGCGTCGCGGGTGAGCGTGGTCGGCGACTTCAACGTCTGGGATGGCCGCCGGCATCCGATGCGTCTGCGGCGCGAGTGCGGCGTCTGGGAGATCTTTCTGCCCGGTGTCGGACCCGGTGATCGCTACAAGTACGAACTGCTCGACGGCGACGGCCGGCTGCTGCCGCTCAAGGCGGATCCGGTCGCACGCCGGAGCGAACTCCGGCCGGCGAATGCCAGCATCGTGGCCTCGCTGCCGCCCCCGGTGCCGGCACCGGCCTCGCGACGAACGGCCAACGCGCAGGACACGGCGATCAGCATCTACGAAGTGCACCTGGCGTCCTGGCGCCGGGCGCCGGAGGAGGGCAACCGCTGGCTCTCGTGGGACGAGCTGGCGGAGACGCTCGTGCCGTACGCCGCCGGGATGGGCTTCACCCACCTGGAGCTGATGCCGGTCAGCGAGCATCCACTCGATGACTCGTGGGGCTACCAGACGCTCGGGATGTACTGCCCGACGGCGCGCCACGGCGAACCCGACGGCCTCCGGCGCTTCATGGCTCGTGCCCATGAGGCAGGGCTGGGCGTGCTGCTCGACTGGGTGCCGGCGCACTTTCCGTCGGATGAGTGGGGCCTGGCCCGTTTTGACGGCACCCATCTCTACGAGCACGGGGATCCCCGCGAGGGTTATCACCCGGACTGGCACTCGCTGATCTTCAACTACGGACGCCGCGAGGTCCGGAGCTTCCTCGTCGGCAGCGCGCTCTACTGGATCGAGCGTTTCGGGGCGGACGGCCTGCGCGTGGACGCCGTGGCCTCGATGCTCTATCGGGACTACAGCCGTCAGGCCGGCGAGTGGGTGCCGAACGTCCACGGCGGCCGCGAGAATCTGGAGGCGATCGCGCTGCTGAAGCGGGTCAACGAGGTCGTCGGCGGCGAGTGCCCCGACGCGATCACCGTGGCGGAGGAGTCGACGGCGTTTCCCGGCGTGTCGAGGCCGACCTACGCCGGCGGGCTCGGCTTCCACTACAAGTGGAACATGGGCTGGATGCACGACACGCTGGCGTACGTGAGCCGCGACCCGATCCACCGGCCCTGGCACCACCACGAGCTGACGTTCGGCCTCGTCTACGCCTTCAGCGAGCAGTTCATCCTGCCGCTCTCGCACGACGAGGTCGTGCACGGCAAACGGTCGCTGCTGAACCGGATGCCGGGCGACCGCTGGCAGCAGTTCGCCAACCTGCGAGCGTTCTACGGGTTCATGTGGGGCCACCCCGGCAAGAAGCTGCTCTTCATGGGCGGTGAGTTCGGCCAGAGCGCCGAGTGGAACCACAACCAGTCCCTCGACTGGCATCTGCTGCAGTATCCCGAGCACGCAGGGCTGCAGCGTCTCGTGCGCGATCTGAACGGGCTCTATGCCACGTCCCCGGCCCTGCACGAGCGCGATGCGAGCGGCGACGGCTTCGAGTGGATCTGCCACGACGACGCCGCGCGGAGCCTCGTCTCCTTCGTGCGCAAGGGCCACGACGGTGTGCCACGGATGCTGGTCGTCTGCAACTTCGCACCGGTCGTGCACGAGGGCTTCCGTCTCGGCGTGCCGCTCGCCGGCCGGTGGCAGGAGCGGCTCAACACCGACAGCGCCGCGTATGCCGGGTCCAACGCCGGGACGCCCTTCGCCGAAGCGTCGACGGAGCCGGTGCCGAGCCACGGCCGTCCGCAGTCGCTGGTGCTCACGCTGCCGCCACTGGCCACGGTGTTCTACGCATGGAACGGCTGACGCTCGGCGAGGGCCGGCCGTGGCCGATGGGCGCGACCGTGCGCGATGGCGGCGTGAACATCGCCGTGTTCTCGGGTCACGCGCGCCGTATCGAGCTGTGCCTGTTCGACGACGCCGGCCGCGAGGAACGTGCACGGGGGGTGCTGCCCGGGCACAGCGGCGACGTGTTTCACGGCTTTCTGCCCGATGCGGGCCCCGGGCTCGTCTACGGTCTGCGCGCGCATGGGCCGTGGCAGCCGGCCGACGGCCACCGGTTCAATCCGCAGAAGATGCTGCTCGACCCCTGGGCGCGCGAGATCGTCGGCGCCTTCGATTGGAATGCGCCGCACCGCGATGCCGACCGTACGCATCCCGGCACACCGGATCCGCACGACAACGCCGCCGCCGCGCTGAAGGCCCGCGTCGTCGCGGATGTCGTGGAGTGGCACGGCGATGCGCCGCTGCGGCAGGCGGCCGACGACCGCGTGCTGTACGAGCTGCATGTCAAGGGCTTCACCGCACGGATGCCGGACGTGCCGGAGGCGCTGCGGGGCACCTATCGCGGCCTGGCGCATCCGGCGGCGATCGCCCATCTGACGGCCCTCGGCGTGACCGCCGTCAGTCTGCTGCCCGTGCAGCAGCATCTCGACGAGGAACGGCTGGTGCGGCTGGGCCTGGTCAACTACTGGGGCTACAACACGATCGGGTTCTTCTGTCCGGATCCCCGCTACGCGACGGTCCCCGACGGCGCGACGGCGCGGGCCGAGTTCCGCGAGATGGTGCGCGCGCTGCACGCCGCGGGCATCGCCGTCATTCTCGACGTCGTCTACAACCACACGGCCGAGGGCGACCTGAAGGGCCCGTCCATCAGCCACCGCGGGCTCGACCACGCGAGCTGGTACCGCCATGTGGGGGATCCGCCGCGCCGGCTCGAGAACAGCACGGGCTGCGGCAACACCGTGGACCTGCGCCACCCGCGCGTGCTGCAGTTCGTGCTCGACAGCCTGCGGTACTGGGCGGCGGACATGCACGTCGATGGTTTCCGCTTCGACCTTGCCACCGTGCTGGGCCGTGGGGACGCGGGATTCGATCGCCGCGCCGCCTTCTTCGCGGCCGTGCAGCAGGATCCCGCGCTGGCCGGCGTGACGCTCGTCGCCGAGCCGTGGGACCTCGGCACGGGTGGCTATCAGCTTGGCCAGTTCCCGCATGGCTGGCTCGAGTGGAACGACCGGTTCCGCGACGCGGTGCGGGGCTTCTGGCTGGGCGGCGACACCACTCGGGGCGAGCTGGCCCAGCGGCTGGCGGGGTCGTCCGCGATCTTCGAGCGTGAGGGCCGGCACCCGGTGGCGTCCGTCAACTATGTGGTGTCGCACGACGGTTTCACGCTGCGCGACCTGGTCAGCTACAACGCGCGTCACAACGAGGCCAACGGCGAGGGCAACGCCGACGGGCACGGGCACAACCTCAGCTGGAATTGCGGCGTCGAGGGGCCGACCGGAGACCCCGACGTGCGCGACCTGCGCACGCGGCTCAGCCGGGCGATGCTGGCCACGGTGCTGCTCGCGCAGGGGACGCCGCTGCTGGCCGCGGGCGACGAGCTGGGGCGGACGCAGCTCGGGAACAACAACGCCTATTGCCAGGACGGTCCGCTGAGCTGGCTGGACTGGGATGCGGCAGACGGGACGCTGACCGCGTACGTCACGCGCCTGCTCGAGATTCGCCGGCGGCTCCAGCCGTTCTCCGGGACCCGGTGGTACCACGGCCGCCCGGACGTGCAGGGCCGGCACGACCTCCAGTGGCTCCGGAGAACCGGACGGCCGCTTGAGCACGAGGAGTGGGCGAGTCCGCGGTCGCGCGTCGTCGGCGCGTGGATCGGTCAGCCCGGCCGCGGCCAGGATCCGTTGCTGCTGCTGTTCAACGGCCGCGCCTTCGACGTGACGTTCCAGTTGCCGGTTTCGCGGAACGGCCGGTGGGCGGGGGAGCTGGATTCGGCCGAGCCCGACGGCCGTCCGAGGAGGCCGGTGCCTGGCGATGGACGCTTCGAGCTTCGTGCCCGCAGCGTGGTGCTGCTGCGTGACAGCGGTGAAGCCGCGCCCGAGGACCGGTCGTGAGGCTGCCGCGCGCCAGCGGTGTGCTGCTGCACCCGACGTCGCTGCCCGGGCGGCACGGGTCGGGTGATTGCGGCGCGGCGGCGTACCACTTCGTCGACTGGCTCGTCACGGCCGGCCAGCAGCTCTGGCAGATCCTGCCGCTCACGGGTATCGGACCGGGCCGCTCGCCGTACATGAGCCGGTCCGCGTTTGCCGGCAACGAGCTGCTGATTGACCTCGACGCGCTCGGTCGCGAGGGATGGCTGACCGGCGATGACCTGGCGCCCGTGGATGGCCTGACGGCCGGGCACGTGGCCTTCGACCTGGCCGTGCCGTTCCGCATGGCCTGCCTCCGCACCGCCGCGGCGCGCTTTGCCGCGGGCGCCGGCGGGCCGGAGCGCGAGTCGTTCGACGCGTACTGCCGCGCGCAGGCGGACTGGCTCGACGACTACGCGCTCTTCATGGCGCTGGCCGACGTCCATGGCAGCGCAGACTGGCGCGCCTGGCCCGGTGGGCTGGCCGGTCGCGACCCGGCCGCGCTCCGTGCGGCGCGCGACGCGCACGTGGACGCGATGCACGTCTGGCGCTTCTGCCAGTGGACGTTCGACCGGCAGTGGTCGGCGCTGAAGCAGTACGCCAACCGGCGCGGTGTCCGCATCGTCGGCGACACACCCATCTTCGTCTCGGGCGAGAGCGCCGACGTGTGGGCACACCCGGAGCTGTTCGAACTCGACGCCTCGTACCGGCCGCGGGTCGTGGCCGGCGTGCCGCCCGACTTCTTCAGCGCGACGGGACAGCGGTGGGGCAATCCGCTGTATCGCTGGCCGGCTCACGCCGCCGACGGTTACGCGTGGTGGATCGCGCGCGTGCGCCGGACGTGCGCGCTCGTGGACGTGGTCCGCATCGATCACTTCCGGGGTTTCGCGGCGCACTGGGAAATCCCCGCCGACGAGCCAACGGCGGCGAACGGCCGCTGGGTGACCGGTCCGGGCGCGGCGCTCTTCGAGGCGCTGGTCGCGGCGCTGGGCGAGATGCCGATCATCGCGGAGGACCTGGGCGTGATCACGCCGGACGTCCACGCGCTTCGCCACGCCTGCGGATTTCCGGGCATGCGGATTCTGCAGTTCGCGTTCGAGGGCGATGCCGGCAACCCCTTCCTGCCGCACAACTACGAGCCGGACACGGTGGTCTACACCGGCACGCACGACAACAACACGTCAGCCGGCTGGTGGGCGGGCGCCTCCGAGCACGAACGCACGTTCGCGCGCGCCTATCTCGGGTTGGACGCGGTTCCGGCGGACGCCGGTGACGCCGCGGAGATCCCCTGGGCGCTGATCCGCGCGGCGTGGGCGAGCGTGGCGGACACGGCCATCGCGCCGATGCAGGATGTCCTGGCGCTGCCGGCATCGGCGCGGATGAACTTCCCCGGTCAGGGGGAGGGGTGGTGGACGTGGCGCTTCACGTGGGACCAGGTGCGGCCCGGTCACGCCGCGCGGCTGGCGGAATTGGGCCGGCTGTTCAGCCGCCCGTCACCGCAGGGCTAGGCGCTCACTTCGCGCCGAGCCACTCCCGGATGCGGTCTGCCGGCCGCGCGAGGATGGCGCGAGACCCCTGCTCGACGATCGGCCGCTGAATCAGCTCGGGGAACTCGACCATCAGGCGGATCAGCTCCGCCTCGGGCAGTTCCCGCTCGTGCAGCTTCAGGGCCTTGTACCGCGCTTCCTTCGTCCGGAGGAGATCACGCGCCGTCAGGCCCATCTTCCTGAGCAGGGTCTTCAGCGTGGCTGCCGGAATGGGATCCGTGAAGTAGTTGACCGACTCGAACGCCACGCCGGCGTCCCTGAGCGCGGCGGCGACCTGCCGGCACGTCGTGCAGGTGGGCTTCTGATAGACGGTGATGGTGGACGTTGCCATGAGATGCACCTATGGATGACTGGTGGTGGCGCTGGTGACGGTGCCGGGACGCGATGCGCGCCACGACGTGGCGCCCGCACCGGCGCCGGCGGTGCCTCGCATCGTGGCGCCGTTCACCGAGGCCGTGAACGCGCGTGCGCCGATGCGGAACGTGAGCCGGTTGCCGTCGAGCCGCCCGTCGGTCACGGGCAGATAGCCGCCGCGGGTCGACAGCGCGCCGGAGACCTGCTGAAAGCGCTGCACGAGGGTCAGCGTGCCTTCGTCCGTTCGCCAGGCGCCGTCCACACGCGCGGGCACGACCCAGAGCCTGGCCGTGCACCACGGATCGCAGACGTCGAGCGAGACCTCCGCGTCGTGCCGCCATCCCGGGATGCCGAAGGTGTTGATGACGATGCGCGTGCCGGGTGTCAGCGTCAGGAACGTCTCGCGCAGCCGTTCGAGATTCGATGGAAGCAGGAAGAGCGCCAGCACCGTGGGCGTGCCGAACGGCGTCGTGTACATGTCGCCCCTGACGAAGCGTGCCCGCCGCGACACGCCGGCGCGCGCGGCGGCTTCGCGGGAACGGGTCACGAGGATCGGGTCGTATTCCACGCCGAGGGCGCGCGCGCCGCGTTGCGCCGCGGCGATGACCATGCGCCCGTCGCCGGAGCCGAGATCCACCACGGAATCACGGGCCGTGACGCGGGCGAGGTCGAGCATCTTCTCCAGCAGTTCGGGCGGCGTCGGGACCCAGATCACGTCCTTGCCGGGCTGTCCAATCTGCGGTTCGTCAGGTGCCTGCGCTGCGGTGGCACGCGCGCGAAGGGGGCCCGCGATGAGCAGCACCGCGACGGAGATCGACAGGAAGCGCCGGGCGTGGAGCATGGAAATCCGGATGCTATCATCCGCGCCGCATGCCCCTTGGAGCCGCGACGCGTCGATGCCGGATCGCGGGCGCGATCGCTGCGATCTGCCTCGTGGTTACAGCCGGCGGCCGCGCGGCAGACTGGCCCCAGTTCCGCGGCCCGGGCGGTCAGGGTGTCTCCGACGAACGGGACCTGCCGGTGCGATGGGGAGAGTCGGAGGGCGTCCGCTGGAAGGTGCCGGTGCCCGGGCTCGGCTGGTCGTCGCCCGTCGTCGCAGGCGGGCGAGTCTGGCTGACCACTTCGACAGGCGATCGCGCCGCCTCGCTCCGGCTGCTCGCGTTCGACGCTGCGTCCGGGCGGCCGGTCGTCGACACCGAGGTGTTCCGGCTGCCGTCCGCGCGGCTCCTCAACGCCAAGAACAGCTTCGCGTCGCCGACGCCGATCGTCAGCGGTGACCGCGTCTACGTGCACTTCGGCGCCCAAGGCACGGCCGCCCTGACGACCGAAGGTGCCGTGATCTGGAAGACGAGGCTCGACTACGACTCGCAGCACGGCAACGGCGGGTCACCGGTGCTCTATCGCGATCTGCTGATCCTGAACTGCGACGGCTTCGATCAGGCGTATGTCGTGGCGCTCGACGTGCACACGGGAAAGCCGCGGTGGAAGACGTCGCGCCGGCGGCCGTGGTCACAGGCGTATTCGACGCCGCTCGTCGTCTCGTCCGGCGACCGCGACCTGCTCGTCAGCGTCGGCGCATTCCGGACGACCGCCTACGAGCCGCTGACGGGAGCGGAGGTCTGGCGCGTGTCCTACGAGGACGGGTTCTCGAACGTCCCGCGTCCGGTCGCCGGGCATGGCCTCGTCTTTCTGGCCACGGGGTTCCAGCAGCCGTCGCTGCTGGCGGTCCGTCTCGGCGGTGCCGGTGACGTGACCGCGACCCACGTGGCCTGGCGGTCATCGCGCGGCGCGCCGCTGACGCCGTCACCGGTGCTGGCCGGGGATGAGCTGTATTACGTGACGGATACCGGCGTGGCCTCGTGTGTGGATGCCCGCACGGGCCGCCTGCTGTGGCAGCAGCGGCTCAACGGAAACTTCTCGGCGTCGCCGGTGGTGGCCGACGGCCGGATCTACTTTCAGAGCGAGGAAGGGGAGACGACCGTCCTTGCGGCGGGTCCGGCCTTCCGGCGTCTGGCGCTGAACCCGCTCGATGGGGCGATGCTGGCGTCGCTGGCCGTCGCCGACGGCTCGATCTTCATCCGTACCGGCACGCATCTCTACCGGATCGGCCGGTAGCCGCCCGGCCGGCGGCGCGCGCTATTCGGTGGCGCCGAGCTTCTTCAGAACGGCCGTGATGGCCGGACGCGTCAACGTCATCGCGTTCTGGTTGTAGCCGATGGAGATGCTGAGAGCCGTCTGGCCGTTCCGATTCTTCGCGCTCATGTTCGCGCCGCGCTGCACCAGCAGCTCCGCGACCTTCGGATTGCCGTAGTACGCCGCGCCGTGCAGGGCCGTCTCGCCGGAGGCGTTGACCGCGTTGACGTCGATGCCGAGATCCAGGCAGAGCTTGGCGGCTTCGACCGAATCCTCGTCCGTCAGCAGGCTGTCGCCCGGCACGCGCCCGAGCCCGGCCGCGACCATCAGCGCCGTCGACTTGTTCTGATTGAGCACCTTGGGGTTCGCGCCCTTGGACACGAGGAGCTTCATCGTGTCGGCGTCGGCGCTGAGCGCCGCCAGGAAGAACGGCGTGGCGCCCTGGAGCGGCATCATGTGGAACAGGTGAATGCCGTAGCGCGGCGGCGCCTTCGTCATGACGGCGTTGACGTCGGCACCCTTGGCCAGCAACGCCGTGATCAGCTCGGCCTTCTTGACCGGCACGCCGTTCAGGTAGCGCCACTCCTCGGTCGTCGCGTCCGGATAGTCGTGGGTCATGCCGCTCTCCCACTTGCCGGAGGCCCAGTGCAGCGCGGTGTAGCCGGGCTTGTCGTTCTTCGGGTTGGCGCCCCTGTCGAGCAGGAAGAGGGCCATGTCCGTCTGGCCACGCAGGACGGCGACCAGCAGCGCGTCGAGGCCCTCGTTGTCCACGGCGCTGATCGGCGCGCCCTTGTCGAGCAGGAACTGCGCGGCGTCCTGCTGACCGAAGCGGGCCGCCATCATGAGCGGCGTAAACCCGGCCTTCGAGGCCTGCTGCACGTCGGCGCCGCGCTCGACGAGCCGGCGCGCCACGGAAAGGTGCCGCTCGGACAACGCCCAGAGCAGCGCCGTCTGACCCGCGACCGGCTCCGCGGCGCCGACCTTGGCGCCCTTGTCGAGCAGCGCGGTGACGGCGGCGTCGTTGCCGGTCCGCGCGGCGGTCATCAACGGCGTCTCCCCCGAGGGCAGGGCCAGATTCGCGTTCGCGCCGGCCTTCAGCAGCAGATCGACCATCGGGGCGCTGCCGTTCAGCGCCGCCAGGGACAGCGGCGTGACGCCGTAGTCGTTGGTGGCGTCCACGCGGGCGCCCGCCTTGATGAGGAGCTCCGCCACGGCGACGTCGTTGCGGTTCGCGGCCCAGTGGAGGGCGGTGGCGCCGTCGGGCTGCGGGGCGTTGGCGTCGACCTTCCGGGTCAGCATCGCCCGGACCGCGGCCTGATCCTGCCGCTTGACGGCGTCGACCAGCGAATCGGCGGCGTCGCACGGGATGGCGGTGACCAGCGCGGCCATGAGGCCCCACGCGGCAGATGTCGTGATTCTGGCGTTCATTCCATCCCTCCAGGACGGCCGGTGCCCGGGCCAATTCGCGACCTGACCGCCGACGGCTGTACTTTACAATGTCAATCAAGTTCAGGACAATGCCGCCGATGTTCGAAATCTCTCGCATCAGAGTCGCTGCCGGGATGGCCGTGCTCGCCCTGGCGGGCGGCGTGGGTCTGCAGGCAGCTCGTGGAGCCCAGACGGGTTCGCAGGCGCAGGCCGCCGCTGCCAAGATGGCGCTCGCCCCTGCGGCAGCCCCGCAGGTCGCCGTCAAGCCCGTCATCGACAAGTACTGCGTCGGCTGCCACAACGAGAAGCGCAAGGCGCAATACGCCAATCTGGCGCTCGATTCGCTCGACCTGTCCAGGGTCGGGGAGCACGCCGCGGTCTGGGAGCGCGTGCTCTCGAAGCTCCGCGCGGGCACCATGCCTCCGGGTGGCGCCGTGCGGCCCGATCGTCCGACCTACGAGACGGTGATTGCGTCGCTCGAAGGCGCGCTGGACTCGGCCGCGGCCGCGGCGCCGAACCCGGGCCGGCCCGTGATTCATCGTCTGAACCGGACGGAGTACGTGAACACCATCCGGGACCTGCTGGCGCTCGAGATCGACGGCCCGACGTATCTGCCGGCGGACAACTCCGGCTTCGGCTTCGACAACATCGGCGACGTGCTCTCCGTGTCGCCGGCGCTGCTCGACCGCTATGTCTCGGCCGCCCGGAAGATCGCGCGGCTCGCCGTCGGCAGCACGGAGATCCGGCCGGCCAGCACGTTCTACAAGGTGCCGACCCTGCTGATTCAGGAAGATCGCCGTGACGAGTCGCTGCCGTTCGGCACGCGCGGCGGCCTCTCGGTGCGTCACACGTTCCCGCTCGACGGCGAGTACGCCATCCGCGTGGACTTCACGAAGGACTACGGCGACCAGTGGAAGGGGCGCCACGAGGACAGCGTCGTGGATGTCCGCGTCGACGGCGCGCGCATCAAGCAGTTCACGATCGAGAAGTCGACGAAGAACCTGTCGATCATGGCAAGCGATGGCCAGCGGCCCAACGACGGGCCTCAGGAGGTCCGCTTCCGGGCGAAGGCGGGCGTGCACGAGATCGGCGTCGCGATGGTCAAGCGCACTGTCGTGACGGAAGGCGTCGGCCCGGAGCGGCTGCCGCTGGCGAGCAGCAGCTACGGCCAGCTGGGCGCCACCGAGACGGCGAACGGCAAGATCGAGTCGGGCGTCCAGAACATCGAGATCATCGGGCCGTTCAATCCCGCGGCGCCGAAGGACACCCCGTCACGCAAGGCGATCTTCACGTGCCGCCCGGCCGCCGGCCGTGCCGGCGACGACGCATGCGCGACGCGTATCGTGTCGCGGCTCGCGCGCCGCGCGTACCGGCGTCCCGCGAAGGCCTCCGAAGTGGCGACGCTGATGACCTTCTACCGCGAAGGCCTCTCGTCGGGCGGCTTCGAGGCCGGCATCGAGTCGGCACTCGAGCGGATTCTGATCGCGCCGGCGTTCCTGTTCCGCAGCGAGCGTGACGCGGCGGCGCCGGCCGGCAAGACGATCGTGCCGGTCAGCGACATCGACCTCGCGTCGCGCCTGTCCTTCTTCCTCTGGAGTTCCATCCCGGACGACGAACTGCTGAGCGTCGCCGAGCAGGGCCGGCTGCGGCAGGCCGGCGTGCTCGAGCGTCAGGTCAAGCGCATGATGGCGGACCCGCGGTCCGACGCGCTCATCTCGAACTTCTTCGGGCAGTGGCTGATGCTGCGGAACATCCCGGCGCAGCTGCCGAACTACCTCGTCTATCCGTCGTTCGACGACAGCCTGCGCGAAGCGTTCTCGCGCGAGACCGGTCTCTTCCTGCAGAGCCAGGTGCGCGAGGACCGCAGCGCGCTCGACCTGCTGACGGCGAACTACACGTTCGTGAACGAGCGGCTGGCGAGGCACTACGGCATCCCCGGTGTCTACGGCAGCCACTTCCGCCGCGTCACGTATCCGGACACGCGCCGCGCGGGCCTGCTGGGGCACGGCAGCGTGATGCTCGTCACCGCGTATCCGGACCGGACGTCACCGGTGTTCCGCGGGAAGTGGGTGCTCGAGAACGTTCTCGGTACGCCGCCGCCCGAGCCGCCGAAGAACGTGCCGCCGTTCCCGGAGAACGACGGCAAGGCGCCGAAGTCCGTGCGCGCCCGCATGGAGATGCACCGGAAGAACCCGGTGTGCGCGAGCTGCCATACGCTGCTGGATCCGCTCGGGTTCGGCCTCGAGAACTTCGACGGTATCGGGCAGTGGCGCGACACGGATTCGAACAGCCCGGTCGACGCGTCCGGCCAGTTCCCGAACGGCATGAAGTTCAGCAATGCAGCCGAGTTCCGGCAGGGGATTCTGACCGGCTATCGCGCGGAGTTCCTGAACACGCTGACGAAGAAACTGGTGACCTACGGCCTGGGGCGTGGCGTCGAGTATTCCGACATGCCCGCCATCCGGAAGATCGTGAAGGATGCCGCGGCCTCCGACTACCGGTGGTCGTCGCTCGTGATGGGCGTCGTCAAGAGCCTGCCGTTCCAGATGAGGAGAGTCGAGTCATGATGATCACCAAGGCCCACCTGTCCCGCCGCACGATCCTGCGTGGAGCAGGCGTCGCCATCGGTCTGCCGCTCCTCGATTCCATGGTCCCGGCGATGACCGCCCTCGCGAAGACGGCGGCGCAGCCCGTCAAGCGTCTCGGCGCGTTCTACGTGCCGATGGGCGTCAACATGAAGCTCTGGACGCCGGAGGCCGAAGGGCGTGACTTCGCGCTGAGCCCGACGCTGCAGCGGATTGCGGCGTTCCGCGACCAGATGACGGTCGTGACCGGCCTCGACAGCAACCCGGCGGTGCCGGGTGACAACGACGGCGGCGGCCCGCACTCCCGCGTGATGTCCGCGTGGCTGACCGGCGCCCATGCGCTGAAGACGGAAGCGACCGGCTCGGTGGCCGTGTCGATGGACCAGGTGGCGGCGAAGCAGCTCGGCGACGCCACGCAGCTCAAGTCGCTCGAGCTGGCGCTCGAGTCGGTGGACGTGCTGGGTGTCTGCGACTACGGCTACACCTGCGCCTACACGTCGACGATCTCGTGGATCACGCCGACGACCCCGCTCCCGATGGAGGTGAACCCGCGCGCGGTGTTCGAGCGCCTCTTCGGTGACAACAGCAGCACGGATTCGAAGGTGCGGCTGCGGGCCATCCGTCGCGACGGAAGCCTCCTGGACTCGGTGACCTCCGAGGTGACCGCGCTCAACAAGCAGCTCGGCGCGAAGGACCGCGGCAAGGTGTCGGAGTATCTCGACGCCGTCCGCGACGCCGAGCGGCGTGTGCAGAAGGCCGAGAAGGAGAGCGACCGCGAGCTGCCGGTCGTCGAGCAGCCGACGGGCATCCCCGTGAGCTTCGAGGAGCACGGGCGCCTGATGTTCGACCTGCTGGCGCTGGCCTGGCAGGCGGACCTGACGCGCATCTCGACCTATGTGATCTCGCGCGAGCTGAGCAATCGGACCTACCCGGAGATCGGGATCGCGGATGCCAACCATCCGCTGTCGCACCACCAGAACAATCCCGAGAAGCTGGCGAAGCAGGCGAAGCTCAATACGTTCCACCTCGGGATGTATGCCTACTTCCTCGAGAAGCTCAGGAACACGCCGGACGGGGACGGCACGCTCCTCGACAACAGTCTGATGCTTTACGGCTGCGGCATGAGCGACTCGAACCTGCACCTGCCGGAGAACCTGCCGACGCTGGTCGTCGGCGGAAAGGCCCACGGCATCAAGGGCGGCAATCACATCAAGGTCGCCAAGGGCACCCCGCTCTGCAATCTCCAGCTCACGCTCCTGCACCGGATGGGCGTCAACGCCGAGAGCTTCGGAGACAGCACGGGGGAGATCGTCGGCCTCTAGAACAACCGCACCGCCCGGGTTCTGCAGCCGCCGCGGTTCACAGCCGCGGCGGTTCTGTTTCTGGGGGTGCCCGATGCGTCGATAGGCCTTTCATCTGATTTCATGATGGAATTGGTCTGAACATTGTATTTCCATTATCAGCAGTCGATCAGTACAACGGATCCTTCTATGTCAGCCGACTACACCGGTACGCCACCCGCCCAAGGCCTGTTTGACCCCGCCCGTGAGCACGACGCGTGCGGCGTCGGCTTCGTCGTCCAGATGAAGGGCAAGCGGTCGCACGCCATCGTGGAGAACGGGCTGCAGATCCTGCGCAACCTCGAGCACCGGGGTGCGTGTGGCTGTGAGGTCAACACCGGCGACGGCGCCGGCATCCTCATCCAGATGCCCGACCGGTTCTTCCGCAAGGTGCTCTCCTTCGCCCTGCCGGCCGCCGGTCGCTACGGCGCCGGTCTCGTGTTCCTGCCGCGCGACGCCAGCGACCGTGAGGCCGTGGTCCGCACCATCGAGGCGATCGTGGCGGAGGAAGGGGCGCGTCTGCTCGGCTGGCGTGACGTGCCCACGGACGATTCCACGGTCGGCGCGAGTGCCGTGGCCGTCGAGCCGCTGTTCAGGCAGGTCTTCGTCGAGGTGCCGGCGTCGACGGGCAGCGACCCCATGCGCGTCGAGCGGTCGCTGTACATCATCCGGAAGCGGATCGAAGTAGCGGTCGACGCGCTCGACATCAGCGTCGCCTCGCACAAGTTCTTCTACATCGTCAGCCTGTCGTCCCGGACGTTCACCTACAAGGGCATGCTGACGGCCGATCAGCTGGGTGCGATGTTTCCGGACCTCAAGGACCCGGACATGGACTCGGCGCTGGCGCTCGTCCACCAGCGCTTCAGCACCAACACGTTCCCGTCGTGGCCGCTCGCGCACCCGTATCGTCTCGTGGCCCACAACGGCGAGATCAACACGCTGCGGGGCAACATCAACTGGATGCGGGCGCGTCAGGGCCTGCTCGAATCAGACCTCTTCGGCACGGACCTGAAGAAGATCCTGCCCGTGATCCGCGAGGGCGGCAGCGACACGGCCACCTTCGACAACGTGCTGGAGTTCCTCTACATGGCGGGGCGGCCGCTGCCGCACGCCGTGCTGATGATGATTCCCGAGCCCTGGAGCGGGAACACGGAGATGAGCCCGGAGCGCCGGGCGTTCTACGAGTACCACTCGTCGTTGATGGAGCCGTGGGACGGCCCCGCGTCGATCGCGTTCACGGACGGCTCGGTCATCGGCGCGGTGCTCGACCGCAACGGCCTCCGGCCGTCCCGCTACTACGTCACGAAGGACGACGTCGTCGTCATGGCGTCGGAAGTCGGTGTGCTCGACTTCAAGCCGGAAGACGTCGTGATGAAGGAGCGGCTGCATCCGGGCCGGATCTTCCTCGTGGACACCGTGAAGGGCCGGATCGTCGGGGACGACGAGATCAAGAGCGAGCTCGCCGCGGAGCAGCCGTACGCGGAGTGGCTGAAGGCGCACCTGATCGACATCGACGACCTGCCGCCGGCGAGAGCCGAGGAGCCCGGCCACGACACGGTGTTCCTGCGGCAGCAGGCCTTCGGCTACTCGCAGGAGGACCTGCGCATCCTGCTGGCGCCGATGGCGCTCAACGGCGAAGAGGCCATCGGGTCGATGGGAGCCGACAGCGCGCTGGCCGTGCTCTCGGACCGGCCGCGCCTGCTGTACGACTACTTCAAGCAGCTCTTCGCGCAGGTGACGAACCCGCCGCTGGACGCCATCCGCGAGGAACTCGTGACCTCGATGGGCTCGACCATCGGGCCGGAGCGCAACCTGCTGAAGCCGGAACCGCAGTCGTGCGAGCAGATCAAGGTCACCTATCCGATCATCCACAACGACCACGTGGCGAAGCTGCGCCACCTGCCGCTCGACTCACCGTTCCGGTCGACGACGCTGTCGATGCTGTTCGACCCGATGCATGACGGCGAGGGCCTCGAGCGCGCGATGGCCGACCTCTGCCGGCAGGCGAGCGAGGCGGTCGCGGCGGGCTACAACATCCTGATCCTCTCGGACCGTGGCGTGAACGCCGAGATGGCGCCGATACCGAGCCTGCTGGCGACGGCCGGCGTGCACCATCACCTGGTCCGCGAGGGCACGCGTACCCGCTGCGCCCTCGTCGTCGAATCGGGAGACGCGCGCGAGGTGCACCATGTCGCGCTGCTGCTCGGATACGGCGCCGGCGTCGTGAATCCCTATCTGGCATTCGAGACCCTCGGTGACATGGTCCGCCAGGGAATGCTCAAGGGCATTTCGCAGGAGGATGCCGTCGCGCACTACATCAAGGCGCTGAACAAGGGCGTCCTGAAGGTGATGTCGAAGATGGGCATCTCCACGCTGCAGAGCTACTGCGGCGCACAGATCTTCGAGGCGGTCGGCCTGAACGAGTGGTTCGTCGAGCGCTATTTCACCGGCACCGCGTCGCAGATCGGCGGCGTCAACATCGACGTGATCGCCGAGGAAGTGCGCGCCCGTCACGACCGCGCGTTCGGCCGGAGGCCCGTCGGCCCGAAGGAACTGGAGTGGGGCGGCGAGTATCAGTGGCGCCGGGACGGGGAGTTCCATCTCTTCAATCCGGAAACGGTGCAGAAGCTGCAGCACGCGACACGCAGCGGCCAGTACTCGATCTTCAAGCAGTACACGAAGGCGGTGGACGAACAGAGCCAGCACCGCGCCACGCTGCGGAGTCTCTTCCAGCTGAAGCCGGTCGGTCCGCCTGTGCCCCTGAGCGAGGTCGAAGGGGTCGAGGCGATCCTGAAGCGCTTCTCGACCGGGGCGATGTCGTACGGCTCCATCAGCCAGGAGGCGCACGAGACGCTCGCGATCGCCATGAACCGGCTCGGCGGCCGGTCGAACACCGGCGAGGGTGGCGAGGACCCCGCGCGGTTCGTGCCGGATGCGAACGGCGACCTGCGGCGCAGTGCGATCAAGCAGGTGGCGTCCGCCCGCTTCGGCGTGACGAGCGAATACCTCGTGAACGCGGACGACCTGCAGATCAAGATGGCGCAGGGCGCGAAGCCGGGCGAAGGCGGCCAGCTGCCGGGCTCGAAGGTCTACCCGTGGATCGCCAAGGTTCGGCACGCGACGCCCGGTGTCGGGCTGATTTCGCCGCCGCCGCATCACGACATCTATTCGATCGAGGATCTCGCGCAGCTGATCTTCGACCTCAAGAACGCGAACACACGGGCGCGGATTCACGTGAAGCTCGTGGCGGAGGTCGGCGTCGGAACCGTCGCGGCCGGCGTCGCCAAGGCGCATGCCGACGTGGTGCTCATCTCCGGTTACGACGGCGGCACCGGTGCGTCGCCGCTGACGAGCCTCAAGCACGCAGGCGTGCCGTGGGAACTCGGTCTCGCCGAGACACAGCAGGTGCTGGTGATGAACCGGCTGCGCGATCGCATCATCGTGCAGGTCGACGGTCAGATGAAGACGGGGCGCGACGTCGTGATCGCCGCGCTGATGGGCGCGGAGGAGTTCGGCTTCGCCACCGCACCGCTCGTCGTGATGGGTTGCGTCATGATGCGCGTGTGCCATCTGAACACGTGCCCGGTCGGCGTCGCGACGCAGGACCCGGAGTTGCGCGCGAAGTTCTCGGGCAAGCCGGAGTTCGTCGAGAACTTCTTCCGCTACATCGCGGAGGAGGTCCGGGAGCTGATGGCGTCACTCGGCTTCCGGACGATTGACGAGATGGTCGGCCGGGTCGACCGCATCGACGTCATCCCGGCGATCGACCACTGGAAGGCGCACGGCGTTGACCTCTCGAAGATCCTCCACTCGCCCGACATGCCGGCGAGCGTGGCACGCCGCGCCGTGACGACGCAGGATCACGGGCTGGACAAGGCGCTCGACAACGCGTTGATCGTCAAGTGCGCCGCCGCGCTCGAGAAGGGGACGCCGGTCGACGTGTCGAGCCCGATCCGGAACTCGAACCGGACCGTCGGCACGATGCTGGGCTCCGCCCTGACCCGCAAGTGGGGCGGCAAGGGCCTGCCCGACGACACGATCACGCTGCGCTTCGCGGGCAACGCGGGGCAGAGCTTCGGCGCGTTCGTGCCGCGCGGCATGACGATGCGGCTCGAGGGCGACGCGAACGACTATTTCGGCAAGGGGCTCTCGGGCGGACGCCTGATCGCCTTCCCGCCGGCCGCGGCCACCTTCGTCGCGGAGGAGAACATCCTCGTCGGCAACGTGGCGCTGTACGGCGCGACCAGCGGCGAAGCGTTCGTGCGCGGCCTGGCCGGTGAGCGGTTCTGCGTCCGCAACAGCGGCGCACAGGTCGTCGTGGAAGGCGTGGGCGATCACGGCTGCGAGTACATGACGGGCGGCGTCGTCGCGGTGCTCGGCCGCACCGGCCGGAACTTCGCCGCCGGCATGAGTGGAGGCGTGGCGTACGTCCGGGATGAGACCGGGCGCTTCGCGAGCCGCTGCAACCGCCAGATGGTGGATCTCGAGCCGCTCGGCGTCGAGGACGCGGTAGCGCTGAAGGCGCTCATCGAACGCCACGTGGCGGAGACCGGCAGCACGCTGGGTGCGCGGCTCCTGAAGGACTGGGCGGCCTCGCTCGCGCAGTTCGTGAAGGTCATGCCGCGCGAGTACAAGCGGGCGCTGGCGGCGGAGGCGCGGGCCCGGGCGGAGCATCGGGAGCCGACGTTCGCCGAGCTGCTCGGTCAGGCGCCGGTGGCAACGACGGGGAGTCAGGGGAAGGGCGCGAATGGGTAAGCCAACCGGATTCATCGAGATCCAGCGGAAGAAGCACCCGTCGAGGCCGGTGGCCGAACGGGTCAGGGACTGGCGTGAGACGACCGTCCCGTATCCGAAGACGGAGATCCAGGCACAGGCGTCGCGCTGCATGGACTGCGGCATTCCGTTCTGTCACCAGGGCTGTCCCCTCGGCAACCTGATTCCCGACTGGAACGACCTCGTCTACCGCGACCGCTGGGAAAGCGCGCTCGACCGCCTGCACGCGACGAACAACTTCCCGGAGTTCACCGGCCGCCTGTGCCCGGCTCCGTGCGAAGGGTCGTGCGTGGTCGGCATCAACCGCGAGCCCGTGACCATCAAGGCCGTTGAAGCGGACATCATCGACCGCGCGTTCGATGAGGGGCGCGTGACGGCAACGCCGCCGACCTTCCGGACGCGGAAGTCCGTGGCGATCGTCGGCTCCGGTCCGGCCGGGCTTGCCGCAGCCGACCAGCTGAACCGGGCCGGTCATGACGTGACCGTGTTCGAGAAGTCCGACCGCATCGGGGGGCTGCTGCGTTACGGCATCCCCGAGTTCAAGATGGAGAAAGCCGTCCTCGATCGACGCCTCCGGCTGATGGAGGCCGAGGGCGTGGTGTTCCGTCCGGGTGTCAGCATCGGCGCCGACGTGCCGCTGTCACGGCTCACGCAGGACTTCCGGGCCGTGCTGCTGACCGGCGGCGCCGGCGCGCCACGCGACCTGAAGGTGCCCGGACGAGAGCTCGCGGGGGTGCACTTTGCGATGGACTACCTCACGCAGGCCAACCGGCGCTGCGAAGGTGACGCGATCCCCGAGGCGGAGGCGATCTCCGCGGCGGGCAAGCATGTGGTCATCATCGGCGGTGGCGACACGGGCGCCGACTGCCTCGGCACGGCGACGCGGCAGGGCGCCGCGTCCATCCAGCAGCTGGAGCTGATGCCGCAGCCGCCCGACACGCGTGCGTCGGATAACCCCTGGCCGCAGTGGCCGCACATCTACCGGGTGTCTGCGGCCCACGAAGAGGCCGGGGAGCGGCTCTACGCGGTGTCGACCGAACGCTTCGTCGGTGACGCCGCCGGGCGGGTCACGGCCCTGCAGGCCGTCAAGGTCGAGATTTCCAGGGTCGACGGCCGTATGACCGTCACGCCCGTGCCTGGTTCGAGCTTCGAACTGAAGGCCGACCTGGTGCTGCTGGCGATGGGCTTCGTGGGTCCCGAGCGCGGTCCACTGCTCGAGGAGCTCGGCGTCTCGCTGACCGACCGTGGGACCGTGAAGCGCGACGAGCGCTGGATGACGAATGTGCCGGGCGTCTTCACCGCCGGTGACATGCAGCGGGGACAGTCGCTCGTGGTGTGGGCGATTGCCGAGGGGCGGAGCGCCGCCCGCGCGATCGACGCGTTCTTGATGGGGGACTCCCGTCTCCCGGCCCCATTGGACTAGCCGAGGCCGGCTGGGCCGACCGGACCAGCCCTCGGGGCTCCCCCCAGGGGGGATGGCCGCCGCCAACTGAAATGTTACATTTTTGCTCTGACTAGTGGTTTCCCCCTAGGCAGGGACCAGTAGGTGGTGGATAATCTTGGGAAGGTTTTCCCAGCTGATGAGTAACAAGTCACTTCACGTTCGCTTGGGCGCCTCCATTTCTCTCATGGCTGTGCTGTGTCTCGCCGAGGCCAGTCCCGCGCGAGCCGGTGCCGCCATGCCCCGCCAAGAGCAGGTCGAGGCCGGCAAGACGCTGTTCTCGGCCAACTGCAAGATGTGCCACGGCGACGAAGCCGCTGGCGGCCGTGCCCCGAGCCTGCGGGGACCGAAGTTCACCGTCCCGTTCGTCCGGAAGACCGCCGAAGAGGGCCGGCCCGGCACGATGATGCCGAAGTTCACGCCGCGGCTCAGCGCGGCGCAGATCGAGGACTTGGCTATCTACGTGGCCTCTCTGCAGCCAGCAGCCCCGGCCGATGTCGCGAAGGCGGGCAATGGCGCGGCGGCCAGGGATGCGGTGCTGACCGGTGACCCTGCTGCCGGCCGAGGCGTGTTCTTCAACCGCGCGGTGCTCGACAGCTGCCATGTCTGCCACACCTACGAGGGGCAGGGCGGCGGTGCCGGTCCCAATCTGACGAACCGGATGAACGGCCGGTCCGCCCGGGAGATCTTCCACCGTATCGTGGTCGTGCCGCACCGCTCGGTCGACCCGGCCTACGTGCGTGTCCGGATCACGACCAGGGGCGGCATGAAATACGTCGGTATTCGCGCGGAGAGCGGCGACGGCGAATTTCACTTCTACGACACGGCGTCCCTGCCGCCGGTCCTTCGCGCGATCCCGAAGAGCGACGTGGCGTCCGTGGTGCCCGTCACGGGGTCGCCGATGCCGAGCGATTACGCGACGCGCCTCTCACTCAAACAGCTGCTCGACCTCGTGGCCTTCCTGAAAGCCGGTACCTCGGCGGTTTCTCTCGCCGACGTGCTCGATTTCGGCGCGCGCAGCGGCGGATAGCCGGGCCCTTCCCGCGCCTCCGCCGCGCCTGTACGGCGCGTCCTCCAGTACCCTATCTCCATGCGTATCGTGATGAAGTTCGGCGGGACCTCGGTCGGGTCTGCCGAACGTATTACCCAGGCGGCTCAGCTCTCGGTGCGGGCGGCCGCCGCGGGACACGACGTCGTCGTCGTGACGTCGGCAATGAGCAAGGTCACCAATCTCCTCATCGACGCGGCACGGCATGCCGCGGCGGGCCGTTGGGACCCGGCCGTGCGCCGCGAACTGGAACAGCGGCACCTCGACGTTGCCGCCGCCGTCGCGTCCGGGGACGCCGTCCGCCGGGCTGCAGTCGAGCGGCAGCTCTCCGAGCGGCTCGAGGGCTTCGAAAAGCTCTGCTTCGGACTCTCGATGGTGCGCGACCTGACGCCGCGCCTGATGGACGCGATCAGCGGGATCGGTGAAACGCTCGCGGCGCCGCTCCTGTCGGCCGCCATCGCCGCGGCCGGGCGGTCCTCCGAGCCGGTCGACGCCACCCGTGTGATCGTCACCACGGACCAGTTCGGCGGCGCGGAACCGCTGATGGACGACACGCGCGAGCGGGCGCAGGCGCTGCTGATGCCGCTCGTGAAGGCGGGCGCGATTCCCGTCGTCACCGGCTTCATCGGCGCGACGGCAGACGGGATCACGACGACCCTGGGCCGCGGCGGGTCCGACTACTCGGCGTCGATTCTCGGCGCCGCCGTGGACGCCGACGAGGTGTGGATCTGGACGGATGTGGACGGTGTGATGTCGGCCAATCCGTCAGAGGTGCCGGACGCGCGGACGCTGGCCGAGATCTCCTACAGCGAAGCCTCGGAGCTGGCGTACTACGGCGCGAAGGTCCTGCACTACAAGACGATCCTGCCGGCGTTCCGTCAACGCATCCCCGTTCGCATCCTCAACAGCTTCAACCCGTCCCATCCCGGCACGCGGGTCAGCGTGGACGGTGACCCGGCCGCGCGTGGCGTGAAGGCCGTGACGTCGATCCGGCAGGTGACCCTTGTCACGATCAGCGGCACGGGAATGCAGGGCATTCCGGGCATCGTGGCCAAAGCGTTTGAGGTCGTCGCGGCGCAGCAGGCGGACGTCCTGATGATTTCGCAGGCGTCCTCGGAGAACAACATCTGCTTCGCGATTACGCAGGATGCGGCGCCGTCCGTGCTGCGTGCGCTGCGCACCGCGCTCGAGCCGGAGCTCGCGCGCGGGCACATCGAGGACATCACGGGGCTGCCCGTCGCCATCGTGGCCGCCGTCGGTGACCACATGCGTGGCACGCCGGGCGTGGCCTCAGGCGTGTTCGGAGCCCTCTCGGCTGCGGGCGTGAACGTGATCGCAATCTCGCAGGGGTCGTCGGAGCGGAACATCTCGCTCGTGGTCACGGAGGCGGATGCGCCGGCCGCGGTGCTCGCGATCCACAAGGCGTTCCGCCTCGACCAGGCGTCCCAGAACTGACGCGCCCGGGCGCGAAATGAGAAAAGGCCCGCCCGCACCGAAGTGCGGACGGGCCTTTTGTCTCTCTTGACACTGCGCGTCTTGACCGCTTCGGTCGAGACGCGAGCCAGCACAGAGTGCTGGCCAGCTTAGAACTGGTGCGCTTCCGTCGATTCCTTGAGCGCCAGCGTCGAGGACGCGCCGCCCGTGACGGTCTCGCTGACCAGGTCGTAGTAGCCGGTGCCGTCATGAACGCGGCGCCCTCCCTGATGCGGTGTGAAATGCCCGAATCAGGATAACGTCCGCCCCACGAGAAGGCTCTTTCGACTCCCGGGTCGCGGCCGGAACTTCTGGACCCGCCCTCCCCAGACCTCGGCGACATACAAGTTGCCTTCGCTGTCGACGCTCATCGCGTGCGGGCCGAAGAACTTTCCGGCTTCCCAGCCCAGCGTGCCCCAAGATGACAGTAGCGTTCCTTTCGTGTCGTACTGCAGGAGCTTGTTGTTGTAGGCCTCGGCTACCCACAGGTGACCGTCTGTGGTGTAGAGCAAACCCTGAGGAAGAGAGAAGTTAGGCCACAGGTCGAGGAACTTGCCATTTTCGTCAAACACCTGAATGCGTGAACTCCACGGCTTGACGAGAGGATTCGTGCCGCCGAAGACGCGGTCGGCCACGTAGATCCTGTTCCGTTCGTCGATTGCCATCGCATGAACATCCGTGAGCTGCCCGGGTCCCTCTCCGCGTGTTCCAAACTCGGCTTTGAATTCTCCATTGGCTGAGAATCTGATCACGCGCGTGTTGTCGCCAACATAGAAGTCGCCGTTCGAGTGAAACACGATGTCGTCAAGTCCCTGGAACTTGACACCGTTCGCTTCGGCAAGGTTTAAGAGGATGCGCGTCCCGTCGTTGCTGAACTTTAGTATGCGCGAGTCGATCGGACCACGCTGGCCTGGCGAGGGATTTCCCGTGATGATCCAGACGGCGCGGGAATCATCGTTCGGGTTGATCCGGATTCGATTCGGGCCCTTTATGAGTGCGGCGTGCTGCGGCCAATCCTGCACGAGGTTTCCGTGCCGATCGAAGACCATGACTACGTGTTCGTGACGTGGCATCTGGTTCAATACTTCGAACGCCTGGGCCGCCGGACGGATCGGGATGCCACCAATTCCGATGGGCTTTTCAAGGATCGGGAGTTCTCCATCCTGGAGGACCCAGATCCGATCGTCCGACTCCACCCACACTGAGGGAGTTCTTCCCCAGGACCAGTCACCTGGCATGTTTCCATGAAGGGGCTTCGGCCACCCGGTGACGACCTCGTAAGGACCGCTGATGTCCTGCCCTCCTTTGCCGCCTGCCGGGGGTACGCCGGTCCGCGGCGACGGCGTTTGTTGAGCGGTCAGAGCGGAGATGCTCAAAGCGAGCACCAAGATGCCGAGTCCGACGGATGAAAGACGCATGCGCGCACGCTGCCTCGTGGAGACGATACGACGGCATGTCGCATCGGGCGCCGATGCTAGCACCCCAGTCAGGCGATGCGGCGGTCCGTGGGCGTCCTGTTACAACTCGTTGCAAGACATCGCGCCGTCACAGCTTGTTGCAGGCGATTGTTCGTCGAACGGCGGTAACGTCTGCCGCTGCGACCTGAACCGATCGCAATCGCTTCGGCATTGTGGGAGGAGCTGGCGCCGACCTGCCCGACATCAACCACTTTGCTCTGGCCGTTGTGGGGTTCAATGCGAAGACGCAGCAAGCCGTCGAGTTGCAGCTCGTGAGTACGGAGTTCCGACCCTCGACTGATGTCGCGCACGTCGCCAGAAGAGAAAGAGGCCCGTTCGCGCCGAAGCGCAAACGGGCCTCTTTACTTTCGGGAGCCGCGCTTTAGAACTGGTGCGCTTCGGTGGATTCCTTGAGCGCCAGCGTCGAGGACGCGCCGCCCGTCACCGTCTCGCTGACCAGGTCGAAGTAGCCCGTGCCGACCTCGCGCTGGTGCTTCGTCGCCGTGTAGCCATCCTTCTCGCCGGCGAACTCCGCCGACTGCAGTTCGACGTAGGCTTCCATGCCGCGCTCGCCGTAGCCCTTGGCGAGGTTGAACATGCCGAAGTTGAGGGAGTGGAAGCCGGCCAGCGTGACGAACTGGAACTTGTAGCCCATCGCGCCCAGTTCCTTCTGGAAGTTCGCGATTTCCTTGTCGCTGAGCGCCTTCTTCCAGTTGAACGACGGCGAGCAGTTGTAGGCCAGGAGCTTGCCCGGGAACGCCTCGTGGATGCCCTTGGCGAACTCACGTGCCTCGTTGATGTTCGGCACCGACGTCTCGCACCAGATCATGTCGGCGTACGGCGCGTAGGCGCGGCCGCGGGCGATGGCGCACTCGATGCCGCCCTTCAGGTGGAAGAAGCCCTCCGGCGTGCGCTCCTTCTTCTCGATGAACGGCCAGTCGGCCGGATCCGCGTCCGAGAGGAGCAGCTTGGCGCTGTCGGCATCGGTGCGGGCCACGAGCACCGTCGGGACGTCCATCACGTCGGCCGCCAGGCGCGCCGCGACGAGCGTGCGAATGAACTGGCTGGTCGGGATCAGCACCTTGCCGCCGAGGTGGCCGCACTTCTTCTCCGACGAGAGCTGATCCTCGAAGTGCACGCCGGCCGCGCCCGCCGAGATCATGTTCTTCATCAGCTCGAACGCGTTCAGCGGGCCACCGAAGCCGGCTTCGGCGTCGGCCACGATCGGCAGGAACCAGTCGCGGTCGACGTTGCCCTCGGCGCACTGAATCTGATCCGCCCGCTGCAGCGCGGCGTTGATCCGGCGCACGACGGTCGGAACGCTGTCATACGGATACAGGCTCTGGTCCGGATAGGTCTGACCGGCGGAGTTGGCGTCCGCGGCCACCTGCCAGCCCGAGAGGTAGATGGCCTTCAGACCGCCGCGAGCCATCTGGACGGCCTGGTTGCCGGTCAGCGCGCCCAGGGCGTTGATGTAGGGCTCGTTGTGCAGCGAAGCCCAGAGACGCTCGGCTCCACGGCGGGCCAGCGTGTGCTCGATCCGGACACTCCCGCGGAGCTTCAACACGGCGTCCTGGGAGTAGGGGCGGGTGACTCCTGCCCAGCGATTCTGTTCGGCCATCTGTCGGTTCCTTCTCGTGTGACTGTCTACGGTGACGGGTTGTGGCTACGATGCCGTTGTCGGTGACGAAGCGACCAGCGCGCGATACGCCGGCAGGGTCAGGAAATCCTCGAGCGTGTCGGCGGTGGACATCCGGGAGAAGATCGCCGCGGCCGTGTCGAAGGCCTTCAGGCTGGCGTCGCCCGAGACGGCGGCCCGCAGCGCCGCGTGCTCTTCCGCGATGATGGACGCAACGAGTTCGGGGGTGACCGTCCGGCCATCCTCGAGCTTCGCGCGGTGGCGCAGCCACTGCCAGACCTGCGCGCGTGAAATCTCCGTCGTCGCCGCGTCTTCCATCAGGCCGTAGAGCGGGACGCAGCCCGAACCCATCAGCCACGCATGCAGATACTGGGTGCCCACGCGGATGTTGTGGCGGAGGCCGTTCTCCGTGCAGGTGCCCTCCGGCCGCGCGAGCAGCATGTCGCGGGTGACGGTGACGTCTTCGCGGAGCCGGTGGAGCTGGTTCGGCGCGGCGTCCGCGAAGAGCGCCTGGGCGATCGGCACGAGTGCCGGGTGCGCGACCCACGTGCCGTCGTGGCCGTCCGTGACTTCGCGGAGCTTGTCGGCGCGGACCTTGGCCATCGCCGCGTCGTTGGCGGCGGGATCCTTGAGCGGGATCTGCGCCGCCATGCCGCCCATCGCGTGCGCGCCGCGGTGGTGGCACGTCTTGATCAGCAGCTGCGAATAGGCGCGCAGGAAGCCCTTGTCCATCGTCACCTGCGAGCGGTCCGCCATGACGAAGTCGGCGTGCGTGCGCAGCGTCTTGATGGCGCTGAAGATGTAGTCCCACCGGCCGCAGTTCAAGCCAGCCATGTGGTCGCGCAGTTCGTAGAGGATCTCGTCCATCTCGAACGCCGCGGGCAGCGTCTCGATCAGCACGGTGACACGGATCGAGCCGGGCGCGAGTCCGAGCCGCTCCTCGAGGTACACGAACACCTCGTTCCACCAGCGTGCTTCGAGGTGGCTCTGCAGCTTCGGCAGATAGAAGAACGGCCCGAAGCCCCGGCGCAGCTGCTCGGCCGCGTTGTGGAACACGAACAGACCGAGGTCGAAGAGGCACCCCGGAACCGGCGCGCCGTCCACGGTCACATGGTGCTCGGGGAGGTGCAGGCCGCGCGGGCGGACCAGCAGCGTCGCCGTCGTGTCGTTGAGCTTGTAGGCCTTGCCCTCGGGGCTCGCGAACGTGATCGTCCGGCGGATGGCGTCGCGCAGATTGATCTGGCCGGCGATCTGGTTGGCCCACGTCGGCGCGTTGGCGTCCTCGAAATCCGCCATGAACATCTGCGCGCCCGAGTTGAGACCGTTGATGACCATCTTGCGGTCGGGCGGCCCGGTGATCTCGACGCGGCGATCCTGCAGCGTCGCGGGCGGCGGGCTGATTCGCCAGTCAGCCGCGCGGATGTGTGCCGTCTCGGGAAGGAAGTCCGGCGATTCACCGGCATCCCATCGAGCCTGACGGACCGTGCGGGCCGCGAGCAGTTCGTCGAGCTTCGGCCGGAAGCGGAGCGTGAGGTCGGCCACGAGCGCGAGGGCCTCGGGCGTGAGAATCTCCGCCAGCCCTGGAACGGGCGGGCCGGTGACAACGGCGCGGGTGGGAGTCTGTGCGGTCATAGCCTTGGAGTTGTGTTGTCAATTTTCCGGTGTATGCTGGTCCAGCGCAATATTTATTGGGTTTTCTTGGTGTGTAGTCGTTTCTGTGTGTGTGTAAACGATTCACACTCAGTGAACGGCTGAAAAGGCCGCTGGCACGAGAGAGGACGCGTCATGCCCGTGAAACTGGCGCTCGGCGCCAAAGTTCGTTCGCTGCGGCGCCAGCAGCGGATGACGCAGGCAGAACTGGCATCCCGGCTCGGGATTTCCGCCAGTTACCTGAACCTCATCGAACACAACCGGCGCTCTTTCCCGGCCGATCTGCTGGTCAAGCTGGCGTCCCTGCTGCCGGTCGACCTGAAAAGCCTGTCGAGCGACCACGACGACCGGACCCTGTCGGCATTGCTCGAAGCCCTCGGCGATCCGCTGTTCGAGGGAAGCGACCTCATCGCGAACGACGTGCGCGAGATGGCCGCCACGCATCCGGCGGCGGTGCGGGCGATGTTGCGCCTGTACGAGGCCTATAACGAGGCCCGCGAATCCGCCCGGAATCTGGCCGTCAAGTTCTCCGACGGCGCCGCCGTCGGCGTGATGCCGGAGACACGCTTCCCGACAGAGGAGGTCAGCGACCTCCTCCAGCGACACCTCAACTATTTCCCCGAGCTCGAGGACGGCGCCGAGTCCCTTGCGGCCGCGGCCAACCTGCAGCAGCCGGACGCCATCTTCACCAACCTCGCGCAGCACCTGCACCGCACGCACGACGTCTCCGTCCGAATCGAGAAGACCGGTGAGATGCACGGCGCCCTCCGCCGCTTCGACGCGGAGCGCCGCATCCTCTGGCTCTCGGAGGTGCTGCGCCGTGGCAGCCGGAACTTCCAGCTCGCGCACCAGATCGGCCTGCTCGCGCATCGCGAGGCCATCGACCGGCTCGCCGCCGAGCCCGGGCTCACGACGGACGAATCCCGCGCGCTCTGTCGTGTCGCGCTCGCCAACTACTTCGCCAGCGCGGTGCTGATGCCGTACGAGGCGTTCTTCAGGGCCGTCAAGGCGGAGCGCTACGACATCGAGCTGCTCGGGCACCGGTTCCGCGCCAGCTTCGAACAGGTCTGCCACCGGCTCACGACGCTCCGACGCCCCGGGTCCGAAGGTGTGCCGTTCCACATGCTGCGGATCGATGCCGCCGGCAACATCTCGAAGCGGTTCAGCGCGACGCCGATGCGCTTCGCGCGTTTCACCGGCGCGTGTCCGCGGTGGAACGTGTTCGAGGCGTTTCTGACGCCCGGCATGATCCACACGCAGATCGCAGAGATGCCGGACGGGCAGGCGTACTTCGAGCTGGCGAGCACGGTGCGGAAGCAGGGCGGCGGGTATCGTGCGCCGCGCACCCAGTACGCCGTGTCGCTGGGCTGCGAGCTCGCCCACGCCAAGGAGCTGGTATACGCCGACGGGCTGGACCTCTCGAGCCGCGACGCCCGCGTGCCGATCGGGCCCAGCTGCCGGTTGTGCGACCGGCTCGACTGCGAGCAACGGGCGTTCCCGCCGCTGCAGCACCCCCTGCAGGTCAACGAGCAGGTGCGCGGCGTCTCGTTCTACGCCCCCATCAAGCCGGCCTGACCGTGGGCCG
>CAYNUO010000011.1:0-24947 GCA_964400405.1 uncultured Bifidobacteriaceae bacterium | reverse complement strand
CGCCACGTCTGGATGCAGCAGGAGGCGGCCTATCTGCTCGGCGCCGCTGTCGGCCAGCGCATGGCTCGCGGGTAACCGCGCCGCCGGCGTTGCGGCCGCTGTCGTCGGCGCGTGAGTGAGTGGTAGTTCTCCATCGCGGGGAGTATTCCCAGCCTCAGCCGTGGATTGCGTCGTGCGCGTAGAGCGAGAGAACGTGCGGGCACTGGCACGCGAATCGCTCGTGGAACTGGCGGAGGAAACCCAGACCCATATGAAGCGCCCCCTTGCTCTTGCTGCAACTGCGATTGCCCTGGCGTGTTCGACCACGCCGGCATTCGCTCAGGACAAATCCATCGTGAATGCGGGAAACGGCGTCTATCTGCTGTATTGCGCGTCCTGTCACGGCCCGGCCGCCAAGGGCGACGGCCCGGCATCGACCGCGATGAATCCCAAGCCGACCGACCTGACGAAGATTGCTGCCCGCAACGGCGGCAAGTTCGACGACGACGCTGTCTTCCGCACGATCGACGGGCGTATGGCAAAGGCCGGCCACGGCGGCGCCGGCATGCCGGTCTGGGGCGACGCGTTCGTCCGCAAGGGCCAGGACCCCGGCGATGTCCGACGGAAGATCGAATCGGTCGTCGCGTATCTGAAGTCCCTCCAGGGCAAGTAGCGTCCTGCGCCGATCGGTCCCGGTCCGTCGCAAGTCGTCGCGGCGGTCCGGGTTCCCGTGCGTCGACGACGGCACACCTCCCGAACCCAGCTATAGTTACGCCGCTTCGTGGTTCACGCGAAGGGGAGGCTACATGCACATCAACCGGTGCGTCTGGGCGGCGGCTGCGGCCCTGGTCGGCGTCGTCACTGTTCTGGCGAGTGCGCCTGCGCGGTTGTCCGCGCAGGGCGGCGTCGCGCTGTCGGGCGTGGTCAGTTCGGACAAGGAAGGCAAGATGGAAGGCGTGGTGGTGTCCGTGCGCCGTGAGGGCGCGACCCACACCACCAGCGTCGTCAGCGGGTCCGGCGGGAAGTACTCGTTCCCGACGTCGCACGTCGGCCCGGGCAAGTACGCGGTGACGATGCGGGCCACGGGGTACGAGCTTCCCGCGCCGGCGACGGTCGAACTGCAGATGGGCAAGAGCGCGAAGCTGGACCTCAAGGTGTCCGAAGCGGCCGACATTTCCAAGCACCTGACGTCGCGCGAGTGGGCGCTCAGCCTGCCCGAGAAGAACGACATGCTCGAGAAGGCGGTCTTCAACATCGAGAGCTGCGTCTACTGCCACTCGCTCGAGCGCATCTTCCGGACGAAGTACACCGCCGAACAGCTCGTGCCGGCCATCACGCGGATGCTGAAGTACTACCCGGACGGGTCCGTGATGGGCACAGCGGGTCGCGGCCGCACCGTGATGAAGACGAAGGAAGAGCAGGAACGCGCGGAGGCGTCGCCGAACTGGTGGGAGTACAGCCCGTCGGGCGGCCCGATTCCGAAGAAGGAGCTCGCCGAGTTCATCGCGAAGTACAACCTGAGCGCCGGCCGCACGAAGTATCCGTACGACTTCGTCCGCCTGCCGCGCAGCAAGGGCGTCGGCGGCAAGACGATCGTGACGACGTGGGATCTGCCGCGCAAGGACACGGTGCCGCACGACTCGCAGACCGACTCGAAAGGCAACCTCTGGTACACCGACGAGAGCGCGATGTGGATCGGCCGGCTGAACCCGAAGACCGGCGAGATCCAGGAGTACCAGATGCCGCCGGTCGAGAAGGGCGACATCCCGGGCGTGCGCGACATCACGATCGACGGCCAGGACAATCTCTGGTTCACGATGCGGCTGCCCGGCAGCCGGTCGGTGCTGCACAAGTGGGAGCCGGCGACCCAGAAGCTGACGCAGATCGAGGGCGCCACTGGCCAGTTCGTCGCGGTGTCGAAGGACGGCAAGAAGGTATGGGTGGGCTTCCAGCGCGCCGACGTTGCGACCGCCAGGCCGGACGGGGATTTCCGGCGTCCGGCCAATCTGCCGCAGGGCAAGAACATGGGTGCCTACGGCCTCGACATCGACCCGCAGGGGAACCCGTGGGGTACGAGCTTCATGACGGGCGAGATCATGGGCGTGGACGTGGCGAAGAACGAGGCCCTCGTCTATCCGGTTCCGGGAGGCACGGCCGCGGTGCCGCGGCGCGGCCGCGTGGACGACAAGGGCCGATTCTGGTTCTCCTACTACGGCAAGGAAGCGCTCGGGATGTTCGACACGAAGACGAGGACCTTCAAGGAGTGGAAGGTCGGCCCGCGATTCAGCACGCCGTACACGTCGTCGACGCCGGACGCCAAGGAGCGCGTCTATCTGCCGAGCAATACGTGCGACTGCTTCTTCCGCGTCGACACGAAGAGCGGGCAGGTGATCGAGCTGCCGATGCCGGCGCCGGTGAACTCCTTCGACGCGAAGCGTGTGTCGTGGGATCGCACCGCGAAGATTCCGACGCTGATGTTCGCCAACACGCGGAATGCGCAGCTCGTGCGGATGGAAGTGCTCGACTAGTCCCCGTGGTTCCGATGCGCCGGAGGCGGCTTTGCCTCCGGCGCCATACCGCCTGCGCGGTGCCTGACACCGCGGAGGAGGCCCGGGATAGGATGTCCCGGGAGGCCGCTTGGAGAACCTGTTCAACGCGACGGATCGGGACGCCATGTTGACGCGCCTCGCCGCGCTGGAGCCCGGCAACGTGCGGCGCTGGGGCACGATGACGCTGCCGCAGATGCTCGCGCACTGCGCCGTCGCCTTCTCGTATCCGCTGGGCGAGAAGACCGCGGTGCGTCCGTGGTTCGCCAGAGTCCTGGCGCCGCTCGTAAAGGGACGCTTGCTGGGCCGCGCGCCGATGGCGAAGAACAGCCCGACCGCTCCGGACTTCATCATTCGGGACGAGCGCAGCTTCGAGCACGAGCGGGAGCGGCTGCACGACTGCGTCCTGCGCTTCTGCGCGGAAGGGCGCGGCGGCGTCAACAACCGTTCCCACGCGTTCTTCGGCCCGCTGACGGGAGACGAGTGGGGCCGTCTGATGTTCAAGCATCTCGACCACCACCTCCGCCAGTTCGGCGGGTGAGCGCTGGACGACTGGCGACCTGAACGCGATGCAGGATCCCGTACCCGGCGCCCCGGCGGAGAGCGAGCGGCTCTACGCGGCCGAGGAGGCCGCCAATCCGCGCCGGTACCCGCCCATGTATCGCCCGAGGCCGGTGGGTGAGCAGCTGGCGCGGCTCGCGACGCTGTTTCCGCGCCTGAGGTCCGGCGAGCCGACGCCCCCGGCCGCGCTGCCGGCCGGCGCCGAGGGCTGGTTCGTCCTGCCGGACTGGCGGCGCCTCGCGCCGGTCTACAACACGGCGCTCGGTGACACGCTGGCGGTGCTGGCGCGGGTTCGCGAGACCTCACTGTCGCGCGTGGACCGGCTCGGCCCGGACCGGCTTCGGCAGTCGGAGCGGACGCTGGCGCTCGGCGCCGCGTTCGTGCCGGCGCCCGGCACCGACTTCCTCGTGCTGCCCGCGCAGTTCGGCGCACGCCATGCCGGCCACTCCATCCGCCACGCGCGTGAGATGTTCGCGGTCAACGAGTTCGGCCTCGGGGCGCTGGCGCTGGCGTGCATGCTCATCACGCACCCGGAGCGGCTCGCGCAGCCGGACCAGCTCTATGTCGACGGCGCCGGCGACGAGTACTCCGCCAGCGACGAGGCGCAGTTCTCGGAGGCGCCCTTCTTCCGCTTTCTGGATGGCCGGATCGGCTTCGGGACGAGCTGGATCGGCTTTGCCGACCCCTACTTCGGGTCGGCCTCCGCTTTCACGCTCCGTTGACGGACTCGAGAGGACGAAGGGGATGCGCGTAGGATCGATGGCGATGCGTGCCTGCGGAATCCTCGCGGGGAGCCTCCTGCTTTCGGCCGTCCTGGCCGCCGGACAGGCCGGGACGACCTGGTCCGGCGTCTACTCGCCGGCCCAGGCAATGGAAGGCGAGGGCCTGTTTCTCGACCGCTGCGCGGAGTGCCACCAGCCGGACCTCAGCGGCGGAGAGGACGCACCCGCCCTGGCCGGCGCGCAGTTCAGTGCGAAGTGGACCGGCAGGCCGCTGGCGCAGCTCTTCACGTTGATGGGCCGGACGATGCCCCAGAACGCGCCGGGTTCACTCAGTCCGGCGGAGTGTGCGGCCGTGCTGGCGTATCTGCTGGAACGGAATGGTTTCCCACAGGGTGCCGTGCCTCTGCCGTCCGACGCCACGACGCTTGCAACCGTCACCTTCGGCGCCGGGCGTTCCTCACGCTAAGCTGCTGTTCCGACAGGGGATACCTGAGGTCCGGTATTGTCAGGAACCGCCTTTCTTCTTCATCGGCCAGCGGGGTGACTTGTATCCTAAGGCCACTATGAGGAACAGGTCTGCCGCACTCTTGATCGCTCTTGCCGGCGGCGCGTTCGCACTGGCGGTTTCCGTCAGCGCGGCGACGAAAGCCCCCGGAGTCGCGAAGGCGCCGGCGAGGGCGGCCGCTACCGAGACGGCCGAGGTCCGCAAGACCCTCGACAAGTATTGCGTGACCTGCCACAACCAGCGCGCCAAGGTGGCTGGCCTTACGCTCGACACGCTGAACCTCGCCACGCTGGACCAGCGCACGGACGTGGGTGAAGCGGTGGTGCGCAAGCTGCGCGGCGGCATGATGCCGCCGGCCGGCTCGCCGCGTCCCGACACCGCGGCCTATGCCGGCATGCGCTCGTGGTTCGAGACGGAACTGGACGCGATCGCCGCGGCGTCGCCCAACCCGGGCCGCACCGAGAGCCTGCACCGGCTGAACCGCATCGAGTACCACAACGCCATCCGCGACCTCGTGGGCCTCAAGGTCAACGTCGCGAACCTCCTGCCGGCCGACGACGGCAGCTACGGCTTCGACAACATCGCCGGCGTGCTCAAGATCAACCAGGCCCTGCTCGAGCGCTATCTGATGGCGTCCAAGAAGATCAGCCGGCTCGTCGTCGGCGTGGCGCCCGCCTCGGCCGAGGCGGAGACCTATCGTGCCGCGCCGGACGAATCGCAGTACGAGCGCGCCGAGGGCATGCCGGTGGGCACGCGGGGCGGCAAGCTGATTCAGCACTACTTCCCGGTGGATGCGGACTACGAGTTCAAGATCGAGCTGGCCGGCGGCCCTCCGGGAGAGAACGAGCAGCTGGAGATCGCCGTGGACGGTGAGCGCGTCGCGCTGCTGAAGGTCACGCCGCAGACGCCGCGGTCCAACGACCGCGTCGCCGGCACGATGGCGTTCAACGTCAAGCTGCCGGTCAAGGCAGGCCCGCGTGACGTCGCCGTCGGCTTCCTGCAGACCAACGCCGCGATCACGGAGGGGCAGCGGAACCGGTTCATCAAACCGCGTGTCTACGACCTGACGGGTTCGATGACGATCACGATGACCTACCTCGGGTCGGTCACGATCAACGGACCGTTCTCGACGACGGGGCCTGGCGACACGCCGTCGCGCCGCCGCGTGTTCGTCTGCCAGCCGGCGTCCGCCGCCGAGGAGCCGGCCTGTGCGCGCCGCATCGTCTCCACGCTGGCGCGCCGCGCGTATCGGGGCACCGCGACGGATGCGGACGTGACGGAGCTGATGACCTTCTACAAGACGGGCCGTGCGAACGGCACGTTCGAACAGGGCATCGAGATGGCGCTTCGCCGGCTGCTGGTCTCGCCGGCGTTCCTGTTCCGGGTCGAGTCGGATCCGGACGGCGTCGCGCCGAAGACGAACTACCGCATCAACGACCTCGCGCTGGCGTCCCGCCTGTCGTTCTTCCTCTGGAGCAGCATTCCAGACGACGAACTGCTGGACGTCGCCAGGCGGGGCACGCTGCGTCAGCCGGCCGTGCTCGAGAAGCAGGTCAAGCGGATGCTGGCGGACCCGCGCGCGGAGGCGATGGCCACCAATTTCCTCGACCAGTGGCTCTACGTCCGCAACGTGCCGAACGTCACGCCGGCCGACGATCTCTTCCCGGACTTCGACTTTGCACTGAAGTCGGCGTTCCAGAAAGAGACGCAGATGTTCTTCGCGAGCATCGTGCGCGAGGACCGCGGCGTGATGGACCTGCTGACGGCCGACTACACGTTCGTCAACGAGCGTCTCGCACGGCACTACAACATTCCGAACGTGACGGGTCGCCAGTTCCGCCGCGTGACGCTCACCGACGAGCACCGTCGCGGCCTGCTCGGCCAGGGCAGCATCCTGACCGTCAGCTCGCGCCCGAATCGGACGTCACCGGTGCTGCGCGGCAAGTGGATTCTCCAGAACCTGCTGGCCGCACCGCCGCCGCCGCCGCCGGCCAACGTCCCGCCGTTGCCCGAGAAGGGCGAGGGGACCGCGGCAATTCCCGCGACGATGCGTGAGCGGATGGCGCAGCACCGTGCGAACCCGGTGTGTGCGTCCTGCCACTCGATGATCGACCCGCCCGGCTTCGCGCTCGAGAACTTCGACGCCGTCGGCCGCTGGCGCGATCGCGATGAGTCGCTGAAGCCGATCGACGCCGCCGGACAGCTGCCGGATGGCACGAAGTTCGACGGCGTCAACGGGCTCCGCACGGCCCTGGTCGCCCATCCCGATCGCTTTACGACCGCGATGACGGAGAAGCTGCTGATCTACGCCCTCGGCCGCGGCCTCGAGCCGTACGACGGGCCGGCCGTCCGCGCGATCGTCCGCGACGCGGCGTCGAAGAATTACACGTTCTCGTCCGTCGTTCTGGGAATCGTTCGCAGCGCCCCGTTCCAGATGCGCCGGGCGGACACGAAGAGCTAGTCAGACACGAAGAGCATTAGAGGAGCGACTCATCATGATGATCACCAAGATGGCCCTGCCCCGGCGGACGGTTCTTCGTGGCATTGGCGCGGCGCTGTCCCTGCCGTATCTCGATTCGATGGTGCCGGCGTTCGCCGCGCCCGCGCCGGCGATGCGCTTCCACGTGACTTACGTGCCGAACAGCATCTCGCAGCCGTACTGGCGGCCGAAGAGCGTCAACGGCCGGCTGACGGAACTGGCCGCCATCATGGCGCCGATCGAGTCCTTCAAGGACCAGATCGTCGTCGTCGAAGGCCTCGGCAATTCCAGGGTGGATGGCGGCGGCGGTCCGCACACGCGGTCCAGCCAGGCGTGGCTGACCGGCGTGGCGTGCAAGCGCACGGAAGGGTCGGACGTCGAGCTGGCGACGACGGTCGATCAGCTCGCGGCCCGCGTGCTGTGCAAGGACACGCAGCTCATCTCGCTGGAGCTGGCCACCGAGCCGAACTTCACGGTCGGCAACTGCGACAACGGTTACAGCTGCGTCTACGCCAACACGTTCTCGTGGCGCACGCCGACCACCCCGCTGCCGATGGAGAACAACCCGCGCGCGGTGTTCGAACGGCTCTTCGGTGACGGCGGCAACGCCACGGCCCGCATGGCCGACATGCGGAGCGACCGCAGCATCCTGGATTCGGTCAAGAGCGACATGGGCCGTCTGCAGAAGCGCGTCGGCGCGAGCGACCGCCGCATGATGGACGAGTACTTCCAGGCCGTGCGTGAGGTAGAGCAGCGCATTCAGAAGGTGGAATCGCAGAACGCCACGTCGCCGATCGAAGTAGGAGACAAGCCGTCGGGCATCCCGGACACGTTCGACGATCACGTCCGCCTGATGTTCGACCTGCAGGTGCTGGCGTACCAGGCCGACGTGACGCGCGTCATGGCCTACCAGCTCTCGCGCGAGCAGACGAGCCGGCCGTATCCGTTCATCGGCGTGCCCGAGGCGCACCACGACGTCTCGCACCACCAGAACAACCCGGAGAAGCTGCTCAAGCACGCGAAGATCAACACGTACCACATGTCGCTCTACGCGCAGTTCCTCGGCAAGCTCAAGGCGCTCAAGGACGGCGACGGGTCGATCTTCGACCACATGATCGGCCTCTACGGCACGGGCCTCGGCGACGGCGACCTTCACAGCGCGCTGGACCTGCCGACGCTGCTGACCGGCGGCGGCAACGGCCTGCTGAAGGGCGGACGTCACCTGAAGTTCCCGCACGATTCGCGGATGACGAACATGCACCTCAACCTGCTGCGCAAGCTCGGCGCGCCGCAGGATTCGCTCGGCGACAGCACGGGCGAGCTGACGGAGCTGTAGTCATGAAGCAGACCCTCGTCGCGTGTGCGTTGACCCTGATGGCCGCTTCGGCGGCCACCGGGGCGGCCAGCCGGACCCAGCTGCTCTCGGCCGTGGAGATGGGCGACATCAAGGCGGTGAAGCTGGCCCTGGCGCAGAAGGTGGATGTGAACGCGCCGGCGCCGGACGGCATGACGCCGCTGCACGTGGCCGTGCAGAACAACGACCTCGCGATCGTTGACGCGCTGCTGGTGGCCGGTGCGAACGTGCGCGCGGTGACACGCTACGGCATCGAGCCGCTGAGCCTCGCGGCCCTCAATGGCAACGCGGTCATCGAGGAGCGGCTGCTCAAGGCCGGCGCCGATGTCAACATCACGATGCCGGACGGCGAGACGCCCTTGATGCAGGCCGCAAGGAACGGCACGCCCGAGGCCGTGAAGGTGCTCCTGGCGGCGGGTGCCAGAATCGACGCGGTGGAGAAGGCGCGCGGTCAGAACGCGTTGATGTGGGCCGCCGCGGAAGGCAACGTCGCCGCCATCCGGGTCCTGACCGAGGCGGGCGCGGATATCAATGCGCACTCGAAGATGCGCGGGGTCAAGGTCACGTCTGGACGGTCGTCCGGCGATGGCAAGCCGATCGAGGACCCCGTACCGGCGAAGCCGGCGATGACGCCGACCAAGCCCGCCGAGGCCCCGAAGCCGGCGGCTCCGCCGAAGGCCTACGACGACCCGGACGACGAGGGCACGGGCAACGTGCTCGTGCACAAGGACAAGTTCCCCAAGGCACGCGATATGTCCCTGAACTCCTACGGCGCCCGGACGGTGACCGAGGGTCTGACGCCTTTGCTGTTCGCGATCCGTGCGGGACGTACGGAGGCGGTGAAGGCGCTCGTCGCGTCCGGGGCGAAGCTGGAGGAGGCCGCGTCTGACGGCACGACGCCCCTCTTCATGGCGGTCGTCAACGCGCATTGGGAGACGGCGGCCTACTTGATTGAGAAGGGCGCCGATGTGAACACATCCGGTCGCGGCATCACCCCGCTGCACCAGCTCGTGGTCACGCGCCGGCTGCACCTCGGGCACCTGCCGCACCCGGCCGGCTCAGGCGCCATGGACAGCATCTCGCTCGCGAAGCTGCTTGTCGCGAAGGGCGCGAACGTCAACGCGCGGATGACCGTGTCCAGCCAGGGTGACGGCTACCGCAACCGGCTGAACCGGATGGGCGCGACACCGTTCCTGCTGGCGGCCAAGGGGATCGACCCGGTGATGATGAAGCTGCTCGTCTCGCTGGGCGCGGACCCGAAAATCCCGACGGTCGAGAACGTCAATGCCCTCGAAGTGGCCGCGGGGGTGGCGCAGTTCAACCCGGGCGAAGATGCCGGCACCGAAGAAGAGTCGCTCGAGGCCGTGCGCTACTGCGTCGAGGACCTCGGGATGGACGTCAACTGGGTCGACGACAACGGCGAGACCCCACTGCACGGGCCCGCGTACAAGGGGTTCAACCGGGTTGCGCAGTATCTCGTGGACAAGGGAGCGAAGCTCGACGCCGAGAACGTGCTGGGCTGGACGCCGCTGACCATCGCAAACGGCGTGATGTACACGAACTTCTACAAGTCGCAGCGCCACACGGCCGCGCTCCTCGTCAAGCTGATGAAGGAACGGGGCATGGAGGCGAGCGACGCGCTGGACATCAGTGGCGCCGGATACGTACGCGACCTGAAGCCCAAGACGGGAAGTACCGCCCCGGTCGTCACAAAGTCGAAGTAACGCGGGTCGAGGGGCTGGCCTTCCCGGGCCGGCCCCACGCCGTTCGGGCCTCCGGCGCGGCCCGGCTGAAGAGAGGCTCTATTCATGCGACTGGTCCTCCTGACCACCGCCGTCGCCGCCACGCTTGCCGGCGTCGTGACGTTTGCGGCCGGTTCCCCGAAATCTTCGCCGTCGCCCGCGCCTGCCGCGGCCGCGGCCTCCCAGCAGGCTCTGGTCGACAAGTACTGCGTCACCTGCCACAACAAGCGACAGAAGGCGGCCGGCCTGCTGCTCGACGAAACACCGCTGGCGCAGCTGGGCGAGCACGCCGACGCGTGGGAGAAGGTCGTGCGGAAGCTGCACGTCGGTGCGATGCCGCCGGCCGGCATGCCGCGTCCCGACGAGGCGACGCTGAGCGGCTTCGTCTCCTGGCTGGAAGCTTCGCTCGACGCCCAGGCCGCGAAGACGCCGAATCCGGGCCGCCCGGCTGTCCATCGCCTCAATCGCGCCGAGTACGCGAACGCGATTCGCGATCTGCTCGGTATCGAGATCGACGCCCCTGCGCTGCTGCCCGCTGATACGAGCGGGTTCGGTTTCGACAACATCGCCGACGTGCTCTCGGTCTCCTCCGGGCTGCTGGAGCGGTATATGAACGCCGCCCGCAAGATCAGCCGGCTGGCACTGGGTGACCCCACCATCAAGCCCGGGCTGCAGGCCTACAGCCTGCCGTACATGGTGCTGCTGCAGGACGGCCGCATGAGCGAGGATCTGCCGTTCGGCTCCCGCGGCGGCACGACCGTCCGGCACCTGTTTCCGGTCGACGGCGAGTACAGCGTGAAGGTCACGCTGCAGCGCAGCTACCTGGACACCGAGCCGCGCGGGCTCTCGACGGCCGAACTGGTGGATATCCGTCTCGATGGCGAGCGGCTCGCGCTGCTGCCCGTCGGCGGCCCTGATGCCGTCGGTCCGAGCCCGTATGCGTTCGCGCCCAAGCCTCCGGCTGACGAGAAGCTCGTCGTGCGGTTCGCCACGAAGGCGGGCCCGCATGTGATCAGCGTGTCGTTCCAGAACCGGACCTGGGCGCCGGAAGGCCTCGGGCCGTCCCGCTTCCCGGCGGCGAGCTTCGGCACGCAGCACGCGAAGTCCACGAGCGTCTCGACGGGTCGCGTCGAGATGGCGGTCGATACCGTATTCGTCGAAGGTCCGTTCAACGCGATCCGCCCGGCGATGACGGAGAGCAGGCGCCGCGTGTTCGTCTGCGATCCGGCTGGCCGGGAAGAGGCCTGTGCACGGACCATCCTCGGCAAGCTGGCCCGCCGCGCCTATCGCCGCGCCGCGACTGCGGACGACATCGCCACGCTGATGACGTTTTACGCGGCCGGCCGGGCCGACGGCACCTTCGATGCCGGCATCCAGCGTGCGCTCGAGCGGGTGCTGGTCTCGCCGTACTTCCTGTATCGCATCGAGGAGGACCCGGCCGCCGCGAAGCCGGGGTCGGCTTATCGGATCAGCAACATCGAGCTGGCCTCCCGGCTGTCCTTCTTCCTGTGGAGCAGCATTCCGGATGACCGCCTCCTGGATCTGGCCATCGCCGGCCGGCTGCGGGAGCCCGCGGTGCTGGAGCAGCAGGTGCGCCGGATGCTCGCGGATCCGAAGTCGAAGAGCTTCATCCAGAACTTCTTCAGCCAGTGGCTGTACACGCGGAACATGCGCCTGCACCGGCCGGACCAGAAGGCGTTCATGGACTTCGACGAGAACCTGCGAGAGGCCTTCATCACGGAAACGGAGCTCTACGTCGACAGCCAGGTGCGCGACGACCGGGGCGTCATGGAGCTCATCACGGGCAACTACACGTTCGTGAACGAGCGTCTGGCAAAGCACTACGGCGTGCCGAATGTCTACGGTCCGCGTTTCCGCCGTGTGACGTTCACGGACGACCACCGCGGCGGCATCCTGGGTCAGGGCAGTCTGCTGACCGTGACGTCGATGTCGACGCGCACGTCACCGGTCAAGCGCGGGGCCTGGCTGCTCGAGCATCTGCTCGGCACGCCGCCGCCTCCGCCGCCGCCGAACGTGCCGGCGTTGCCGGAGAGCACGGACGGCAAGAAGGTCGCCACGTCCGTCCGTGAGCGGATGGAGCAGCATCGCAGGAACCCCGTGTGCGCGAGCTGCCACTCGAAGATGGACCCGCTCGGCTTCGCGCTCGAGAACTTCGACGGCGTGGGCCAGTGGCGCGACCGGGACGGCGAGAGTGCCGTGGACGCCTCGGGCACGCTGCCAGACGGCACGAAGTTCGGGTCGCCGGCCGAGTTCCGTCAGGCGCTGATGCGCCGTCCGGAAGCCCTGGTGAACACCGTCACCATCAAGCTGCTGACCTACGCGATGGGCCGCGGCGTCGAGGCGGCGGACATGCCGGCCGTGCGCAAGATCATGCGAGACGCGGCCGCGTCGGACTACCGGTGGTCCGCACTGATTCTCGGCGTGGTCCGCAGCATGCCGTTCCAGATGAGGAGAGCCTCGTGATCCTGACGAAACAGCACCTTTCCAGGCGGACGGTGCTCCGGGGCGCCGGCGCCGCGCTGGCGCTGCCGCTGCTCGATGCGATGGTGCCGGCGCTGACGCCGGCCCGCGTGACCGCCGCGACGCCGGTGAAGCGCCTCTCGATGACGTACGTCCCCATGGGCGCCTTCATGGCGAAGTGGACGCCGCCGTCGGAAGGGAAGCTCGAGCTCTCGGAGATCCTCCAGCCGCTCGCGAAGTTCCGCGACCGGGCCGTGGTCATGAGCGGCCTCGACATGCAGAATGCCGACGCCAGGGACGGCGGCGGCGTGCACTCGCGGATTCAGCCGTGCTGGCTGACGCAGCAGCATGCGAAGCGGACGGAAGGACCCGACATGCAGGTCGGGATCTCGATGGACCAGATCGCCGCGAAGACCATCGGCGGCGAGACGCAGCTCGCCTCGCTGGAACTCGCGCTGGAGTCCTCGGACCTGCTCGGCGCCTGTGACCTCGGGTACACGTGCGCCTACACGGCCACGATGTGCTGGCGCGGGCCGTCCACACCGCTGACGATGGAGTACAACCCGCGCGCGGTCTTCGAGCGGCTCTTCGGGACCAGCGACAGCACCGACAGCCGCACGCGACTGGCGGACATGCGGCGAGGCAAGAGCCTGCTGGACTCCGTGTCCGCGGACATGGCGAAGCTGAAGAAGCGCGTCGGCCCCGGTGACCAGGTGAAGCTCGACGAATACGTGGACGCCGTCCGCGACATCGAGCGCCGCGTAGACCGGGCGGAGCAGCAGTCAGACCGCGATCTGCCGACGATTGAGCAGCCCGTCGGCATCCCGACCGAGTTCAAGGACTACGCGAAGCTGATGTTCGACCTGAACGTGCTCGCGCTGCAGGCGGACCTGACGCGCATCTCGACGTTCATGGTCGGCCGCGAGCTGAGCGTGCGGACGTTCCCCGAAATCGGCGTGCCGGAGCAGCACCACGGGCTCTCGCACCACCAGGACCAGCTGGAGAAGCTCGAGAAGCAGGCGAAGCTCAACGTCTACCACCTGCAGATCTACGCGCAGTTCCTGGATCGCCTGGCCGCGACGCCGGACGGTGACGGGTCGCTCCTCGACCACACGCTGCTGCTGTACGGTTCGGGCATGAGCAACTCGAACCTGCACCTGCCGTATGACGTGCCGACGATCGTGTTCGGCGGCTCGACGTTCGGGATCCAGGCCGGCCGTCATGTGCGTCACCCGAAGGGCACACCGCTGGCCAACCTGCAGCTGAGCATGCTGGACAAGATGGGTGTGCGCGTCGAGCAGTTCGGCGACAGCACGGGCCTGCTCGCCATCTGACGCGCTGCGTCGCCGCGGCGCGCGGGGCGCGGGGCGTCTAGCGCCCCGGCTTCGTGAACGTGAACTTCTTCATGTGCCGCCGGAAGACCTCTCCGGCGTACACCGTGTGCTGCGCGTCGACGCTGACGCCCTCGGCCCAGACGTCAGGAATGATGCCGGTCACCGACCCATCCTTCGCGCTGCCGACGGTCACGATCTTCTTGCCCTGGTCCGTGACGTAGATCGTGTCGTCGGGCGTGATGGCCACGCCGCTCGGATTGCCGAACTGCTTCCACTCGGCGAGGAACGTGCCTTCCTGGTCGAAGATCTGGATGCGTCCGCCGTTGCCGCCGCGGTCACCGATGAACACGCGGCCCCTCGAGTCCAGCGCGACGCCGTGTGGCTGGATGAACTGCCCCGGACCGTTCCCTTTGGTGCCCCACGACTTCAGGAACTTGCCGGTCTTGTCGAATTTCGCGACGCGCGTGCCGACGTGGCCGTCGGCGATGAAGATGTCGCCGTTCTTCGCCACGACCACATCGGCCGGCGCGTTGAAGTGGGCCGGTGACTCGCCCTCCTTGCCCTTGGTGCCGAGCGTGAGGAGCACCTTGCCTTCCGGGCTGAACTTGAACACCTGGTGTCCGTAACCGGCGTCCACGGCGGGCTTCATCTTCTTGGCGAGCTCGGGCACGGTGTTGGACACCGTCGCGTCCGTGACCCACAGGTTGTTGTCCGCGTCGACGTACATGCCGTGCGGCCACACGAACATGCCGCTGCCGAATTCCTTCAGGATCTTGCCGGTCGCCGGGTCGATCTGCAGGATCGGCGGGTCCGACCGGCGGAAGGCGTAGAGCCTGTCGCCTTTCAGATTGACGGCCACGCGCCCGATTTCCCAGAACATGTCCTTGTTCCAGACGACGTAGTCCTTGAGCGGCGCCGGATCGTGCGGCACCGGCCCCCACGGCGTGACCTGCTTGTAGCCCGGCGCGACAGGCGGGGCGGACTGACCGGCAGTGCCCGCTGCGAGTGCGGCGACCGCGACGACGGCAAGGGACAGGCGGAGCAGAACTCTCATCGGAACGGACCCTCCAGACGAGGGCAATCCTATCTCCCGAACGCCCCCAGCGGGTGAGGGAAGTGCGGAGTCGAGCCTACCGAATGTCCGTTACGCAGATGCGACTTAGACCACGAGCGAAGCGAAGTGGTCGATCTCGACCCGTCGAGCGGGGGGGCGAAGACGGAGGAGGTTCCCCGCCGCCCCGCCCACGAACGGAGCAACGCGGAGGGTTCCCTGGAGTCGGTGCAGAAGCGGCTTCAGCCGCTTCCAACCGGAAGCCGTCGCCCCGCCCACGAACGGAGCCGAAGGCGGAGTGAGTGGTCGGGGCGACTGGATTCGAACCAGCGACCCTCTGCTCCCAAAGCAGATGCGCTACCAGACTGCGCTACGCCCCGACTGCCGGAATTATCCCACGTGCGCCGGGATGTGGCCGCCGCTTTCTAGTCGTCGCTGTCGGACTCGTCCTCGGGCGCGTCCGACACCCGGCTCCTGATGAGGGCCTGCGCCTCAGGCGTGTAGAACGCCTCGACGAACTCATCCATGATCAGCCGGACGAGCCGCCGGTCGATCGCCCGCGCCTTGCCCTTCCGGCCATACGCCGCCCACGGCAGATTGGCGCCGACCCACTTCACGATCTCGAAGGACGGCCAGTAATAGACGTTGGCCGGCTGCGTGCGCATCACCTGATCGAGCGCCACGCGCAGCACCGACTTCGAGACGCAGTCCGCGGTCAGGCACGAGATGTCGCGGAACGTGGCCATCAGCGGCACCGGCGACAGCGTCAGCACGATGGGCGCGGTCGGATTCAGCGACCGGATGATCTCGATCATGCGCGTGAGGTTCCGGGCGTTCTCGTCGACCGTGGTGAGGCGGAACACATGCCGGTCCGCGTCGAAGATCTCGTCCGGGATCCCGCGCCAGAAGACGCCGCCCGTCTCCTTGTCCTGCCACACTTCGGCGAGACCGATCGTGAAGACGAACGCGCCGATGCCGGAGAAGAACTCCGCGTAGGACTTGCGCTTGCTGTCGGGGATCCACTCGCGGATCGCGCCGTCGCCCATGCGCTCGTAGCGGAAGCCGGCGCCCGTCTGTTCGCCGGTCGCACACCAGGACAGGAAGTCCAGCATCGCGAACGTGTTGTTGAGCCCCGGCGGCACGAGGAACCGGGAGGCGTCCACGCCGGCGGCCGTCAGGAACCGGCGCAGCTCGCCGGCAAAGCAGGAACCGATCGTGACGACCGCGCTGCTCTCGTCCAGCATCGGCGCGGCAGGCGTGTGCCCCGGCAGCACGAACCCGCGGACGAGCCGCTGCAGGTTGGTCCGCTCGAACAGCGCCTGATCCAGCGGGTAGACGTTGTTCGGCGCAAGATACCACCCGTTCTTGCGGCCGCCCTTCACCCACGTGCGGTTGGGGTCGCTCTTCGGTGCCGGACCGTCGAGCCGCCCGACGACATCGTCCATTTCTGGATCACGCATAGGTTCTGGTTCCTGCGCTTACCCGGCCGTGCGCTCGAAGAGCGCGTAGGTCGGGGCGTCGCCTCGATCGACCGCGGCGTTCAGGTGGAATCCGGACTCCGTGACCAGCTCGCGGATCTGGGGCCAGAGTGTCTGGTCAGCCTCGATCATCAGGCTCCGCAGCGCCGGCAATCGCAGTGTCGCCGTGGCGCCCGCCAGCACGCGGAGCTCCGCGCCATCGACGTCCAGCTTGATGTGCGTGGGGTCCGGCCAGCCGAAGAGCGTCCGCGCCGTATCGAGGGTGACCGTGCTCATCGGCTGCGCAACGCGGCCTTCCTTCGTGCTCTGGCCGAAGTGCCAGCCCTGCTTCAGGGTGTGCCGGCTCTGGCCGACCTCCATCGATCGGTACAGCAGCGTGGTCATGCCGTTTGACTCGGCCAACGGCAGCGGAAACGTCACCACGGCGCCGTTGCAGCCGTTCAGCTGGATGTTCTCGCAGAGCCGGCCGTAGTTTGCGAAGCCGGGCTCGAAGGCGACCACGCGCGCCTTCCGTGCGACGGCTGCGATCAGGGTGAAGGCCCCCACATTGGCGCCGATGTCGTAGAGCACGTCATCCGGCTGCACGTAGCGGTCGAGCCAGTCGACGGTCCACGGTTCCTTGCGGCACGCGTGGATCCGGTACTTCCGTTCGATATCGGTGGTGACGCGGAGAAGGATCTCGGCGGACGGGTAGTCGAGCGCCACGCCCTCGACGGCGCCTTCCCGCAGGGCGGAGTCGGTCATCGACCAGTCATCGTACTACGCCTGCCGACGCGAACGGGCCGCATGGCGGGGCGCGGCGCGGCGCGGGAGCCTACGGCACCGCGGGCATGCGGATGCCGGCCAGGCGGGCCGCGTCAGCCGGCAACTCCGTCCTGCCCGCCGGATAGCCGTTCGCCTTCAGGATGTAGCTGACAACGTCGGCGTACGCCGGAGGCGTCAGCTTCGTGCGCTCCCACGGCATTGTCGTTGCCACGACCGCGTAGTACTCCGCGACTGTCTTGCCGACCCACTTCTCGCTGAACGCGATCCCGACGAGCGCCGGCGGAACCACCGGCAGATCTTCACCGCCCAGCAGGTCGTCGTGGTGGCAGTAGGTGCAGTGCTGCCGGTACAGCACCTGCCCGCGCGTGGCCTGTTCAGCCGTGAACACACCGCTCAGCGCATCCCCGCCCTGGGCTCCGGCCGGGGTGGTCGCCAGCAGCCCGCCAAGGCTCACCAGCGCCATGGCGAGGACGGAGAAGGGACGCGTCACAGTCTCCAGTCTACGGCAGCCACGGCGGCGGATTCATCCTGGCCAGGCGGCACGGAGCGCGCGGCCATACCGAGATTCGGGTACATCTTCGGGTTTTCCGTGGCCGCTCGGCTACTATCCGACCGGCCGGGGTCCGCCGCCGCCGCCGCACCGCGGCGTCGTGTGCGGGACGACAACCGGGAGACGGGGAGACGGAATGACCGAGAACTTCATTCGACGTGGCGGCAGTGTGGCCGCCCTGGTGGGAATCGTGGCGATCAGCCTTGCGACGCTGGTCGGCCAGGAGGCGCCTGACGCGCCGTACGTGGAGGTTCCGAACTGGGGACCGGAGAAGGTCGGCGACTTCAGCTGGGAGCCGGCCGGCGTGGATACCGACGCCAAGGGCAACGTGTACTTTCTGAAGCGGTCCAGTCCGGCCATCTTCGTGATGGACCCGTCGGGCAAGGTGCTCAAGTCGTTCGGCACCGACATGTTCGTCTGGGCGCACGGAATGCACGTGGACCGTCAGGGCAACATCTGGGCGACGGATTGCGCGATCGGACCGAGTGCGAACTCCCAGCCGCAGCTGCAGCTGCCGGACGCCAAGGTCAAGGCGGCGGGCAAGGGCCACCTCGTCTACAAGATCAACCCCGACGGGAAGGTCCTCATGACGATCGGCAAGGCGGGCCAGCCGGGTTCGGGCACCGATCAGTTCGAGTGTCCCGCAGACGTGATCACGGCGAAGGACGGCAGCATCTTCATTTCGGACGGCCACGAAGGTGACCATCCGAACGGCCGCATCCACAAGTTCACGAAGGACGGCAAGCTGATCAAGATCTTCGGCAAGAAGGGCAGCGGGCCCGGTGAGTTCGCCTCGCCGCACACGATGGCGTGGGATTCGAAGGACCGCCTCTTCGTCGGCGACCGGTCGAACGGCCGCATCGAGATCTTCGATCAGGACGGCAACTTCCTTGAGCAGACGAAGGCGTTCGGCGGCCCGGCCGGCATCGCCATCACGGCCGACGACACGATGTATGTCTGCTGTTCGAAGAACCAGGTCTACGTCGGCAGCGCGAAGACGCTGCAGGTGACGGGCGTGATCAAGGACATCTGGGCCGAGGGCCTCGCCGCCGACAACAACGGCAACTTCTACGTGGGCGAGGTGTTCCGCCACAACTGGCGGAAGTTCAGCCGGAAGAAGTAGGCGCACATTCCGCACCGACCGGTCGCCGGCCAGACGCCGGCGGCCGGAGCTCTGCTGGTTCCCTGCCAGGAACCAATTGCACCCCTCCAGCCTGCCACTCAAAATCACGCTGTTTTGCACACAACGATGTCGAGAAGCGTGGCCCTGGTATTCGCCCTGCTGGCGCCGCTGCTGCTGGTGCTACCCGAGACCGCCACGGCACAGACGGCGGCGTCGACACGCGCCGGCGCCGCGCCGGAGACCTCGGCACACCAGGCACTGCTGCAGAAGAACTGCGTGCCGTGCCACAACGAGCGGAACAAGAACAACGCGGGACGGCTCGCGCTGGACGGCGTGGACGTCGGCCGGCCGGCGGACCATCCCGACGTCTGGGAGAAGGTCATCGCCAAGGTGAAGGCAGGCCTGATGCCTCCGGCGGGACGGCCGCGGCCTGGTGTTGCCGAGCGAACCGCGTTTGTCGGCTACCTCGAGAGTGAACTCGACCGGCGGGCGGCCGCGGCACCGGACCCGGGACGGACCGAGGCGTTTCACCGGCTGAACCGCGCGGAGTATCAGAATGCCATCCGTGAGCTGTTCGGTCTCGCGCTCGACGTCACGCCGTATCTGCCCGCTGACGACGCGAGCTACGGCTTCGACAACATCGCGGGCGTGCTGAAGATCAGCCAGGCGCGCCTGGAGCAGTATCTCGCGGTGGCCCGGCGCGTCAGCCGGGCGGCACTGGGCACGGCTCCGCCTGCACCGTCGCCCGTCGAGTACCGCGTGAAGGAGAGTCTCCAGCAGAACGAGCGGGCGGAAGGGCTGCCGTTCGGCACGCGGGGCGGGATGCTCGTGCGGCACGACTTTCCGCTCGACGCCGAATACGAACTCCGGATCGACCTGATGTGCCGCCTCGGCGGTGAGTGCGACGGCAGCGTCGGGTTTCCCGATACACACACGCTGCTTGTCCTGGTCGACGGCCGTCAGGTGAAGGCGTTCACGCTCGAGCCACGCAAGGACATGCGTCCGCCGCAGGAGCGCACGTGGGTCGTCCGGTTGCCGGTAGCGGCCGGGACACACGAGGTCGGCGTCACGTTCGTCAAGCTGCCGGCCATCCGGGAGATCGACTCGCTCGTCGAGCGGTTTGACCGGCCGTACTTCCTCAACGGTGTCATCGGTCAGCCGAACAACACGATCTATCAGCCGTATCTCGACGTCGTCACGGTCGTCGGGCCGTTTGGTGCGACGGGCCCCGGTCAGTCCGCGAGCCGCCGGCGCATCATGACCTGCCGGCCTCGGACAGCGGCGGAACAGGAGCCGTGCGCCCGCGCCATCGTGGCCAGGCTCGCGCGCCGTGCGTATCGCCGCCCGGTGATCGCCGCGGATCTGGCGCCGATCATGGACGTCTTCCGTGCGGAGGCGCCGCAGGGCTTTGACGCCGCCATCGAGGCCGCGGTCACGCGGCTGCTGGTGAGCCCCGAATTCCTGTACCGCGTGGAGAAGGATCGGCCGGGCACGAAGCCGGGCACGAGTTACCGGCTGACGGACCTGGAGCTCGCCTCGCGGCTGTCGTTCTTCCTGTGGAGCAGCATTCCGGACGACACGCTGCTGCGGGCGGCCGAGGCGGGCACACTCGCGACGCCGGCCGGGCTCGACCGGCAGGTCCGCCGCATGCTCGGCGACCGGCGGTCGGATGCGCTGATCGAGAACTTTGCAGGGCAGTGGCTGCTGCTGCGGAACCTCGACGCCCAGCGACCCGACATGCCGAAGTTTCCGAACTTCGACGACTCTCTGCGCGCGTCGGCCCGGAAGGAAACCGAACTGTTCTTCGCCAGCGTGCTCCGCGAGCAGCGCAGCGTGACGGACCTGCTGTCCGCGGACTACACGTTCGTCGACGGCCGCCTGGCGAAGCACTACGGCATCCCGAAGATCTACGGCAGCACGTTCCAGCGGGTGAAGCTCGCCGGCAGCCGCAGCGGTCTGCTCGGCCACGCGAGCATCCTGACCGTCACGTCCCGTCCGAATCGGACGTCGCCCGTGCTCCGTGGCAAATGGATTCTCGACAATGTGCTCGGGACGCCCGCTCCGGACCCGCCCGCGAACGTGCCGCCGCTCAAGGAAGACGAGGCGGGATCGCAGAGTCGGATGCCGTCGGTCCGCGAGCGCATGGCCATGCATCGGGCCAACGCGGTCTGCGCGGGGTGTCACTCGATGATGGACCCGCTGGGCTTCGCGCTGGAGAACTTCGACGCGGTCGGGCAGTTCCGGACGGTTGACGAGTCACGGACGGCCGTGGACGCTTCCGGTACGCTGCCGGACGGCAGCAAGTTCGATGGCTTCACGTCCTTCCGGCAGATGCTGCTGCGGGACCCGGAGATCTTCGCGACGACGGTCACGAAGAAGCTGATGATCTATGCCCTCGGCCGCGGGCTCGAGCCGGCCGACATGCCGGCCGTCCGGCGTATCGTGCGTGAGGCCAGACCGGGTGGGTTGAAGCTGTCGGCGTTGGTCACAGGCGTCATTGAAAGTGTGCCGTTCCAGATGCGGCGCGCCGCTGCCGCGCAGTAGGAGAATCGTCGATGGTCATCACCAGAACCGCCCTGCCACGGCGCACTGTCCTTCGGGGCCTCGGCGTCGCCGTGACGCTGCCGTTCCTCGATGCGATGGTGCCCGCGGTGCGCGCGGGCGCCGCCGCGACTCCCGTGAAGCGCTTCGGGGCGATCTACCTGCCGAACGGCATGATCGTGAAGGACTTCGTGCCGGCGGAAGCCGGACGGAACTACGTCACGACGCCGATTCTGAAGCCGCTGGAAGCGTTCCGTTCGCAAATGACCGTCGTGACGGGCCTGGCGAACAAGCCCGGCGATCCGCTCGATGCCGGCTCCGGCCCTCACTCGCGCGTGAGCGGCTGCTGGCTGAATGGCATGCGTGTGAAGCGAACCGAGAACGCGGACCTCAGTGCGGGCCGCACGGCGGACCAGTTCGCGGCGGACGTGCTGGGCAAGGAGACGCCGCTCCGGTCGCTGGAGCTCGCACTCGAGCCCAACTTCGTCGTCGGCGGCTGCGAGGGCGGTTACAGCTGCACCTACATCAACACGTTCTCGTGGGCGTCGGCCAACCGGCCGCTGCCGATGGAGACGAACCCGGCCGTCGTCTTCGAGCGCCTCTTTGGCGACGGCGGCCCCGGCGCCTCGCGCCTTGCCGGGCTCAAGCGCGACCGCAGCATTCTCGATTCACTGACCGGCGACCTGGCGCGCCTGCAGAAGGCCGTGGGGCCCGCCGACCGGGTGACGATGGACGAGTATCTGGACGCGGTGCGCGACGTCGAGCGCCGGATCCAGGCGACCGGCGCGCGGAACGCGTCGGCGGTGGAGGGGATCGACAAGCCGTTCGGCATTCCGGCGATCTTCGAAGAGCACTCGAACCTGATGTTCGACCTGATGACGCTCGCGTACCGCACGGACATGACGCGCGTGGCTACCTTCCAGCTCGCGCGTGAGCTGAGCCTGCGGTCGTATCCGGAAGTGGGTGTCTCCGAGGCGCATCACGACATCTCGCACCACGGCAACCGCGCGGAAAACATCGAGAAGAAGGGGAAGATCGACGTCTACCACATGAAGCTGATCGCCCGCCTCGCCGACCGCCTCGCGAAGACGCCGGATGGCGACGGCTCGCTGCTGGATCACTCGATGATCCTGGTCGGCGGCGGCATGGGGGACGGCAACATGCACAGTCCGCACAACCTGCCCGTCGTGCTCCTCGGGTCGGCGGCCGGTGCGCACAGGCCGGGTGCCCACGTCCGGGCGAAGTTCGACGACCCGTTCATGAACCTGTGTCTGTCGGTGCTGGATACGGTGGACGTCCACATCGACCAGATCGGCGACAGCACGGGCCGGCAGAGCCTCCAGGGATGAGCCGCATGCGGAGATTGCTCGCGCTCGGGTGTGCGCTGTCCACGGCGCTGGTCCTCGCGGCAGCGCCGGTGGCCGCGGCGCCGGCGACCGCGATCATCGACGCCGCACGGAACGGATCCGCGCAGGACGTGCGCGCCCTCATCGCGGCGAAAGCCGACGTCAACGCGACCGCGCCGGACGGGTCGACGGCGCTGCACTGGGCCGCCCACCGTGGTGATGCCGCGGTGGTGGACGCGCTGCTGCAGGCGGGCGCGAAGGCCACGGCCGTGAACGCGTACGGCGTGGCGCCGCTGGCCCTCGCGGTCGAGAGCGGCAACGCGGCCGTGGTCTCGCGGCTGCTGAAGGCCGGCGCGAACGCCAATGCGCCGGCGACCGGCGGCGAGACGCCGTTGATGACGGCCGCGCGCCTTGGTAATGCCAGTGTTTCCGCCGCGCTGCTGGAGCATGGCGCGGCCGTCAATGCCGTCGAGTCCACGCGCGGACAGACCGCGCTGATGTGGGCTGCCGCCGAGGGGCACGCGGATGTCGTCCGTCTCCTCGTGCAGAAGGGCGCCGACATCAACCTGATTTCGCGCGGCCCTGCCGCGCCGAAGGACATCACCGAAGGCGCGAGCATCTACAAGCGCGTGACCCCGCGGATCGACCCCTTCAAGGCCGTCCAGTTCGCCACCAGGGCGGGCCATACCGAGGCGGTCAGCGCGCTCGTCGAGGCGGGCGCGGACGTCAACGAGGAAACCGTGGCCGGCATGAGCCTGCTGACGCTGGCGATCGCCAACGCGGCGTACGAAACGGCCGCCTATCTGATCGACAAGGGTGCCGACGTCAACCACGCCGGCCCGGGCTGGACGCCGCTCATCCAGGTCGTCCGCGTCCGCAACCTGAACATCGGGCAGTTCCCGCACCCGCTGACCAAGGGCCGGATGGGCAGCTTCGAGCTGGCGCAGAAGCTCCTCAAGGCCGGCGCGAAGGTCGACAGCCTTACGGAGAAGCCGTTCAACGACGGCTGGCGCGGGTTCTTCGGCCCGAAGGCGACGCCGTTCCTGCTCGCGGCGAAGGGCGGCGACACCGATATGATGCGGCTGCTGGCCGACCACGGCGCCGACGTGTTCCACAAGAACGCGACCGGCAGCAACGCCGTGATGGTGGCGGCCGGCGTGGACATGTTCAACCCCAATGAGGACAGCGGCACGGACGCCGAGGGCATCGCCGCGCTGAAGCTGGCACTCGAACTGGGGAAGGGGAAGTTCGACGTCAACGAGCTGAACAAGACCGGCGAGGCGGCGCTTCATGGCGCCATGCACCGGAACTCGCCCGAGTTCATCCGGATTCTCGTGGACGCCGGCGCGAAGCTGGACCTGAAGAACAAGCGCGGCCTCGTGCCGATTCAGATCGCGAACGGCGAGGACAACTTCATCGGCATGATCGGCAGCCGGCCGGAGCTCATCGCCGTGCTGCGCGAGATGATGCAGGCGCGCGGCCTGCCCGTCACGCTGGCCGAGGACGCCGAGTCGCGGTTCAACTTCGGCGTCAAGGTAAAGAAGGATTAAGCTGCGGCTGGTGCGCATGCCAGCCGTTCTACCGATTGCCGCCCTCGTGCTGACCGTCCTCGGAGGAGGACCGCAGGCGCAGGAGCCGGCGCCGCCCCAGCCGGGCGCGATCGCGCCGGCCAATCCTGACGAGCTCTATCGCGGCCGCATCCATCGCCCGAACGCCGAGGCCGCCGCGGACGTGTGGGCCGCCACCGCCGCCACGGACTTCGAAGCGGCCTGGAAGCTGGCCCGCGCCTGCTACTGGCTCGGTTCGCACGGCACGGAGGAGCAGCGGCGGGCGGCGCTCGAACGTGGCGTGCAGGCGGGCGAGACGGCCGTGACGCTTGCGGGCGACCGTCCCGAAGGGCACTTCTGGATGGCGGCCAACATGGGGACGCTCGCCGAGGCGTTCGGCATGAGCCAGGGGCTGAAGTATCGCGGCCGCATCAAGGACGCGCTGGAGAAAGTGCTGGCGATCCAGGCCGGCTGGCAGCTCGGCTCGGCCGAGGCGGCGCTGGGCCGGTGGTACGCCCGGGTGCCGAGGCTGCTGGGCGGCAACAAGGGCAAGGCCGAGGGGTACTACAAGCAGGCGCTGGCGGTGGACCCGTACAACCGGCTGGCGCTCATCTACTACGCCGAACTCATCGAGGAGGACCGCCCGAACGAGGCGCGGTCACTGCTGCAGCGCGTGCTCGAGGCGCCCGCGATTGAAGAGTGGGGCCCCGAGGACGCCGACTGGGTCTACAAGGCGAAGGAACGGCTCGCCCGCATCAAGCCCCGCTGAGCCGGCCGCTCAGCCGATGCGCACCTTCCGCGGATACTGCGAGTTGTCCTCGAGGAAGGTCTTCTTGTTCGCGA
>CAYNUO010000010.1:55358-62342 GCA_964400405.1 uncultured Bifidobacteriaceae bacterium | reverse complement strand
ATGCGGTCGAGCGGCGATACGTGCCGGACCTGCCTCCGCGCTTCTCGACGACGGCCAGCCCGTCGATGACCATCGTCTTGTCGACAGCCTTCACCATGTCGTAGATGGTGAGGGCCGCGACCGACGCCGCGGTCAGCGCCTCCATTTCCACACCCGTCCTCGCCGTGGTCCGCACCGACGCCTCGATCCGGTAGCCGCGTCTGGTCGGGACGATCTGCACGTCGGCGTGCGAGATCGGGAGCGGGTGACAGAGCGGGATCAGCGCCGACGTCTGCTTGGCAGCCATGATGCCGGCCAGTCTGGCGGCCTGGAGGGGATCGCCTTTCTTAACCGCACCGGTGCGAATGGCCTTCCGTGCGCCGGCGCTCATCGCGATCTCGCAGCGGGCGACCGCCACGCGGTCCGTGACCGCCTTGTCCGTGACGTCGACCATCGTCACGCGGCCCTTCGCGTCGACGTGGGAGAGCCTATGCGCGGGCATTCGGGGTGCTGGCTCCACTGGCGAGATAGAACGACAGGCTTTCGAGCGAGACGGTGAAGTCCACGCTCTTCACCTTCACGTTGGGCGGAACGGTCAGCGAGACGGGCGTGAAGTTCAGGATGGCCTTGATCCCGAGCGCCACCACCTGGTCGGCCACCACCTGGGCGCCGGTGACCGGCACGGCAATCACGACGATGTCGATCCGCCGTCCCAGACGCTTCAGGTCCCGCATGCCGTGGATGGGCACGCCGCCCTTCGACTGCTGGCCGACCTTGTCGACGGCAGAGTCGAAGAGGGCGACGATCTCGAAGCCTTCGTTCTTGAAACCCGCGTAGTCCGCAAGGGCAAGACCAAGATTGCCGGCGCCGATGATGGCGACGCGGAGGCTCTTGTCCAGCCCGAGGATCTGCCGGAGCTGGCGCTTGAGGTCGCGCACGTAGTACCCGACGCCGCGCACGCCGAACTCGCCGAAGTAGGCCAGATCCTTCCGGATCTGCGCCGCGTTCAGCCGGAACTGCGCGGCGAGCATCTGGGAGGACGTGGTCTGCACGCCGGCCGCCTCGAGTTCGGACAGGCAGCGCAGGTAGACCGACAGCCGGTTGGTCGTGAGCTCCGAAATCTGGTCCGACGAATTCCGACGTTTCTGGGACGCCTTCACGGGTTTGGCGATTGTACCGAAAGCCCGGGCTGGTCCGGCCCCGTACAATCAGCGCATGCGGTTGCACCTCGGCGTCCTGGCGGTCGTCCTGCTGGCCGTCACCCCGTCGGCGCAGGCACCGGCTCGCCTGACGACCCTCGACGGCCTCCGTCAGTTCCCGTCCTACTTTCATCTGCAGACGGTGATCGTGCGGGGCTCGGTGGCACGGACGGCCGGGCGGGTCTCGCTCCGGACCGAGACCCACGAGATGCGGCTCCTGCTGCCGCCCGGCGCGACTGCACCGGACGGCGCGGTCGAGGCCCGCGGCACGTTCGTCGACGTGGGCAAGCTGGACCCGACCGATCCGCGGCTGACGGGTTACGAACGCACCGCCACGGAGACGTGGCCACGGCCCGGCGAGGAACTGCTGCTGCGCGTCGACCGTGTCAGCGAGGCGCCCGCCCGATCCCCGCTGAGCATCCGAACGCTGGCACTCGAACCGTGGAAGTACGACGGACAGGTGGTCACGGTGGCGGGCCAGTTCCGGGGACGGAATCTCTTCGGCGACCAGCCGGGCACACCCAGGGTCAGCACGTCGGACTTCGTGCTGAAGAACGGCGATGCCTCGGTGTGGGTCACCGGCCTCCGGCCGAAGGGCAAGGGCTTCGACCTGAACGTGGAGGCAAGGGTCGACAGCCGGTACTGGCTGTCCGTCACCGGCACGGTGAGGGCGGCGGGCGGCCTGGTGCGCCTGGAAGGCACGACGCTGGCGGAGACGACGCAGCCCGACGTGGTGACGACGGAGCGCGAGGCACCCGCGCCGCCACCGCCGTCACCGCCGGTCGAGGTCGTCTTCAGCGACCCGACGGCTGACGAGGGCGACGTCGCGCTGACGGCGCGCCTGCGGGTGCAGTTTTCACGCAACATCGACCAGACGACGCTCGTGGATCAGGTGCGGATCTCCTACACCGGCCCGACCGATCTGAAGGTGCCGGAGTGGAAGGTGCGCTACGACGCCGGCGCGCACGCGCTCGAGATCAGCTTCGCCCGGCCGCTCGATGCGGACATGCCCGTGAAGGTGGAATTGCTCGGGGGGATCCGGGGCTTCGACAAGGTGCCGCTGGTGCCCTGGACGCTGACGTTCAGGACCGCGCGGTAGCGCCCTGCCCTTCGGCCTTCTCGTCGTTCAGCAACTGCTGGATCGCGCCGCGCACGCGCGCAATGAGCGCTTCCTTGTCGGAGATGCCCAGCCCGGCCGTGGGGATCGGCTGGCCCACCCGCACGCGGACCGTCACGGGGTAGACGAACGCACTGCCCTTCCGCATGGCCGCGCGGCCTCCGGTGACGGCCACCGGCACGATCGGCACCTGTGCCTGGAGGGCCATGATGAAGCCCCCCTTCTTGAAGGGCAGCAGGTCCCCGGTGCGGCTGCGCGTACCTTCCGGAAAGATCAGGAACGACAGGCCCGCGCGGAGGGCGGCCGCCCCGCGGGCAATCGAGGCCATCGCCCGTTCGCGGTCGCCGCGGTCGATCGGCACGAAGCCACCGACGTCGAACACCGTGCCCATGATCGGGAACTTGTGCAGCTCCGCCTTGTAGAGCACGTGCAGCTGCGGATGCAGCACCTTGAACAGCACGGGCGGGTCGACGTTGCTTTCGTGATTCGAACAGAACACGACGGCCCCGGCCGGCACATGTTCGAGACCGGTCACGCGGTAGCGGATGCCGGCTGACCGGAGGGCGAGCCATGTGCCGGCGTGGCCGAGCCGGTAGAGCCCCCACTTCCAGCGGAAGACGACCGCAATCAGCACGCCGACCGGTCCGGCGATCGCGATGTAGATCAGCGTGATGAGGTAGGCGAGGATCGAGCGGACGGCGGCCATGGGGTATCTCTGTACAAAGAAAACCCGGGCCGGTGGCGTGCCGGCCCGGGCTCACAGCATCGAAGTGGTATGAGGGCTACGATGCTCGAGCGGCAGCCCGCCGGACGACCGGGGCGCTCGCGGGGAGCACCTTGGCCTTGGCGGCCTTGGCCGTCTTGGCACGCGCGGCCGAGCGGGCGACGTTGCGGGCCTTGACGACGAAACACTTCTCGAGGGCGCTGTCCACCTGCGCCTCGATTTCCACGGCCTTGGCGCGGATGACCTCCGAGATCTCGGACACGATCAGGGCCTTCGCCCGATCCAGCATCCGCTTCTCGCGGAACGACAGGCTCTTCGATTTGGCCAGGAAGGTCAGACTCTTCAGCACATCGGTCATGTCGTAGATCGACCCGGTGCGCATCTTGTCGGAGTTGTCCTTGAAGCGGCCCTTCCAGTTCTGGTGGTTGTCGATCTTGCCGTCGCTCAGCAGACCGAAAATCCGCTCGACCTCTTCGTCCTCGATCGCCTTGCGCAGGCCGACGCCGTCCACGTTCGCCACGGGGACGAGCACGGTTGTGTCATTGCCGACGATTCTGAGATGGAAGAAACCGCAGGTCGTACCAAGAATGGTCTTCTCTTCGATCCGTTCAACGATCCCGAGACCATGGTTCGGGTAGATGACCTTGTCACCAACCTTGAAAGTCACGCGTCCCCCGTTGTGGAAATAGCCTGGATGGTAGGAAGAAAACCCGCCGAAAGTGGTTTCATTATACGGTGCCGAACCGCCCATCCGCAACGGAATCTGGCCGAAAACAGGCCGTTTTTTACAGTTTATCCCTCATTCCAGCCCGTCCGCTGCAATCCTGTTCCGGGCGCACCCCGCGCGTCGAACGAGCTAAGTCCGTATGGGCGTATGAGTTGGGAAGAACTGCACGGCGCCTGCCGTTGAACGTCAATGTTCTGACGATCACCGCCGGCGCTGGGGTTACCCGAGGGAACTCTCAGGACCCCGGTCAGACTCTGGCGAGCGCGAGATCGACGATCTCGGCGACGAGCTGCGGGTAGGTCCGGCCCGACTTGCGGGCGGCCATCGCCAGCTCGGCCCGGGAGCTGAGCCACGGGTTGGGATTGACCTCGATCACCTGGACCGCGCCATCCGGCTGCAGCCGCATGTCCACGCGGCCGTAGTCGCGGAGCTCGAGCGCCTGATAGGCCGCGATCGCGGTCCGCTGCGCGAGCGCGACCGTGTCATCGGGCAGGTCGACCGCGATGCTCGACTTGGTGTCGCGATACGCCTTCGTCCCCTTCCCCCACTTCACTTCCGCCGAGGCGATCTTCGGCGTGCCCTCGGGCAGCTTTGACAGATCCAGCTCCACGATCGGCAGCGCTTCCGGCTTGTCGTTGCCGAGCACGCCGACGTAGATCTCACGGCCTTCGACGTACTCCTCGATGAGGACGGGTGAATCGAAGTGCTGATGCAGCCAGTCGATCCGCTCCATCAGCTCCTTGATGGAACTGACCACCGCGCTGAATTCGATCCCGATGGATCCGTCCTCGCGGGCGGGCTTCACGATCACCGGGAACTGCAGGTCGTGCGAGAAGTCGAGCCGGCCGCGGAAGCTCCTGGCAAAGACAGGCGTGCGGATCCCGTGGAAGGCGAAGATCTTCTTCGCGATGGCCTTGTCCTGGGCGAGCATCAGCCCGCGGGTGCCGGACCCGGTGTAGCGCTTGCCCAGCAGTTCCAGGAAGCCGGCGATCTTGAAGTCCGCGGTGTCATCCTCACCGAAGGACTCGGTGAGGTTGAAGATGAGGTCGCAGTCGAGCTTTGCGAGGGCCTGGAGGCTCTTCGCGGTGCCGTCCAGCTCAATCAGGAACGACTCGTGCCCCTGCTTCGCGAGCACGTCCGCCACCTCCTCCTCGACTTCCTTCTTGTCGAGGGTCCTCGTGACGGGCGCCTTCTCCGCAGCCGCGGCGTCGTCGCCCTCTTCGACCAGGATGCGGTCGTAGAGGACGGCCACCTTCAGTTTGCTCATCAGGTGGCGCTAGTCTACGCGCATTTCCGCCGTGGAGAGTGCTACGCCGAGCACTCTCCGTCCATGACCTCCGGATTGAAGTCTCCGGTCTGATCCAGGTCGATGTAATCCTCGGGCTTCACGTCGGTGAGCGTCAGCCCCTCGAGGTCGCCGAGCACGCGCTTGGCATCCTCGGTCGTCATCCGGCGGAAGAAGTCTGCCGCGCGCTCTTCGCCGACGTGATGGTCGCGATAGTGCAGCACGAGCCGCTCGACCGTTTCGGTGAGGCGACGCGCCGGGATCTTCGCCACGACACGGCCGAAGTCGGCGCGTTCAGCCCCGACCTGTCCGCCAATCATCACGAAATACTGCGGAACAGGCTTGCCGCCCAGGCGGCGCACACTGCCCTGGAAGCCGATGGTGGCGATGTGGTGCTGACCGCAACCATTCGGGCAGCCGCTGATCTTGATGTCCGCGCCGTCCGCGGCCGCCACGAGGTCCGGCCGGCCCGACAGGAACTCGGTCAGCACGCGGCCGAGACTCCTCGAGTGCGTGACGGCCAGCCGGCAGCTCTCCGCACCCGGGCAGCTCAGCACGTCGGCAATGGTGTCGGCCTCGGCTCCGCCGAGCCCGGCCTGCTGGACCGCGGCCCACAGCTTGCGGAGATGGATCTCCGGCACCCAGCGGATCACCAGGTTCTGCTGCGGCGTCACGCGCACCTCGCCATCGCCGTACGCGCGGGCGATGAGGCCGATGGCGCGCATCTGGCCCGAGGTCATGTCGCCGAGCGGCAGACGCACGGTCGCGGCGTAGTAGCCGGCCTGCTTCTGCTTCCGCACGTTGGTCTCGGCCCACCGGCTGTAGTTCTCGGACAGGACGTTCAGCTTGACCTGGCTGGGATGCAGGCCCGGCCCCGTCGTCTTCGTGGCCGTGACCAGCGTGGCGATCTCTGTAGCCGTCGGCGCCGACGGGCGCTGTCCTTCCGGCGCAGCCTCCACGGGTGGGTGCTCCGGGTCGAACGGCATGGGTTTCCGTCCCTCGGCCCGCACCTCGATGAGCGCGGCCTCGTATTCGGCCCGCCACTTGTCCCACGTCATCGCCTTGATCAGGAACTTCAACCGATTCCGCTGGCGGTGCTGGTAATCGCCCAGACGGTGGTAGACGAGCAGGATCGCCTCGATGACTTCGAACAGCTCGTTGGCCGGCAGGAAGTCGTACAGCAGGTAGCCGGTCGTGCACATGATCGACGTGCTGCCGGCGACCGTGACGCGGAAGCCGCGCGTCGGCACGCCGTTCACATCCTGGATGCGGGCGCGCAGGCCGACGTCGTTGATGGCGGTGACGGCATGATCCGTCGCGCAGCCCTCGAACGCGATCTTGAACTTGCGCGGCAGGACGGCCGCCAGCTTGTGCCGCAGGAAGTAGCGCGTGGTCGCCTCGCCGTACGGACGGACGTCGAAGACCTCGTCCTCGGAGACGCCGGCGAACGGGCACGCCGTGATGTTGCGCACGGCGTTGCCGCACGCCTCGCGCATCGTCAGGCCCGCCTTCGCGAGGATGCGCTGCGCCGCTTCCACCTCGCTCAGCTGGACGAAGTGGAACTGCACGTTCTGCCGCGTCGTGATGTGCCCGAACCCGCGCGAGAAGCGCTCGCCGACCACGGCCAGCGCCTCGAGCTGCTCAACGTTGGCCACACCCTGCGGCAGCTTCACGCGCAGCATGGACTCCGGGCCGCGCTGCCCGTAGGTGCCCCGGACGAGGCGGTATTTCCGCCACTCCTCCGGCGGCATCACACCCGCCTCGAACTGCGCCAGCTTCTCCGCGAACTCGTCAACGTCCCGTTCGTCCGAAAAGCGCAGTGCCGCCCGGCCGTATGTGGTCGTGTCGTCAGTAACGGCCATGCCGTACCTCCCCTTGCTCGTGCCGATCATTGGCCGCAAGCCGCGTGACCAGTCCACGCACGCCCACGACATCTCCCACTACAATCACCCC
>CAYNUO010000010.1:35372-55258 GCA_964400405.1 uncultured Bifidobacteriaceae bacterium | reverse complement strand
TGGTGGCCCGACACCACGAGGAACGCCGTTGCGACACCCCGGTGCGTCACCGGAATGCCCGCAAGCCCTGCCGCCGCGATCGACGCGCTCACGCCGGGCACCACCTCGAACGGGATGCCGGCCTCGGCCAGGGCGATCGCTTCTTCGGCTCCGCGGCCGAACACGAAGGGATCGCCTGCCTTCAACCGTACGACACGGCGCCCGCGCTTCGCGGACCTGATGAGCAGGCCGTGAATCGTCTCCTGGCACACCCCGCGGCCGCCGGCCCGCTTGCCCACCGAGAAGCACCGGGCCTTCGTCCGTCCGGCCAGCGCCTCCCCATCGGCCAGCGCGTCGTAGAACACGATGTCCGCCTCGGCGATGCGCTCGGCCGCGCGGACGGTCCACAGCGCCGGGTCGCCGGGGCCCGCGCCGACGAGCGACACGAAGCCGCGACTGCCCCTCGTGGCGGACGCGGGCGCCTCCGCGAGCGCCGCGTCGAGACGGGCATCCAGCGTTGCGGCGTCCACATCGAGCGTGCGCCGGGCGTAGATCTCGTTGAGCCGCTGCAGCAGGCGACCCCGCCGCTGCTCCATCGGTACGCCGTCGCGCTTCCAGACCTCGCGCTGACGCGTGGCCTCGCGCACCCATTCGGCCAGCTCCGCCGGCAACAGGTCGTCGAGGGCTTCGCGCAGCAGACCGGCGACAGCGGGCGCGAGACCGGCCGTGGACAGCGCGATCGTCGCGTCGCCACGCGAGACGACGCCGCCCGTGTAGGCGGACGCATGCGCGGGGTCGTCGACCGCGTTCACAAATACCTGGCGGGCCTCACCTGCAGCGAGCACCGCGCGATTCACCTCAGGCGGCGCGGCGGCCACGACCAGCCACGCGCCGTCGAGGTCCGATTCCTGAAACTCCCGGCGCACGAGTGTCACGGGCAGCGCCGCGGCGTCGAACGAGATCTCCGGCGCGACGATCGTGACGCGGGCGCCCGCCTTCAGCAGGCTCGCGGCCTTCCCCGCACCGACCGGGCCGGCGCCGACCACGAGGACCGGGCGGCCCGTCAGCTTCAGGAAGAGCGGGAAGAGAGGATCAGGCATCGAGCTACTTCACCAGGATCGCAGGCGCGACGTGCAGCCCGCACTCCGTCTTGTCGCGGCCGCGCCACCGCCCCGACCGAATGTCCTCACCCGCGCCGATGGGCGACGTGCACGGCTCGCAGCCGATGCTCGGGTACCCCTGGTCATGCAGCGGGTTGTAGGGCACGTCGTGTTCCTTGATGTAGGCCCACATCTCCTCGAGGGTCCACGCGGCGAGCGGGTTGATCTTCACCAGGCCGAACGCCTGATCCCACTCGACGACCTTCGCGTGCTTCCGCGTCTCGCTCTGCTGGCGGCGGATCCCCGTGATCCACGCCTGGCGCGTGCTCAGCTCGTTCTTCAACGGGACGACCTTCCGCGCGTGGCAGCACTTGTCCGGCTCGCGCTCCCAGAGGCGATCGATCTCCGGCGCCGTCGGGCCGGCGTCCGGTATCAGCACCGACCGAAGGCCTTCGATGCTGATGCCGTAGCGCGCCTCCAGCTTCGACCAGAGCGCGTAGGTCTCGCGGAACAGCACCGCCGTGTCGATGGTCTTGATCCGGATCGGCAGCTTGTGCCGTCCGATCACGTCTACCAGCACGCAGTCCTCGGCGCCGAGCGCCGACAGGCATACGAGCCCGTCCCCGAAGCGTCCGGCGGCCCAGGTCAGCAGGTCCACCGGGCTCATGGCCTCGAACTCGTCGCGGCGGGCGTCGATATCGGCTGGCAGCATGTGTACCGTTCGTCTCCCTCAGCGGCCGGCGAACACGGGCGTGCCCGCGACTGCCGCTTCGAAGTCTTTCATCCCCTTGCCGATCTGAATCGACTCGGGCATCCGGTCGCGCATCACGTCGGCGGTCTTGTAGCCGTTGCCCGTGATGACGACGACCACCGACTCGTCCGGCCTGATCGCGCCGCGCTCGATCAGCTTCTTCGTGCACGCGAGCGTGGTGCCGCCGGCCGGCTCCGTGAAGATGCCTTCGGTATGCGCGAGCAGCTCGATGGCATCGAGGATCTCGTCGTCGGTGGCCGACGCGCCGGTGCCGCCCGTCCGCTTGAGCGACGCGATCACCTGGAAGCCGTCCGCCGGATTGCCGATGGCGAGCGACTTCGCGATCGTCTGCGGACGCACCGGCTCGGGGAAGTCGAGACCCGCCTCGAGCGCGTTGATGACCGGGGACGACCCCGCCGGCTGGGCCGCGTGGATCTTCGGCAGCTCACCGCTGACCAGACCGAGCTCCCTGAACTCCTCGAACCCGCGCAGGATCCGCGGCAGCAGCGTGCCGCCGGCCACGGGCGACACCAGGTGCTGCGGGAAACGCCAGCCGAGCTGCTCCGCCACCTCGAAACCCATCGTCTTGGCGCCTTCGGCGTAGTAGCTGCGGAGATTGATGTTCGCGAAGCCCCAGCCGTAGCGATCCGCCAGCTGCGTGCAGAGGCGGTTCACGTCGTCGTAGTTGCCGGCGACGGCGAAGACCTTCGGCCCGTAGATCGCCGAGCCCAGCACCTTCGACGGCTCGAGGTCGTTCGGGATGAAGACCATGCAGTCCAGGCCGAGGCGCGCCGCGTGCGACGACACGCTGTTGGCGAGGTTGCCGGTGGACGCGCAGCCGAACACCGTGCAGCCGAACTCGACGGCCTTGGTCGCGGCCACCGAGACGACGCGGTCCTTGTAGGAGAACGTCGGGTGATTCACCGAGTCGTCCTTGATGTAGAGCTCGCGGACGCCGAGCGCCTTCGCCAGCCGGTCGGCCTTGACCAGCGGCGTGAAGCCGGAGTTGAAGCCGGTCTTCGGCTCCTCCACCGGCAGCAGCTCGCGATACCGCCACAGCGAGTGCGGGCGCGACTCAATCAGCGCGCGCGTCACCACGCCCTTCATGGCTGCGTAGTCGTAGGTGACCTTCAGCGGACCGAGACAGTCGCTGCACACCCACGACGCCTCGGCGGGATACCGTTTCCCGCAGAGGTGACATTCCAGACCTGTCACGAAGCTCATCGTCTATCCTCTCGCTCCGGCCGCCACGGTCTCCACCGCCAGCGGCTCGGCACACACGTCACGCACGGTCACGGGCGTCCCCGACGCCCGGTAGATCGCTTCCAGCTTGCCCGTGATGCGATCGCGCCCGTTCTGCGCGAACGCCACGATCGACGGCCCGGCGCCGCTGAGGCACACGCCCAGCAGGTCGGGATCGTCCAGCGCCAGCGCCGGGGCCAGCTCGGGAATCAGCGCCGCGCGCTGCGGCTGATGAAACCGGTCCTTCAACGCCTCGCCGAGCGACGCCCCGTCACCGGTCGCTACGGCGTGCATCAGCCGGGCCACGCGCTGCAGGTTGAAGATCGCATCGGCGCGGGAGTAGCTCTGCGGCACGACCTTCCGGGCCTCCTTCGTCGCGAGCGGCCGGGCGGGCGTCGCAATCAGCAGGCGGATCGCCGCGGGCCACTCCAGCGCTGCCACGCTGACGCGGCCGTCTTCGTGTTCGAGTGCCGCGACCATCCCGCCGCGTATCGCCGCAGCAGCGTTGTCGGGATGACCTTCGAGCGCGGTCGCCGCCGCCAGCAGTTCGTCCTCAGGCAACGGCGCAACGACGTGCTCGAACAGACGCAGGCCGGCGACGGTCGCCGCGGCGCTGCTGCCCATCCCGGAACCGATCGGGATGTCGCTCTCGATGTCGATCACGATGGATGGCAGGCCGGCCGGCACACGCGCGGCCAGCGACCGGTACGCGCGCTCGACACCGTTCTCCGCCGGCACCGGCGGATTCGCCTGCCGCACCGTGACCGTCCCCTGACCGTCCGGGGTCAGCGAGACGAGCCGCACGCGCAGATACACCTGCACGGCCACGGCGAGCGTGTCGAATCCGGGGCCGAGGTTGGCCACCGACGCCGGAACGGCGATGGTCAGCACCCGCTCTCCACGCGCGCTCGCGCGACTTCCGGCTCGGGCTTGGATTCCGTCGTCCCGGGCTCCTTGAGCAGGTGGCCGGTCAGGATGCAGATGACCCGCTCCTGCTCACCGATCCAGCCAGACGCCCGCAGGGACTTGATGCCGGCCAGCGCCGCCGCGGAACCCAGCTCGCAGCCGATGCCGTCGCGGCCGATCACCTGGCGCGCCTCGGCGATCTGATCGTCCGGCACGTCGATCGTCGTGCCGTTGGTCAGCTTCAGCGCGCGCACGGCCTTCCGCCACGAAACGGGAGCGCCGATCCGGATCGCCGTGGCGATCGTCTTCGGGTCCTTCACCGGCGTCAGCTCGGACGCCCCGCTCTTCCACATCCGGACGAAGGGGTTGGCGCCTTCGGCCTGAATCACCGCCACGCGCGGCAGCCGGTCGATCAGGCCCAGCGCCATCATGTCTTCGAGCGCGACGCCCACGGCCGATACGTTGCCGAGGTTGCCGCCGGGCAGCACGATGACGTCAGGCGCCTTCCAGCCGAGCTGTTCCATCAACTCGACGGTGAACGTCTTCTGTCCGGCCACGCGGAACGGGTTCAGCGAGTTCAGCACGTAGGTGGACGTGTCGGCGCCCTCCAGCATCCCGGCCAGCGCGTCGTCGAAGTTGCCACCCACGCGCACGAGCTCCGCGCCGTAGGCTTCGGCCTGCGCCACCTTTGCCGCGGCGACGTTCTCCGGCAGGAACACGCGCGCCTTGAGCCCGGCGCGAACGGCGTACGCCGCCATCGACGCCGCCGTGTTGCCGGTCGACGCGCACGCCACGAACGTCGCGCCGCGCACCGCGGCCCGCGTGACGGCGGCCGTCATGCCGAGGTCCTTGAACGAACCCGTCGGATTCCAGCCGAGGTGCTTGATGAGCAGGTCGTTGACGCCCGCGAAGCGCGCCGTGGCGAGGCCCTTCAGTACGGGCGTGTTGCCTTCGCCCAGCGTGACGATGTCGTTGACGCTCTCTGTCAGCCCGGCCAGCAGCTCGCGGAAACGCCACACGCCGCTCCGGTCCGCCGGCTCGATCGACGACCGGCGCTCAGACCAGAGCGCGCGCAACTCCGCGGCGGACGCCTTCGGCCGTTCCGGCACCAGTTCGAGCGGCGCGGCGCACTCCGGACACACGCGGTCTTCCCGGAGCCGCGACGCCTCGACGCCGCACGGTTTGCTGCAACGCAACTGCATGGTCACTCTCCAGGGAGCACGGGCATCACGAGCACCGGCTCCGCGTGGAAATCCTCGGCTTCAATCTCGCGCATCGCCCCGGCCAGCGCGGTGGCGTCGCACGGCTCGACCGTGACGACAAACGGGAGGTGATCCTTCGGAAAGCCCGACTCCTGCAGCACGGCGTCCACGTTGATGCCGTGCCGGGCCAGCGCCACGGTGATGGACGCGAGAATGCCGGGCCGGTCCTTGACGCTGAAGCGCAGGCAGTAGGGCCGCGCGGGCGGAGGCGCCACCGGCGTCAGCGTCCAGGCGGGCTCGACACCGGACCGCCCCTGCCGGGCCAGCGCGATGAGATCCGACACGACGGCCACGGCCGTCGGATGCCCGCCCGCGCCCTGCCCGCTGAATGTGGTGTTCCCCCCGAACCGGCCCGTCAGCGTGACGAGGTTCTGCGGGCCCGTGTTGCGGGCGTAGTTCGACGTCTCAGGCACCAGCGCCGGCCCGACGAATGCGCGCACGGCGCCATCAGCGCCCAGCTCGGCCATCGAGATCTGGCGAATCGTGCCGCCGAGACGCTTCGCATAGCGGAAGTCGATCGCGTCGATGCGGCGAATGGAGCCGGTCGGGATTTCCGCGGTCCGGATGTAGCGCTTGAACGCCACGCCGACGAGCACGGCCAGCTTGGCAGCGGCGTCGTGGCCGTCGACGTCCGACGTCGGATCCGCTTCCGCGAAGCCGAGCCGCTGCGCCTCGCTGAGCGCGTCGCTCATCGAATCGCCGCCGGTCATGCGGCTGAGGATGTAGTTGCACGTGCCGTTCAGGATGCCGACGACGCGTGTGAACGTGTCGCCAGCAAGCCCCGTCCGGACGGCGTCGATGATCGGCACGCCACCAGCCACGGCGGCTTCGAACCGGAGGCGTGCGCCGCTCGAGGCCGCGAGCGACAGCAGGTCGGGCGCATGCGCCGCCAGCAACAGCTTGTTCGCCGTGACGACGGACACCCCCTGCTTCAGCGCGGCCGAGACCCAGCCGTACGGCAGGTCGACGCCGCCGACGGTCTCGACGATCACATCCGGCTTGAGGGCCAGCACGGCGGCGACGTCATCCGTCCACGTGACGGCCGGCGCCACCCAGTCCGCGCGCTTCTTCGCGACGTTGCGGTTGAAGATCGCAATCAGGGACAGTTCGGCCGCCAGTTCCGGCCGTTCCGTCAGGATGCGGACGACCGACTGCCCCACCGTGCCGAAGCCGAGCACCGCCACGCGCAGCGGCGCGGCAGCGCCGGTGGCGGCTGACGACTGCCTGTCCTCTGTTGCTTCTCGTGCCACGTCTGCTCCGCACTCTGCCTGGAACGCGCTGAAACTGCCGTAAAACAAAAAACCCGCCGGACCTGTCTGGTCGGCGGGCTGAAGGTCCCGATGTCGATGTGTCCCTACTGGTGACTGGGAACGATCCGGGGCCCGCCGCGACCTGTCGTGGGAAGACACCGACAGGCGCACCGATGGCCCGTGGTGTAGATCCGCGTCGTCGTGGTGCTCCGGTCGAACATCGTGGACGAATTTTACACCTTGCCTCCCCGGAGAGGCAAGGGCCGGAGAATGGGCGCATCACCCGGAACCGATTGTCAGCACACGGCTTACGCCATCAGGCGGCCACCCGCATGAGACAATCGGGCGTGCCCACGGACGCCTCGGCCTTTGCTCGCGTCACCCGGGCGCTTCGCCACCGGAACTACCGGCTGTTTTTCGGCGGCCAGTCCGTCTCGCTGGCCGGAAGCTGGATCACGCGGATCGCGACGAGCTGGCTGGTCTACCGCCTCACGGGATCCGAACTGCTGCTGGGGCTCGTGGGCTTCTGCGGCCAGATTCCGGCGCTCGTGCTCACGCCGTTCGCCGGCGCGCTGGTGGACCGGGTGGACCGCCGCCAGGTCCTGCTGGTCGCCCAGTGGCTCTCGGCGGCCCAGTCGGCCGTGCTGGCGGTCCTCACGCTGACGGGCCGCATCACCATCACCGACCTCATCGTGCTGCAGCTGATCCAGGGGGCGGTCAACGCGTTCGAGATGCCGGCCCGGCAGTCGTTCGTCGTCGAGATGGTCGAGGACCGGCGCGACCTGTCGAATGCCATCGCGCTGAACTCGATGATGGTGAACGGGAGCCGCGTGCTGGGCCCCTCGATCGGCGGGCTGCTCATCGCCACGGTCGGCGAAGGGTGGTGCTTCGCCGTGGACGCCGTGAGCTACCTCGGCGTGATCTGGTCGCTGACGGCCATGCGGACCACGCCGGCCGCTCCGCGCCCGCACGCACGGGCCATCGACCAGATCCGCGATGGCTGGCGCTACGTGCGCACCTCGGTGCCCATCCGCACGTGCCTCATCCTCGTGGCCATTGCGAGCGTGATGGGCATGCCCTACATGGTGCTGATGCCGGTGATGGCGAAGGAGGTGCTCGGCGGCGGGCCCAACACGCTCGGGCTCCTGATGGCCTCGGTCGGCGCCGGCGCGCTCGCGTCCGGGTTCTATCTGGCCTCGCGCGAGTCGGTCCGTGGCCTCAGCAGCGTCATCCTGACGGGCACGGTGCTCTTCGGCGCGGGGCTGACGGGCTTTTCCCTGGCGAGGCATACAGGACTGGCTACACTGATGCTCGCCGTGTCCGGCATGGGGTTCATCTCGCAGATGGCGTCCAGCAACACCGTGATTCAAACCGTCGTCGACGAACAGTTCCGAGGCCGCGTGATGGGCTTCTACACGATGGCGATCGTCGGCACGATCCCGGTCGGGAGCCTGCTCGCGGGAGTGGTGGCCGAGCGCCTCGGCGCCCCGCTGACGATCCGGCTGGGCGGACTGGTCTGTCTCGCCAGCGCGGGCTGGTTCGCGCTCCGCCTCCCCGAGCTGCGGCGGCGCATCCGGGAGATCTACCAGCAGCAGGGCATCGTGCCGGCCGATCACGTCACCGCGGAGGCCGGCCAGTGAGCGGGCCCGCCTACCGCGTCGCCGTGTCGGTCGCCGGCCGCATTCACGGCCACCTGCAGCACCACCGGAAGGCCGTCGAGGACGCCGCCACGCGGACGGACGTCGCGCCGCTCCCCGATCTCGGCACGATCGCCGCGATGATCGACGCGGCGTTCTGGACGAGCCTGCGCCGCGAGGAGGGCACGCTGCCGAAGATCTCGCTCGCGCTCGTGCCGCCCGAGCCCGCCGTACTCCCGCTGCTCTTCTCGAGCGCGATTCCGCTGGACCCGGCGACGCTCGCCAAGCTCGCGCCGGCGGTCGAACGCCCCGGCATCCATCTCGGCGCCTGGCCGGTGGACGGCCGCCTGATGGTGTGGGGCACGGCGCGCGCCGTGCCGCCGCTCTGCTTCGTCGTCGAGACGGTCGCGCCGGGCCTCCTGGTGCTCAAGCACCGTCCATGGTCGCAGTCGAGCAAGTTCATCAACGTCGCGGTGCTGGAGGGCGATCGCATCAAGGTGATCGACGAACAGGCGTCCACGATGACGGACTGCCCCACGCTCCTCGAGGCTCTGCTCCGCTTCGACGCCCGGCGCTCGGACTACACGGCCGATCACTGCCTCGTGCAGATCGCCGTCTCCATGCGGCGCCACGGGCGCGGAGGCACGCTGATCGTCGTGCCGGCCACGTCCGACACCTGGCGGCAGTCCGTGCTGCAGCCGATCGCCTACACGGTCACGCCGCCGTTTGACGAGCTGGCGACGCTGACACAGGAACCACAGGACGACGCCGACTGGGTCGAGCGGATCACGCGCGCGGTCGATGCCGTCGCGGGCCTGACGACCGTGGACGGGGCGACGATCCTGACCGACCGCTATGACGTGCTGGCCTTTGCCGCCAAGCTGGGCCGCCGGAAGGGCGCGGAGCCGGTCAGCCGGATCGTGATGACGGAGCCAATCGAAGGCGCGGTCGCCACGGAAGTGGACCCAAGCCAGGTCGGCGGCACGCGCCACGTCTCGGCTGCGCAGTTCGTCTCCGACCAGCGGGACACCCTGGCGCTCGTGGCCTCGCAGGACGGCCGCTTCACGGTTTTCGCGTGGTCACCGTGCGCCGAGCGCGTCTACGCGCATCGGGTCGACGCCCTGCTGATGTAGCAGGGTGTCAGGACGGGTGGACCAGCCGCTCCACGACTTTCAGCAGCTCGTCCTCCCAGATCGGCTTGAAATGGAGCGCCGCGCCGAGGCGCGCCACTTCCTCGGCGCCGACTTCATCGACGAAGTAGTCGCCGGTGATCAACGCAACTGGTGTCGACAGTCCCTTCGCGCGCATCTGGCGCAGAAGGGCGAGCCCGTCCGCGCCCGGAAGATGCAGGTCGATGAGGATCGCGCGGGGCACGTCCGAGTCGAGCGTCCGCAGGACCTCCTCGGCAGTCGCCGCTAGCCGCACGCCATACCCGTGGCGCCGCAGGCAGTGAGCGAACACCTCCACCACGCCGGCGTCGTCGTCGACGATGAGAATGAAGCCGGAGGCCGGCGCGGCCGGGCCGGGGGGTTCCGCGGTCATCAGTGAAGGCGCTCCCCGAGTTCCGCCGCCGCGCGCAGGTTCAGGCACGGGCGCACATTGGCCATGAGCGCATCCGGCGTGTTTGCCGGGGCGCTCTGGCCCATTATGGCTGAGCTTGGAGCAACTCTACCCGCAGGGTTCGGGAAGGCAACGCAAAGTGTTACGGGCACGCCGTCCGGCGGGGTCGGCCGGCCGGCGTGCCATACTCTGAGCCTGACGTTGTTCGGGGCCTGAGTGGCGGAACTGGCAGACGCAGGAGACTCAAAATCTCCCACCGGTCACCCGGTGTGTGGGTTCGATTCCCTCCTCAGGCACCACCTCCAAGCATGACCACATCCCTCGGCTCCATCGGTGATCTCGCCCATCTGGAAGCGCTCATCGCCGGCTCGTTCGACCGGCCGCTGGTGATCTTCAAGCACAGTCGTAGCTGCGGCACGTCGCATGTCGCCAGGGAAGAGTTGCAGGCCCACCTGCAGGAGGCCCCGCGCGACGCCACCTACGTGGCGCTGACCGTCCAGGAACAGCGCGACCTCTCGGACGCGATTGCCCGGCACTTTTCGCTGCGGCACGAAACACCGCAGGCGCTCGTCGTGCGTGATGGCCGGGTTGCATGGAGCGGCTCCCACTTCCGGGTCACGGCCAGTGCCCTCGCCGCCGCCGTGGACGCGGCGGCCAACCTGCCCGCCACGGTCTGACCGTCAGCCGGCCCCGCCGACCCCTCGCCCCACGCTTCCACACCACGCGGCCATCGCGCGGCCGGCGATCCAGCCTGACGACCAGGCCCACTGAAAGTTGAAGCCACCGAGCCGGCCGTCCACGTCCAGGATCTCGCCCGCGAGATAGAGCCCCGGGCACACGCGCGACGCCATCGTCGCCGGGACGATCTCGTCGAGCGGCACGCCGCCGGCCGTCACCTCCGCGTACTGGTAACCCCGGCTGCCCGAGACCGGCACGGGCAACTCCAGCAACCCGCGAATCGCCGCCCGGCGCGCCTCACGCGACAGTTGCGCGAGTGTGGTTCCCGGATCGACGCCCGCGTGCCGCAGCAGCGCATCGAGCACGGCGGCCGGCAGGAGCGCCGTCAGCTCGCTGCGCAGCGTGCCGCGCGGGTGCGCCCGCGCCCCTTCCACCAGCCACTGTTCCAGTCCCTCGAACGTCAGACCCGGCAGGACGCTCATCGTCAGTGACGGGCGGCGCCCGTCCTCCACGACACGCAGCCACACGCGCGACGCGTCAAGCGCCGCCGGACCGCTGATGCCGATGTGCGTCCAGAGCAGGGACCCCGTGATGACCGTGCGGACGCCGCCATCGGTGACCGTCAGCACGGCCTCGTGGCTGACGCCGGCCAGCGCGGCAAAGGGCGTCCCCTCCAGCACGAGCGGCACCAGCGCGGGCGTCGGCGGCACGAGGGTATGCCCGCATCTGCGCGCCAGTTCGTACCCGAAACCATCGCTCCCCGACTTCGGCAGCGACTTCCCGCCGGTCGCGATTAGCACGGCAGATGCCCGCACCGTGCCGCCGGCGGTGGCAACGGTAAAGCCGTCACCGGCCGGCGTAACGCCGGTCACCCGGGACGCCGTCCGGATGACGACGCCGAGCCGCGCACACTCCCGCAGCAGCGCATCGAGAACGGTGCGCGACCGGTTGCTGTCCGGAAACAGCTTCCCGCCCGCCTCCTCGTGCAGCGCGACGCCCGCGCGGCGGAACCACTCGGCCGCCGCCGGTGCCGGAAACGCACGCAGCACGTGACGCACCACACGAGACGGCCCGCCGCGGAAGTCACGCTCCGTCACGTCGACGTTCGTAACGTTGCATCGCGACCCTCCGCTGACGAGGATCTTGGCGCCGACCGTCTTCGCACCCTCCAGGCAGAGGATGCGCAGCCCGGGCCCGGCTTCCGCCGCCGCGATGGCCGCGAACAGCCCGGCCGCGCCGGCGCCGACGACGGCGATGTCGGTTACTGTGTTGTCCTCGTCCGCACCCATGTCTCACCCGACGCCCGACCCGGCCTCCGGCCCGCCACCCGCACCGGCGCCAGCTCCGCCACACGTTCGCTCACCGCGCACGCTCGACGTCATCGGCGGCCTGACGACGTTCGTCACGATGGCCTACATCGTGATCGTCAACCCCGCCATCCTCTCCACGGCCGGCACCGGCATCCCGTTCTCCGGCGCGGCCACGGCCACTGTACTCGTGGCGGCGTCGATGACGCTGCTGATGGGTCTCTACGCGCGGCTCCCCTTCGCCGTCGCGCCCGGCATGGGCATCAACGCGTTCGTCGCCTTCACCGTCATCCTCGGTGACGGCGTGCCGTGGCAGACGGCGTTCGGCATGGTGTTCTGGGCCGGCGTGCTCTTCCTGCTCATCTCGCTCACGCCGCTGCGCGAGCAGATGGCCCGCGCGATTCCGCCCGCGCTCCGGGTCGGCGCGGCGGCAGGCATCGGGCTGCTGCTGACGCTCATCGGCCTGCGCGCGGCCGGGCTCGTCGCGCCGGACGCGACGACGCTCCTGAAGCCCGGCGTGCTCGACCACCGCGCGCTGTTCCTGCTGGCGGGGCTCGGTGTCGCCGCGGCGCTGATGCGGCGCAGCAACCCGTTCGCGTTCCTCGCCGCGATCTTCAGCGTGACCGCCGTGGCCTGGGGACTCGGCTACGCCGCACCACCCGAGCGCCTCGTCAGCGCGCCCGACTTCTCCTCGGTCTTCCTGCAGCTTGACATCCGCGGGGCGCTCGCGCCGGCCCTGCTGCCGTCGGTCATCGCGATCCTCTTCACGGACCTCTTCGACTCGGTCTCCACCTTCATGGGCGTCGCGACCGCGTCCGGCCTGACCGACGAACGGGGCGAGCCGCGCCGGCTGCGCGAGGGCCTCATCGTCGACGCGTGGGCCACGCTCGGGGCCGGGCTCGCCGGCACGTCGTCAGGCACGGCCTTCGTGGAAAGCGTCGCCGGCATCCGCATGGGCGCGCGCACCGGATTCGCGTCCGTCGTCACGGCGCTCTGCTTCGTGCCGTGCCTGTTCATCGCACCGCTGGCCGCCGCCGTGCCGGGCTACGCCACCGCGCCGGTGCTCGTACTGGTCGGCGTGGCGATGTTCCAGATGGCCGGCCGCATCGGCTTCGAGCGGGTGGAGGAATCACTGCCCGCGTTCCTGACGCTCGCGCTGATTCCGCTGACGCTGTCCATCACTCAGGGGCTGCTGTGGGGCTTCGTCGCCCACGCGCTGCTCTTCGTGGCGACAGGCCGGGCCCGCGACGTGCATCCGGCGATGTGGGGACTGGCGGCGATCTCCGGCGGGCTGCTCGCTATGGGTCGCTGACCTCGGCCCAGCCTTCCGCAACCAGCATGCTGCGCAGATAGTCGGAGCGCGCGAGCGCGAGGTCCATCGAATCGTAGTTCTCGGCCCGATCCATCAGGCCATCGAAGAACCACGTGATGGTCAGGGGCGGCGCCGTGCCGAGCAGCGTGGCATGGGCCGTCGACCGGCCCCGCGTGAGGCGCCAGAGCACGGTCGGGCCGCCGGCGGAGGGGGCGTCCACGGTCTACTCCGGCCGGGCCGCGTCGCGCCCGGGCATCGCGAGCACCTTGCCGGGTTGATGGTCGTCGCGGGCGCAGGCCGCGCTCCGCTCCGTGATGGTTCCGATGAGACGGCCCAGGAAGTCGCGCGAGGTGGTGACGCGGCACCCGCACTGCAGCGTGGTCGAATCGCTCACCCCGACATTATGATCGAGTGATGCCTGCTCCGATTCGCCTCCACAGGACGGTTGGCGTGAAAGTCGGCCACGTCCAGGTGGGCGGTGGCGCCCCGATCGTCGTGCAGTCCATGACGATGACCGACACCGCCGACGTCCGCGCGACGGCGCAGCAGTGCATCGAGCTGGCCGAAGCCGGGTCCGACATGGTGCGGGTCACGGTCAACGTGCCGGAGGCCGCGGCGGCGGTGCCCGAGATCAAGCAGCGGATGCTCGACGCCGGCTGCGCCGCGCCGCTCATCGGCGACTTCCACTACAACGGACACCAGCTGCTGACGAAGTACCCGGCCTGCGCCGCGGCGCTCGACAAGTACCGGATCAACCCCGGCAACGTGGGGACCGGCGCCCGCCGCGACGAGCAGTTCGCCACCATCTGCAAGGTCGCCGTCGAGCACGGCAAGCCGGTGCGCATCGGCGTCAACGGCGGGTCGCTCAATCAGGAACTGGTCGTCGCGCGGATGCAGCAGAACACCGACCGCGACCTCGGCCTGACCGCTGAGGAAATCATCAACGAGTGCATGGTGCTGTCGGCGCTGCAGTCGACCGACCTCGCGCTCGAGGCAGGGCTCCGCAAGGACCAGATCATCATCTCGTGCAAGGTCTCCCGCCCGCGCGACCTCATCGCCGTCTACCGCGACCTCGCGAAGAAGACCGCCCAGCCGCTGCACCTGGGCCTCACCGAGGCCGGCATGGGCATGAAGGGGCTCGTGTGGTCCGCGTCGTCGATGGGCGTGCTGCTGAACGAAGGCATCGGCGACACGATCCGCATCTCGCTGACGCCGAAGCCCAACGGCGATCGCCGCGAGGAAGTCTACGCGGCGTGCGAACTGCTGCAGGCGCTTGGCCTGCGCGCGTTCGCCCCGAGCGTGACGGCGTGCCCCGGCTGCGGACGCACCACGAGCTCGACGTTCCAGGAACTGGCCGAGCGCACGCAGGACTACATCCGCGAGCAGATGCCGCGCTGGAAGCAGCAGTACGAGGGCGTCGAGAATCTGACGCTCGCCGTCATGGGCTGCGTCGTCAACGGCCCCGGCGAGTCCAAGGCCGCCAACATCGGCATCTCACTGCCCGGCACCGGCGAGGAACCGGCGTGCCCCGTCTACATCGACGGGCGGCACGCGACCACGCTCAAGGGCACCTACGAAGAACTGGCCGAGGCCTTCCGCCTGCTGGTCGACGACTATGTGGCTTCGCACTACGCGCGGCCGACGGAGCGCGTGCAGTGACGAACACGGGACGAATGACAGCCGGGCGATGGGTGCTGCACGGCGTGCTGATGCTGCTATTTCTGTTCGCCGGCTGGGGCAAGCTGGTGATGACCCCGGAGCAGATGGCCGGGCCCGTGGATTTCCCGGTCTGGTTCCTGCGGTTCATCGGTGTGTGCGAACTGCTCGGCGGGCTCGGGCTTGTGCTGCCCCTCGCCACCGGCATCAAGCCCGTGCTGACCAGGCTCGCCACGTTCGGCCTCGTGATCATCATGATCGGCGCCACCGCCACGACGCTGGTGGGCACACCGAAATCGCTGGCGGCGCTGCCGTTCACCGTGCTCTGCCTGGTGGCCTACATGGCGTGGCTGCAGCAACGAGCGGGCGGACTGGCCGCGGCCGGACGTCAGGACGCCCGGCCGGCGTAATACCGCGTCAGAAGCTGAACGCCACCCCGATCGAGAACACGGGGATGAATCTCAGCACGTCGATCGTGTCGTTGATGTCGGCTTCCTGGGCCCGCACATCCGCCTGCACGCTCGCGTCGGTCGCCACGCTGCGGCAGTTCACACCGCTCGGATCGCAGACGCTCCCCGTCAGGCCCAGCGTCGCGGTGGGCGCCTTCGAGAACACGACGCCCAGCTCGAACGGAATGCTCCACCGCTTCGTGCGGGGCACCGCATTGCCCCACCCCATCATCAGGCTCGGCGCAACGCGCTCGAACACGACCGACGCATCACCACGGACGGGATCCGTCGGGCTGCTGCGATAGGTCCGATCGCCGAGGTCGAACGTACTGCCGGAGTCGGCCCGAACGGTCGCCTGCAGTTCGTTGCCGTTGTAGAACATCACGCCAGGGCTGAGGTGAAAGCCACCTCCGAACGGGAACCAGTCCAGGTGCGCCGAGGCCGACCGCAGCTTCAGGTTGGCGTCGAGCACCAGGCCGTCGTCCTCGAACTCGTGGCTGAGGCTGAGGCCGCTGAAGCCGCCGCGGATGTTGACCTTGCTGCCGACGGGGACCGCGACGTCGACGCCCGCGCCGAGCACGCCGAACTTGAATGCCACGCCGGCCTTCGGCGTGGACGCCTGGGCGAATGCGTAAGCGGGAGCCAGCGCCAGCAGTGCAGCGCCGAGAGCGAGAGACAGCAATACCTTCTTCATGACCAGATGAATCCTCCTGGAATTCGAATCAGCAAACGCCGCGCCAGCCTGCGCTGGCCCGAGACGCGCCGTGTCAGGCCTGTTTCCGCACGGTATCACCCACGCGTACGGTGCCACCCTGGACAACCCTGGCGTTGATGCCACGTAACTGCAGTTCGCGGCCCACGGGCGAGTTGACGAACTTCATCGACTCGAGGCCGAAGCGTTCGACAAACTTGCCGCACCCGGTGTGCGGCTGTGCGGTCACTTCGAGCACCGCCGACCCAATCGCGAGCCGCGTGCCGGGCGGAAGGTTGGCCGCGCTGAGGTCCAGGTCGACGTAGAGCTGGTCGCCCGCAAGGGGCCAGCGGGCCTTGTCGCCGGCCACCAGCGCCACGGCGCGCGAGCTCATGATGTTCACCTGCATGTCGGGGTGGCGGCGGCCATCCTCGGTCCGGGTGCTGCCGCGATCCTTCCACGTGTCGCCGACCAGCCCGACCTCGACGTCAAAGTCACCCACGTCCAGCACCTCGCGGGCGCCGATGGCCGGACGACGGACGATGAGCTCCAGCACGCCCACGTCTCTCGGTGCGTTCCTGATCAGCGCGAGCCCCGCGTGGAGCTCTTCGGCGGTCGGATGCGTCATGGGTGTCTCTGCATTCTACGCAGGCGGCCGGATGGAGGGGTCGACTCCGGGCCTGGCGTTGGTGATCAGCCGGACGCTGCGTTGTCGTGTGACGTAGGCCGCCGCCCACTGCATGAACACGGACGCGCGGTTGCGGAAGCCGATGAGCTGCGCGATGTGGAGGAAGAGCCACCCCACCCACGCAATGAACCCAGTGAGCCGCAGCCAGCCGAAGTCTGCCACGGCACTGCCGCGGCCCACGATGGCCATGCTGCCGTAGTTGCGATAGCGGAACGTCGTCGACGGCTGCCCCGCCATCCGGCGCCGGATCGTTTTCGCCGCGTGTGCCGCGCCCTGCATGGCGACCTGCGCGACACCCGGCAACGGTCGGCCGTCCTGCTGGAACGATGCCGCATCGCCGACCACGAACACCTCCGGGTGTCCTGGCACGGACAGATCCGGTCCCACAATCACACGACCGGCGCGGTCCACCGGCACGCCGAGCGTGGCGGCCAGCGGCGACGCGGCCACACCGGCGGCCCAGACGACGGTCCCCGCCGGCAGGAAGTGATCGCCGATCCGGACGCCCTGCGCGTCGATCGCGGAGACCGGCGTGTTCTCGACCACCTCCACGCCGAGACGCAGCAGCGACTCGCGCGCCACGTGCCGGAGGTTCTCGGGGAACGACGCGAGAATCGTCGGACCGGCATCCACCAGCACGATGCGCGTGCGCTGGGTCACGATGTTCCGGAACTCCTCACGGATGGTGCGGCGGGCCATCTCGGCCAGCGTGCCTGCCAGCTCCACGCCGGTGGGTCCAGCGCCGACGATCACGAATGTCAGCAGCCGGTCGCGCGCGTCCTGATTCGGCTCCAGCTCGGCCCGCTCGAACGCGGTGAGCATGCGCCGGCGGATCGCGAGCGCGTCGTCCAGTGACTTGAGGCCCGGCGCCACCGGCGCCCACTCATCATGACCAAAGTAGGCGTGGCTCGCCCCGGGCGCGATGATGGCGTAGTCGTACGGCACGGTGCCGCCTCCGGTCAGCACGAGCTCTCGCGCCGCCACATCAACGCGCGCGACGTCGGCCATCAGCACGCGTATGTTCCGATGCTTGCGGAGTATCCAGCGGATAGGGGCGGCGATGTCGCCCGGAGACAGCAGCGCCGTTGCAACCTGATAGAGCAGCGGCTGAAAGACGTGGTGGTTGCGCCGGTCGACGAGCGTCACCTCGACCGGCGCCCCGCCAAGCGCGCGCGCCGCCGAGAGGCCGCCAAAGCCCCCACCGACGATCACGACCCTGGGAACGTGGGGCATACCTCCATGAGGGTACTCCGGCTTTGCTAGACTCGCCTCTACCTCCATGTCGCTGACCGTCGTCAATTCCGCCTGCCCGCTGGACTGCCCCGACGGGTGCAGCCTGTCCGTCACCGTCGAGAACGGCAAGATCACGGTCATCGACGGCTCGCACGCGAACCCGACGACGAACGGCTTCATCTGCAACAAGGTGCGGCGGTTCGGCGAGCGGGTCTATGGGGCCGATCGGGTGCTGTACCCGCGCGTGCGGAAGGGTCCGAAGGGGATGGGCCTGTTCGAGCGCGTGTCGTGGGACGAGGCACTGGCCCGGGTCGCCGAAGGACTGGCGGCCGCACGCGATGCACACGGTGGCGAGTCCATTCTTCCTGTGTCCTATGGCGGTTCGAACGGCCTGCTGACGCAGGACACGAGCGACGCAGCCCTCTTTGCGCGACTCGGCGCCTCCAGGCTGGCGCGGACACTGTGCGCGGCGCCGACCGGCGCGGCCAACATGGCGATGTACGGCAAGATGCCGTCGGTCGTCTATCAGGACGTCCCCGAGGCGCGCTTCATCATCCTGTGGGGCCTGAATCCGTCCGCATCAGGTATCCATCTCGTGCCCTACGTGCGTGAAGCGCAGAAGAACGGCGCCACGCTGGTGGTCATCGACCCGCGCGTCACGCCGCTCGCCAAGCACGCCGACATTCACCTTGCAGTCCGGCCGGGCACCGATCTGCCCGTTGCGCTCGCGCTCCACCGGTATCTGTTCGAAGAGGGGCACGCTGACCTGACGTTTCTCGGGGCCCATGCGCAAGGCGCGGATCAGCTGCGCGCGAAGGCCGCCGAGTGGACCTTCGAGAAGGCCGCGACCGAGGCCGGCATCTCCTCTGACGATCTGCGCCGGGTCGCGGAAGGGTACGCGGCGGCGTCACCCGCGCTCGTCCGCTGCGGCTGGGGCCCGGAGCGCAACCGCAATGGCGGCAACGCCACGCTCGCCATCCTGGCGCTGCCCGCCGTGGCCGGCAAGTTCGGCGTGCGTGGCGGCGGCTATTCGATGAGCAACTCGGCCTCGTGGGGCTTTGCGCGTACCTGGATGGAGAACGCGCCGGCCACGAGCCGACTCGTGAATCTGAGCCGCCTCGGCCATGCCCTCACGGAGCTGAACGACCCGCCGGTGAAGGCGCTGTTCGTCTACAACTGCAACCCGGCTGTCACCGTGCCGGACCAGGCGCGCGTGCTGCGCGGCCTCGAGCGCGAAGACCTCTTTACCGTCGTCTTCGAGCAGGTGATGACGGATACGGCGAGCTACGCGGACGTCATCCTGCCGAACACGACGTTCCTCGAGCACTACGACATCGCGCGCGCGTACGGCCCGCTGTCGATGGTGCTGGCGCGACCGGCGATCGAGCCGGTCGGCGAATCGCGGTCGAACGCCGAGGTGTTCGGCGAGCTGATCGAGCGGCTCGACCTCGGCCGCGAGGGCGACGCCCGCGGTGAGCTCGAAGAGATGGTGCAGGTGATGGCCGCCATCCCCGGTGCCGCCGGCGAAGGACTCCGCGAGCACGGTGTGGCCGAGCCGCCATTCGGCGGCCGCCCCATTCAGTTCGTGGATGCCTTCCCCCGCACGGCCGACCAGAAGATCCATCTCTGGCCGGACGGCCTGGACGCGCAGGCGCCCGCCGGCCTCTACGGCTATCAGCCGGATCCGACGACGGCGGAATTCCCGCTCGCGCTCATCTCGCCCGCCAGCGACCGGACGATCAGCTCCACGCTCGGCGAACTGCCGAGGCCCGAGAGCATGCTCGAGATGCACCCGGACGACGCCGACGCGCGTGGCATCGCCGACGGCGTGCCCGTGCGCATCTTCAACGCGCTCGGTGAGGTGCGCTGCAAGGTGCGCGTGGCCACGTGGATCCGCCCGGGTATCGTCTCGCTGCCGAAGGGCCTGTGGTTCCGCCACACTACCAACGGCCGCACGAGCAACACGCTCATCCCCGACACGCTCTCCGACCTCGGCGGCGGCGCCTGCTACAACGACGCCCGCGTGCAGGTCGAAGCGATCCCGCAGTAGCAACGTCGTTCGCTCGATAGCTTCCCCGGAGACGGGCGTCGCGCGGTCGGGGTTCGCTGTTTCTGGGCTCACTGGGCGCATCGATACCCGGCTTGACCACAAGCATTCGCCCTGAAACAGCGAATCCCCGTCCAC
>CAYNUO010000010.1:13705-35272 GCA_964400405.1 uncultured Bifidobacteriaceae bacterium | reverse complement strand
TCGATACCCGGCTTGACCACAAGCATTCGCCCTGAAACAGCGAATCCCCGTCCACGCGCCACCCGGTGCGGGAAGCGTGTCTCGCGCTGGTCTCCAAGGACGGGCCGCTTCCTCACTGGTGATGCGTGGCCGGGGATTCGCTGACTCGGGGGCGACTTGCTTTGGGTCGAGCCGGGTATCGATGCGCCCAGGGAGCCCCCGATCAGCGAACCCCGCCCGCGCAGCGCCACTCCGGGAAGCGTGTCCCAGTGCGGCAGCCTCACCGCGACACGCCGCTCCCGCGGCGGCGTCGCGCGGGCGGGGTTTACTGTTCGAGGGCGAATGCTTGTGGTCAAGCCGGGGTGCGATGCGCCCAGTGAGCCCAGGAACAGTGAACCCCGCCCGCGCGACGCCGGTCATGGGAGCCTCCAGGTCGCGTAAGCCGTACACGAAAAAACGGGCGCCGCACCGGAGTGCGACGCCCGTTCGATGTTGCCGCGAAGGTCCGGCTTACTGGACCTTGACGACCAGTGCTGCGCGCCGGTTGAGCGCGCGGCCCGCGGCCGTCTGGTTCTCCGACTTCGGACGCTCCTCGCCGTAGCTCACCGTCGAGAATCGTCCGGGGCTGACACCGCGGCTCACGAGGTAGTCACGCGCGGCGTTCGCGCGCTTCTCGCCGAGCGCGAGGTTGTATTCCGCGGTGCCGATGCTGTCGCAGTGGCCCTCGATCGTCAGGCGCAGCTCCGGGTTCTCACCCAGCGTCTTCACCGCGTCGTCGAGGATCTTCACCGCCTCCGGCTTCAGGTTGTACTTGTCGAAGTCGAAGTGCACGTCTTCGAACGCATACGTCTTGACCGGCGGCTTGATCACCTGGAGCGTGACCGTGCTGGTCGCCGTGCCACCGCGCGGGTCCGTGGCCACGACCGTCGCCGGCACGTTGCCTTCCTGCATCGGCGCCGTCCAGACCGGGTTGGTCACCGTGGCGTTGTTGAACGTGCCCGTCGGCGCGGACCACTTGTAGGTCAGCGCTTCGCCGTCCGGGTCGCTCCCCGTCACGTTGAGCTGTGACGTGGTGCCGATCGGCATGATGCACGGGTCGCACGAGATCGCACCGAGCACCGGGTTCTTGTTCGCCGGCGGAGCCGGCGGGGGCGGCGGCGGAGCCACCGGGGCGGGAGCCGGCGGCGGGGGCGGCGGCGGAGGCGGCACGTAGACGGCCACACCCGGGTGGAAGCCCACGCGCAGGTCCCAGCCGAGACCAGTGTGCGGCACGGTCGTCCCGGCCACGTTGCGGTCACCCGCGCGGCGGCTGTAGCTCAGACCGCCGTGCACGAAGAAGCCACGCTTGTCCTGCCACACCGGACCAATGCGCAGCTGGAGCGGGTCGTGCGCGCGGCTGTCCGCGAAGAGGATGCTGCCGTCGCTTCCGCGATGCAGACCGGTGACGGTTGTGGAGTCTCCCGTGCGCAGCTCGCCATCAGCCTCGGCCAGCACCCTGAGTGCTGTCCGCGTCGGCAGTGCCACGCCGAGGCCCCAGCGCGCGCCGTTGGGCACGTCGAAGAGGTCCGGGTCCTTCCGCATGATGGCGCCGATGTAGCCGGTCAGCTCGACCTGCTTCGAGAATTCGCGGCTGGCGATGAAGTCAACCTGGCCCGTCACGGCGTTGGTGCCAGCCGCCGGCGGCCCGGTGGGAACCGTAAGCGACCCGCGGACCGCGAGGCTCGCCGGGTTGTTCCGCCCCTGTGACAGCAGGTTCACCTTGGCGCCGAACAGCACCGGACGCAGCAGTGTCTTCGACCAGCCGTCGCCGACATAGGGATAGTCGACGTCGGCCCCGCCGTAGCTGGTGTTGCCGGCGTTGAAGAGCGGGTTCCGCACGGCGCGGCGAAGCCGGACGCTGCTCACCGAGGCGAAGAGTTCCACCCGGCTCGTGGCGCCGTACCCGAGCGTGAAGCCCTGATCCGAGACGTCGAGCAGCCCCTGAGGGCGGTCGAAGTTCGCGCGAAATCCGCTGGCAGAGATCTTTTTCGCGGGCAGCGTTTCCGCCGTCGGCACGAACCACAGCCCGGTGTCACCGAAGAATGTGGGGAGCGCCGGACGTGTCGCCGATTCGGTCTGCGCCATGGCAGGCACAGCAAGAAGCGCGGACAACACCAGCGCGGAATAAACAGTTCGCACGTTCACCAACCCTTAAGTTCCCGAGAAATCGTGGAGCAAACCCTGCTGCCGGGAACAGACAGAGCCAGAGACATTCTGCCAGCTTCCGCAAGCCCTGTCATGTCCCTTACGGTACAGCGCGAACCGTTCCGATCGCGTGGTACCATCCGCCGCATGGCTGACGCTTCTCCGCGCATGGTCACGTGCGCAAAATTGAAACAGCTCCTGCCAGGACTGGATGCGGCACCGTGGCCGGGTCCCCTGGGCGAGCGGATCTTCAACGAGATTTCAAAGGACGCCTGGAAGCAGTGGGAGGCGCGCCAGAAGATGATCCTGAACGAGTACCGGCTGCTGCCGTGGCAGAAGGAAGCGCAGGAACTGATCGCGCGCCAGATGGAAGAATTCCTGTTCGGCGACGGAAACACCCTCCCGCCGGATTTCAAACCCGAAACGCACTGACGGATCCGGTATGGCCGCCCGCCCCTCCGACACGGCGTTCTTCGGCCACCCGCGCGGACTCTCCACGCTCTTCTTCACGGAGATGTGGGAGCGGTTCAGTTTCTATGGTCTGCGCGCGCTCCTGATCCTCTTCATGACGGCGGACCCGGCCACCGGAGGCCTGGGCTTCGACGCGGTGACGGCTGGCGCCATCTACGGGCTCTACACGTCGATGGTCTACATGGCCACGCTGCCCGGCGGCTGGATCGCGGACCAGATTCTCGGACCGCAGCGCGCAGTGATCGCGGGCGGGATTCTCATCGCCGCCGGTCACTTCAGCATGGCTCTCCCGGCTCTGGCGACGTTCTACCTGGGACTCACTCTCATCGTGATTGGTACGGGCCTGCTCAAGGGCAACGTCAGCGTGATCGTCGGCCGGCTCTACGGCACCGACGACGGCCGGCGCGACGCGGGCTACTCGATCTTCTACATGGGCATCAACACCGGCGCCTTCATCGCCCCGTTCATCTGCGGGTACCTGGGTCAGCGGGTGAACTGGCATGCGGGTTTCGCCGCCGCAGGCGTGGGCATGCTCCTCGGGCTGGTGCAGTTTCAGTTCGGCCGCCGACACCTGGGTGAGGCGGGTGCCGCGCCGTCCAATCCAGGGTCGCTCGAGGCGTTGAGCGCCCAGCAGCGCCGGGCCGCGCGCTGGGTGGCAGTGGGCGTGGTCGTGCTGGTCGCGCTCGGTCTCGGCATGCAGACGGGCCTGATTCCGCTGACCGCGAAGGCCATCGCGGATGCGGCGGGCATCATCCTGCTCGTCCTGAGCGTCTCCTTCTTCGGGTGGGCCTTCCTGTCCCCGGGGTGGACGCGGGTGGAACGGAATCATCTGTTCGTCATCGGCGCGCTCTTCGTCGGCTTCGCGATCTTCTCAGCCGTCTTCGAGCAGGCGGGCTCGACGCTGAACCTCTTCGCCGACCGCAGCACGCGAAACGAGATCCTCGGCTATCCCTTCCCGAGCAGTTGGCTGCAGTCGGTCAACCCGCTCTTCATCATCGGCTTCGCGCCCGTGTTTGCCTGGATGTGGATCCGCCTCGCAGCCGCCCGGCGTGAACCGGGCTCGGCGGTCAAGTTCGGCGCGGCGCTGCTGCTGGTGGCCGCCGGATTCGCGGTCCTGGTCCCAGCCGCCGCGATGACCGCCGGCGGCGGACAGGTAGGCCCCTGGTGGCTGATCCTCACCTACCTGCTGCACACGTGGGGGGAACTCGCGTTGAGCCCGGTCGGGCTCAGCGCGATGAGCAAGCTCGCTCCGTCCCGGATTGGTGGCCTGGTGATGGGTGTCTGGTTCCTCGGTCTCTCGAACGGCAACTACCTGGGAGGCCGTATCGCCGGCTTCTACGAGGCGATGCCGCTCGGAACGCTCTTCGGCGTGGTCGCGGCATTCGCGGCCGTGGCCGCGATTCTCTTCTTCGCCCTGTCCGGCACGCTGAACCGCCTCAGCCGCGACGCAGCGTAGGCGTCGTGGCCCTCGAGAAATACCGCCAGAAGCGGAACTTCGCCGAATCGCCGGAACCATCGGGCGATGTCGCCCACGATTCGCCAACGGGCCGTACGCCACGCTTCTTCTGCGTGCAGAAGCACCTCGCGAGCCACCTGCACTACGACTTCCGTCTCGAGCACGGCGGCGTGCTGCTCTCATGGGCCGTGCCCAAGGGGCCGTCGCTGGATCCGGGAACGAAGCGGCTCGCGATGCACGTCGAGGACCACCCGGTCGAGTATGGACGGTTCGAGGGCGTGATCCCGTCCGGCTACGGCGCCGGCATCGTGATGCTCTGGGACACGGGCACCTGGACGCCCGAGGTGGACGACGTCGACGCCGCGCTCGCGAAGGGCGACCTGAAGATCCGGCTGGATGGCTACAAGCTGAAGGGGTCGTGGGCGCTCGTCCGGACGAAGGGCGGCTTCGGGGGCAAGGAGGGTTGGCTCCTGATCAAGCACCGCGACGAGTGGTCGTCGCCGGAACTCGACATCCTCGAGTTCGCGCCGCTCAGCGTCAAGAGCGAGGGCGACTTCGCCGACATCCTCGCAGCCGGAGACCCGGCCATCTGGATCTCCAGCAAGCCGGCGAAGTCCGGCGACGCCGGGGCGCTGTACACACGCATCGTGAACCAGGCGCTGGCGATGAAAGCGGGGACACCGCTCGACCCGGGGCCAGTCGCACCGGCGACGCCCGCCCCCGCGAGGCGGCGGACCACGCCAGAAACGGCAGCTACACCCGGAACGCCGCCGGCGCCGCCGAAGAAGCCCCGGAAAACAGCCGCGCGCTGAGCACGGTCCAGAGCGCGAACGCGAGCCGTCTGCGGTCGTGCCTGGCGATGTCGCGCCGCCAGAACTGCCCTTCGACGACCTCGCACCCGGGTGGCAGCGTCCCCAACTGCAGGGGTTCCTTGTCCTCGGCCGCGTAGCGGTCGAGCGCCTCGGCGGACGGGGCACCCGTGTTCGCCACGACCACGTCCACCGGCCGGCCGATCAGCTGCGCCACCCAGTGCACGGCGTCCGCAGCCGTGAAGCCCTTCATGCCCCGGCCTTCGGTCAGCAGGTTCGCGACGACGACCACCGGCCCCCGCACCTCGGCCAGCGCCTCAGCCACGCCCCGGACCAGCAGCGGAGGCATCAGGCTGGTGAAGAAGCTGCCCGGGCCGATGACGACCGCGTCGAACGTCGGGATGGCCGCGGCCACCGCCGGATGGATGCGGGCATCCGGTTCCAGCCAGATGCGCCTGACGTGCCGGCCGTAGAGCTGTCCCGCGTCGACCTCCAGCTCACCCCGCGTCACCGAGCCGTCGTCATACTCGGCGCAAATGGACGCTCCCTGAACGCTGACCGGCCACACGCGGCCGTTGCAACCCAGCAGCGCCCGCAGGCCGTCCACGGCCTCGAGGAAGTCGCCGCTGTACTGCTCCATCATGGACAACAGCAGGTTGCCGCCCGTATGCCCGGCCAGACGCTGGTGCTCGAGTGCCGGCAGCCGGGCCAGCAGCACCCGCCTGGCTTCCCCCTCGTTCCTGGCCAGCGCCAGCGCGCACTTGAGGACGTCACCGGGTGGCAGCACGCCCAGCTCGTCGCGCAGCTGACCGGAACTGCCGCCGCTGTCGAACATGGTCACGACGGCGTTCAGGTGGAGCCACGGGTTGAGCTTCAGGCCCCCGAGCAGGCTCGGCAGCCCGGTGCCGCCACCGAAGCAGCCGACGTTCAGTTCGCGCAGACGCATCGCCGCGTCATTCTAGTGGTCCCGCACGCAGACCACTAGAATGACCCCATGGCTTCTTCACCCGCGGCCGCCACGACGCTGGCCGACGACCTGCGGCGCATCTTCGGCAGCCGTCTCGAGACCGTCGCCGTCTACGGCCCCCAGGCCAGCGGCCGGTCCGGCGGCGCATTGACCTGCATCTGCCTGGTGACCTCGCTTTCGGGCGGGGACCTCGACGCCTGCGCCGCCGAAATCCCCCGGTGGCACGCGCTGGGCCTGGCCACGCCGCTCCTCGTCCCCGTTGCGGAGTTCCAACGGTCGCTCGACGCGTTCCCGCTCGAGTACGGCGAGATCATCGCGCACCACGAGATCGTGGCCGGCGCGGACCTGCTGAGTGGCGCCAGCGTCGACCCGGCCGACCTGCGCCGCGCCTGCGAGACCCAGGTCAAGAGCCACCTGCTGCACCTGCGCGAACAGTATCTGGAGGCGCACGGCCAGCCGGCGGCCATCACCGCGCTGCTCCACACGGCAGCGCCGGCCTTCGCCACACTCCTCGCCCACGTGGCGCGGCTGCAGGGCGCGATCGCTTCCGACGCAGACAGCGCCGTCCGCGCGGGCGCGCAGGTTGCCGGCCTCGACCCATCCACGGCGTCGGCGGTGCTCGCGCTGGCCGACGATGGGGCCCTCACCTCTCCCGACGGCGCACGACTGTTCCGTGACTATCTGCACGCCGTCGAGCAGCTCGCGATCTTCGTCGACGGGTGGCGGCATTGATGTTGGCGTCCCGCGGACGGTTGGCCCTCGCGGCCACCGTTGCGCTCGTGCTGCTGGCGTGGCCTGGCGCCGGAGAGGCCCGAGCGCAGGACCTCCCCACCCTGACCGCGCCGGTCAACGACTTCGCGCGCGTGATCGAGCCCCAAAGCGCGCGCGCGATGGATGCCCTGATCCGTTCGCTCCAGCAGGCCAGCGGCGACACGGTGACGGTCGCGACCGTGCGCACGTTCAAGCCGTTCGGGGACATCCGCGAATTCGCCGTCAAGCTCTTCGAGAACCACGGCCGCGGCATCGGCCAGAAGGGCAAGGACAACGGCCTGCTCATCGTGCTGGCCGTCGACGACCGCCAGGTCTGGATTGAGGTCGGGTACGACCTCGAGGGCATCATCACCGACGGCTTCGCCGGCGAGGTCAGCCGGCAGGCGATGGTGCCGGAGTTTCGCGAGGGGCGGTACGGCAGCGGCCTCCTGGTCGGCACCGCCCGCGTCATCGAACAGGTGGCGCTCAAGCGTAACGTCACGCTGCAGGGCATCCCCCGTTCGCGCCGGCGGGACCTGGAACCGGAGGCCGGGCCTGGCCGTCTGCTTCTGATAATCCTCGCCGTCGTCTTCTTCCTCGTGCAGGCCATCGGGTCCCGGCTGAACGGCGGCCCGCGCGGCAGACGAGGCGGGTGGTCCAGCGGCGTCGGTCCGTTCGGTGGCGGTTTCGGTGGCGGCGGGTTCGGCGGTGGCGGCTTCGGCGGAGGCGGCGGGTTCGGCGGCGGGTTCGGCGGCTTCGGCGGCGGACGCAGCGGTGGTGGCGGCGGTGGCGGGTCCTGGTAGGACCGTCACGGCCGGAACATGTTTCGCACAGAGTGAGAGGGCAATGACCAAGCAACTTCGAGCGTTGGCGACGGCTGCGGCCGTGACGGTGATCGCACTGGGCACGTCCGGCTGTTCCTACAACACGTTCGTGTCGCAGGAGGAGGCCATCAAGGGCCAGTGGGCCCAGGTGGAGAACCAGCTCCAGCGGCGCAACGACCTGATCCCCAACCTGGTCGAGACGACCAAGGGCATCGCCGAGCAGGAGAAGGATGTCTTCACCGCCATCGCCGACGCACGGGCGCGGCTGGCCGGCGCGCGGACGCCGGAGGACACCATGGCGGCGGCCAATCAGCAGAGCTCCGCGCTGGCGCGGCTGCTGGTCGTCACCGAGAACTACCCGCAGCTCCGGTCGAACGAGACGTTCAACCGCCTGATGGACGAGCTCTCGGGCACGGAAAACCGCATCGCGGTCGAGCGCATGCGCTACAACGAGCGCGTGCAGGAGTACAACACGGCGCGCCGGAAGTTCCCGTCCAACATCACCGCCGGCATCTTCAGCTTCAAGGAGCACGCGCTCTTCACGGCGCCGCCCGAGGCCCAGAAGGTGCCGAAGGTCGACTTCGGCAGCGGCAAGTGACACGCGACGAACTGCTCCAGCAGTACGACCGCGAGCTGGCGACGACGCGTCTGCTGCTGGAGCGGATTCCGGCGGACAAGATGGAATGGCGTCCGCACCCGAAGTCCACGACGATGGCCGGCATCGGCCGGCACCTCGCGCACATGCTGACGTGGGGGCTGCTCGGGCTCGCGAAGACGTCCTCGGACGTCGCGGACCGCGCCCCGGCCGGCCCGACAGCCACGCCGGAAGACATCCTCGCGATGTTCGACCGGAATGCCGCGGCCACGCGCGCCCTCATCGCCGGACTCGACGAGAGCGCCCTCAGGGACACGTGGTCGCTCACGTGGCAGGGCAAGACCGTCATGACGTCCACCCGGGAGGCCGTCGTCGAATCGATGATCCTCAACCACCTGATCCACCACCGTGGCCAGCTCAGCGTCTACCTGCGGCTGAACGACATCCCGGTCCCGTCGATCTACGGCCCCACGGCCGACGAACCGGCGCGCTGACGCTCGCGCCATCCGCCGCAGCGCCCGTGGGCTACACGTCGACACACTTCCGGCCGCGGTTCCGGGGCGGGCACGCGCAGACGCTCTATGCCTGGGCGAAGCGCCGTCAGTTCCCCACGCTGCCACAGCCGGAGGCACGGTACATCGACGTCGCCGAGGACGCGCGCGTCCTCGCGCACTGTCACTTTCATCCGGACCGCACGCGCCATCCGGCGCTGATCCTGCTGCACGGCCTCGAGGGCTCCAGCTACGCGCACTACATGCGCGGCATGGCCGAGAAGGCGTGGGCCGCCGGGTGGAACGTCGTCCGGCTGAACCAGCGCAACTGCGGCGGCACGGAGCACCTCTCACGTGGCCTCTACCACTCCGGCCTGACCGCCGACGCGAAGGTGGTGCTGCGCCAGCTCGTCGACGAGGACGGCATCCGGCAGGTCGCCGTCGCGGGCTACTCGCTCGGCGGCAATCTGGCGCTGCGCCTCGCGGGCGAATTCGGAGACGCGCCCCCGCCCGAACTCGTCGCCGTGTGCGCCGTCTCACCGACCATGGACCTGCCACGCTGTGTCGAGGCGCTGGAGCGCCGAACCAACGCGTTCTACCAGTGGAACTTCCTGCGCAATCTCCGCGCGCGGATGCGCCGCAAGGCCGTCGCGTGGCCGGGCCTCTACGACGTCACGCCGCTCGACCGCATCCGGAGCATCCGGCAGTTCGATGAGACCTACACGGCCCCGCACCACGGATTCGAGAACGCGGCGGACTACTATCACCGCGCCAGCGCGCTCCGGGTCGTCGACCGCGTCACCGTGCCGACGCTGCTTGTGACCGCCGCCAACGACCCGTTCGTGCCCCCGGAACCCTTCCGACTGGAGGCGGTCACGGGAAATCCACACATCACGACGGTCATCAGTGACGACGGCGGCCACTGCGCGTTCATCGAGCGCGCCACCCCGGACTACGACGGCTACTGGGCCGAACGTGAGGTCGTGCGCTTCGTCAGCGCCCAGGCCGGCATCTGACGGTTGCGGCTCCCGACCGGCCGGAGCGGATGCCGGCGTGGGTTCGCCGCCGGAGTCCGCGCCGGGGGTGCTTCGCTGATCCAGGGCGAATGCTTGTGGTCTGGCCCCGGGAGTTCACGGCGATCAGTGAGCCCAGGATCAGTGAAGCACCCCCGGCGCGGACTGCGGCGTCTCAGCAGCCCAGACGCTCGCGCAGGATGCGCGCGAACTCGGGTCCCTTCCCGGCGTCCTCGTGCTTGAAGTACACGTAGACCTCGCGGCACGCCGCCGTCTTCTCGCGGATGACGTCTGCCCACTTCGCGAGGTCGTCAGGCGTATAACCCTCGTCCCGCAGCCGGAAGTAGGCGTAGTCGGCCGTGATCTCGACGGGCGCCGAGATCTTTTCGGAGTCCGCGATGCAGAGCGCGAGATTCCGCGCCCGCAGGATCTCCAGCACCTCGTCGTCGAACCAGGAGCCGTGCCGGAACTCGAAGGCCGCGCAGGCATCAGCGGGGAGCGTCGCGACGAACTCGCGCAGAAGCGGCGCGTCCTTGCGGTGATAAGGCGGCAACTGCACCAGCACGGCGCCGAGCTTCGGCCCGAGCACGCGCGCCGTCTCGAAGAAGCGCGCGACCGGCTCGGCCACGTCCTTGAGCCGCTGGTCATGCGTGATGCGCCGGGGCGCCTTGAGCGTCAGCTTGAAGTGCTCGGGCGTCTGCGCCGCCCAGCCCTCGAGGATCTTCGGCGTGGGCGCCCGGTAGAACGTGTAGTTGATCTCGACGGTCGGCAGCCGCTCCGCGTAGTACGCGAGCATCTTCGTGGCGGCAAGCTTCTCGGGATAGAAGCTCCCCTTCCACTCGGGGTAGTTGTAGCCGGAGGTGCCGACCCAGATCATTTGGTAGAGTGGCCATCTTAAATGGGAACCGCGATGAAGACCATCTGTGCCCTGCTGCTGGCGGGCGTCGCCGCCGGCGCGTGTTCGAAGCCCGCCCCGGCGAAGCGCTATGAACTGACCGGCCAGGTCCTCGGCCTCAGGCCCGAGGCCCGGGAAGTGCTCGTCAAGCACGACGACATCAAGGGCTTCATGCCGGCGATGACGATGCCCTACAAGGTGTCGGACCTTTCACTGCTCGAGGGCAAGGTGCCAGGTGATCTGATCACGGCGACGCTGGAGGTCGGGGAGAACCAGGGCATCCTGACGGCCATCACGAAGACAGGTCATGCCGATCTGCCCGCCGCACCCGCCGAACAGACGCTCGCCCCCATCGCCGTGCTGGTCGAAGGCGACGCCGTCCCTGAGGAGATCCTGTTCGACCAGGACGGCAAGGCGCGGCCGATCGGCAGCTTCAAGGGCCAGACCGTCGCGCTGACGTTCATGTACACGACGTGCCCCATGCCGGACTTCTGTCCGCTGATGGACCGCAACTTCGCCACCGTGCAGGTCGCCCTGAAGAAGTCGCCCGAGCTCGGGCACGTGCGGCTCGCCTCGGTCACGATCGACCCGGCGCACGACACGCCGGCCGTGCTCAAGGCCCACGCGGCGAAACTCAAGGCCGACCCGGCCATCTGGAGCTTCCTGACCGGCGACGAGATCAACCTGTCGCACTTCGCCGCCCAGTTCGGCCTGTCCGTCGTCCGCAACGAGAAGGACGCGTCGGACATCTCCCACACGCTCCGGACGATCGTGATCGGCCCCGACGGCAAGATCGTCAAGACGTTCGGCGGCAACTCCTGGACGCCGGCGGAACTTCTTGCGAGCCTCAAAGCGGTTCCCGCTCCCCGCAACTAGCCGCGTCACGCCGCCGGCGCTCACGCTGACGCCGCGTGAGCGCGCGCTCGTCGCGCGACTCTCGACCCCCGCGGCGGTGCAGGGCTGGCTGAACGCCATGCCCTACAACGACGAGGCCGGCGGTGAAACGCTCCGCAGCTTCCGTGGCGTCGTGCGCACGGGGCGCGCCCACTGCCTCGAAGCGGCGCTGGCCGCCGCCACGATCCTGGAGCAGCACGGCTACCCGCCGCTGGTACTCAGCTTCGAATCCATCGACCTGCTCGACCACGTGATCTTCGTCTACCGTGGCGCGGACGGCTGGGGCTCGATTGCCCGCTCCCGCGACCCGGGACTGCACGGCCGGAAGCCGGTTTTTGCCACGCCCCGCGCGCTGGCGCTCAGCTACGTCGAGGCGTACGTGGACTTCACGGGCCGGATCAAGGCCTACGGCGTGGCGGATCTCCGGACGCTCGGCGCTTACGACTGGCGGCTGGCCGCCGGCAACGTCTGGAAGGTGGAGCGGATGCTCATCGACCATCCGCACCGGCCGATCGCCTCGTCGGACGCCCGGATCGACCGGCTTCGCGCCCGCTACCGGCGATTTCGTGAGGCACACGGATACAAGCCGTGGCGCTACTATCGCGGTCGCGACCGCTGGATGCCACTGCCGGACGAGTACCGCCGGCGCGGCTGACCAGCCACCAGCCCTGTCGCCGGACGGGCAGGTTCCGCTGGCATGCGGCCGCTGGAGGTTCTGATGCGCCACCCGATCGTCGGACTCACCCTGCTGTTCGCCATCGTGACCGCGCCGGGCGCCGGGCTCGCCGCCCAGTCATCCCCGGCGGTCGACGCGGCGCGAGCCGGTGACCTGGCCGCGCTGAAGGCCCTGCCGACGGCGGGCGGCGCGCTGAACGCGCCAGCCCCGGACGGCACCACGCCGCTGCTCGCAGCTGCGCTGCGCGGCGACGACGCCATCGCGACGTTCCTCCTCGCCCGCGGCGCGAGACCCGACCAGCCCAACCGGTACGGTGCCACGCCACTGCGCGCGGCCGTCACAGCCGGAAGCCTGCCGCTGACGGAGGCGCTGCTGAAGGCGGGTGCTGCTCCGGATGCGGTCCGCCGCGAGAGTGGCGATACACCCCTGATGCTGGCCGCCCGCGCCGGCCACGCGGCCATCGTGCGCGCGCTGCTGACCCGCGGCGCGCGCGTGGATCGCGCGGAACCCCTCCGGAAGCAGACGGCGCTGATGTGGGCGGCCGCCGAAGGCCACGCCGACGTCACGCGGCTGCTGCTCGAAGCCGGCGCCAGCACACAGGCCCGCTCGAAGACGGGGATCTCGCCGTTCTCGTTCGCGATCCGCAGCGGCAGCCTGGATACGGTGCGCGCGTTTCTGGACGCGGGCGTCAACGTCAACGAACCGGCCTCCGACGGCACACGCCCGCTCGTGCTGGCCATTCTGAACGCCCACTTCGAACTCGCCGCGTTGCTGCTGGAACGCGGCGCCGACGCGAAGGTCGAAGACCCGCACGGTCAGCCGCTCCTGGTGCTGGCCTTCATGCGCCGCGCCGAGAACCGCGCGCTCTCGACCGTGCTCCCCCGCCAGTTGCCGCAGACCGGCGTCGACGCCTTCGCGCTGGCGAAGCTTCTCGTGGCCCGCGGCGCCGACGTCAACGCCCGCTACCGGAACGCAGGCCCGCCTCGACATATCGCGCTCGGCATGTATCGCATCCCGTTTGCCGGGGCGACCCCCTTCTATGTGGCGTCGCTCGTCGCGGACGTGCCCTTCATGCGCTTCCTCCTCACGCTGGGCGCGGACCCGAAGACGGCGACCGACGCCGGCATCACGCCGCTGCTGGCCGCGTCGGGCATCGGGTACTGGCAGGGTGAAACGCCCGGCGGAAACGAGGACGCGTTCGAGGCCGTCAAGCTCACGTTCGAGCTGGGCAACGACCCCGCGGCTGTCGTGCCGCCGACGGGCAAGATGGACCCGACCTGGCTCGGCGCCAACGCGATGCACGGCGCGGCCAATCGAGGGTCGTCCGAACTCGTGAGATGGCTGGCGGACAAAGGCGTGCCGCTCGACGTGAAATCGGTGAAGGGACTCAGCCCGTACCACATCGCCGCCGGACTCGATAACGGCCAGTTCCAGGCCTGGCCCGAGACCGCGACGGTCATCCTGAACGTGGCCAGGGATCGCGGCGTCGCCATCGACATGCGCGAGCCGGTGCTGAACCGGGGAGGACGATGAACCCGACGCCACTCCGCTGGGCGGCCGCGGGCCTGCTGGCGGTGGGCGTCGGCGGGATGGCTCCGGGTGTCGCGCTCGAGAAACCGCGCGGCCGGCGGCCCTAGTCGAGGTCGAAATCGCGGGTGGGCTTCGTCACCGGCTCCGTACTGGCCTGACGTAGCGCTTCCTCGAACCGGCGCGACAGCGCGTCATCGCGGCCCTGCTCGGCGGCAAACGACTGCTCGAAGAGCGCTTCGCGCCTCGCCTCGGCGGCCTTCAGGATGTTGTGGGCGTCCGCCAGCTCGGGCTTATGGCCCCGGTCCGCCTCGCGGTGCGACACGACGCGGCCCAGGTTCGTATCGATGACGAGCGTGGCGCCGCAGCACGGACACTCCAGTTCGAGTTCACTCTTGAGCTTCGCCATGCGGCTATTCTAGCCCCCGGCCCGGGCGCGCTCCGGCGAGCCGCTCCGGCCCGTTGGCGGCGTTGGCCGGGTCCCGGGCGGCACTCGCCGGGCCGCGCGCGCGGAGAGTGGACGACGGGCCTACGCTCGACGCATGGAGCTCTCCCGCCCGTCTGTCCTGATGATTGCCGCGGCCGCCTCGGTCTCGGCGATCGTCGCCGGCCGCATCATCTGGATACTGCTGGAAGACCCGTTGCGCCTTCTGCGGCTGTTCCTGTGAGGATCTGACATGCACCGCATTCATCAAAGAACGTGGCATCACCGGCATCACCCGGGCGGACGCCGCGTCCTCGGCGTCATCGTCCTGGTGTGGGGCATCGTGCTGCTGCTTCGGGCACTCCACATCCCGGGCCTGGAAGACCTCCACCGCTGGTTCTGGCCGGCGGCGCTCGTCGGCACGGGCACAGCGGCGCTGGCGTTCGGCCGCGGCGGCGAGCGGGCCATCGGCGGCATGCTGCTGCTGCTCGGTGTGCCGTTGGCGGCCAAGCGGATCTTCGGGTGGGACGTGCACGTCTGGGCGCTCGTGTGGCCGGCCATGCTGGTCTTCTTCGGCGCCCGCATGCTCCTGCGCCCGCAGCACGACCTGCGGCAGGTCCGCGTGGACATCCAAACCGGGGTCAACGAGGGTCTGAAGGCGACCGGCCTTCGCGATGAAGACCGCGACGCGGGCGCGGGCGGGTCCCCGTCCGGCTCCGCCCCAGGAACAGCCGACGAGACCGATGCTGCCGACGGTGCGCACCGAAGCGCCGACCCCGCAAGTCAGATCCGGGAGTTCGCCTTCCTCGGCGGCATCGAGCGCAACAACACGTCGCAGGCCTTTCGCGGCGGGGAGATCACGGCGGCCCTCGGTGGCGTGCAACTGGACCTGCGCGAATGCCGGATGGCGCCGGACGGCGCGCGCCTCGACGTGCTGGCGTTCATGGGTGGCGTCAGCCTCCGCATCCCGAAGGACTGGAGTGTGGTCTCGGACGTCTCGGTGATGCTGGGCGGCATGGACAACCGGACGAGCGCGCCGGTCGACGGCGCGGCGCCGAAGCTGCACATCACCGGGCAGGCCATCATGGGCGGCATCGAGATCAGGAACTAGTGCATCCGATCCTCCACCACTGGCCGCGGCTCCGGCTGTTCCTGCTGGTCTGGCTGCCCGTCGGCACGCTGCTCGGCGTCGGGCCCTACCTCGCCGTCACCGGTCCGCCCGGCGACGCGTGGCCGGCCGCCGTGTGGGGACTCTCCTTTGCCACGCCGGCGCTGGCGTCGTGGTACCTCGTGCGGTTCACGCCGCCCGGTTCCGGCCCGGGCACGCTGCTCTGGCGCGTCGGCGGCGGCGCGATGGTCACCAGCGCGCTGTGGGCGGGTGCCGGCTGGGCCTGGTTCCAGGTCTGGGCACCGGCCGCGCCCGCGCCTTCCGCGCTCTTCGAGCAGTTCGCGTTCATGGCGTCGGTGGCGGCCGCGTGCCTCTTCGTCGCGATGGGCGCGATCCACTACGCGCTGGTGGCGGCGGACGGCCGCGCCGACGCGCTCGGCCGCGTCCACACGGCGGAAGTCGGTGCACGGGAAGCCGAGTTGCGGGCGCTGCGCGCCCAGGTCAATCCGCACTTCCTCTTCAACTGCCTCCACTCGATCAGCGCGCTCGCCGGCCAGAACCCCGAGGCGGCGCGACGCATGTGTCAGGAGCTGGCAGACTTCTTCCGGGACAGCCTCCGCGCCGGCTCCGAACCGCTCGTGCCGATCGAAACCGAGGTCGCGCTCGTGCAGCGCTATCTCGAGATCGAGCAGGTGCGCTTCGGCGAGCGCCTGCGTCACGCCGTGCGCATCGCCCCGGGCGTCGCAGGCCTCCGGGTGCCGCCCTTGATCTTGCAGCCGCTCATCGAGAACGCCGTGCGCCACGGCATCGCGACGATGATTGAGGGCGGCGAGGTCACGGTGGATCTGGCCACCGAAGGCGACCGCGTGGTCGGCACCATCGAGAACCCGTTCGACGCGGACGGCCGTCGCCCAGGCACCGGTATCGGCCTCGGGAACGTCCGCGCGCGGCTGGCCGCGATCTATGGGGAGCGTGCCTCGCTGACCGCCAGCGCCGACGGCGAGCGTTACCGCGTCCAGCTCATGCTCCCCCGGGAGGCTGCGTGACGCCGCTCCGCGTGGCGCTCGTGGACGACGAGGCCCCGGCCCGGATGCTGCTGCGCGAGTTTCTCGCGGGCGATCCCGGAGTCGACGTCGTCGCCGAGTGCGCCAACGGCTTCGAAGCCGTCAAGGCCGTCGCCGAACTGCGCCCCGACGTGCTGTTCCTCGACGTGCAGATGCCGAAGCTCGACGGCTTCGAAGTGCTGGACCTCGTGGGCCGCGACGTCGCCATCGTCTTCACGACGGCCTACGACGAGTACGCGCTCAAGGCGTTCGACGTGCACGCCGTCGACTACCTGCTGAAGCCGTTCGGTCGCGACCGGCTCGTGGAAGCCCTCGGGCGTGTGCGCGAGCGTCTGGGTGCGCGCGCCGCCGCGCCTGCGACCGCAGCTCCAGGCACAGCGGCTCCCGAGGCGGCGGCTCCCGAGACGGCGGCGCTCGCCACGGCGGCACGCGCGCCGGGCGCGTGGCTGACGCGGATCGTCATCCGCGACGGGGCCGACGTGCACGTCATTCCGATCGACCGCGTGGACTACGTGGAGGCGCAGGACGATTACGTCGCCGTCCACGCTGGTGAGCGTCCGCGCCTCAAGGAGCAGACGCTCGCGAGCCTCGAAGCCCAGCTCGACCCGCGGCGCTTCGTCCGCGTTCACCGGTCGTATCTGCTGAATCTCGACCGGCTGGCCCGGCTGGAAGCCGTCAGCAAGGACGCCCGCATGGCCATCCTCCGCGACGGCCGCCGGCTGCCCGTCAGCCGCAGCGGCTTCGCGCGGCTGCAGGAACTCCTGTGAGAAGCTGAAGGCTCCCGTCGAGGTCCCCCCGTGAGCGAACTGAAAGCCGATCTCTCGTCCCTGAAACTCTCCGATGACATGGCGCGGCCGCGCCGCAGCAGGACGCCGTGGATCGTCGCGGCCGTCATCCTGCTGGGGGCGGCCGGCTGGTACGTCCGAACGGCAACCGCGCCGATCGTCGTCGACACAGCGCCCGCGACCTTCGACAGCAGCGGCGGCCCGGCACGGGCAACAGCCGTCCTGACGGCGTCCGGCTACGTGGTCGCGCGGCGCAAGGCGGTCGTGTCCGCGAAGATCCAGGGCCGGCTGTCCGAGCTGCACGTCGAAGAAGGCAGCCGGGTCCGGGAAGGCCAGATCCTCGCCCGCCTGGAGAGCACGGATTTCGCGGCCCAGGTGGCGCGCTCACGCGCGCAGACGCTGCAGGCGGATGCGCAGGTCGCCAGCGCAAAGGCGGCGATCCGGCGTGCCGAGGCGGACGTGGACGAAGCGAAGCGCCAGTTCGGCGTCAACGAGCGCCTCGCCGGCGAGAAGATCCTGCCGATCGACACGCTCGACGCCAGCCGCAGCCGCGTGCGGGTGCTGGAGGCGGCCATCGGCCAGAGCCACGCGGATCTGGCGCGGGCCGAGGCAGCGCTCGCCCAGAGCAGGGCGGACCTCGCGTTCGCGCAGGCGCAGCTCGACAACACCGTCATCCGCGCCCCGTTCGCGGGTGTCGTCGTGAAGAAGATGGCCGAGGTCGGCGAGAGCGTCGCGCCCATCCCGCCCGGCGTGAATCTCTCGACGTCGTCCGGCGCGATCGTGGCCATGGCCGACATGGGCACGCTGGAAGTGGAAGTCGACGTCGCGGAGGCCAATGTCGCGCGGCTGACGGCGGACCAGCCCGCGGAGGTCACGATCGAGGCCTTCCCGGAGAAGCGCTACAGGGCGAAGCTGCGCCAGGTCATTCCCACGGCCGACCGCACGAAGGCCACCGTGCAGGTGAAGGTGGCGCTCGTGGATCAGGATCCCGACGTGAAGCCGGAGATGAGCGCCAAGGTGAGCTTCATCGCGCCCGAACAGCCCCGGGTATCCGGCGCGGCGGCGCCGAGAGTGATCGTGGCGCCGGCCGCGGCGATCGTCGAGCGCGACGGCGGTCCGGCCGTGTTCGTCCTTGGCGATGGCACCGTGACGCTCGTCCCGGTGAAGACCGCCGGCACGCGCGCGACGGGAGTGGAGATCGCCTCGGGCCTGACCGGCTCTGAGATTCTGGTCGTCAATCCGCCAGCGTCGCTCGCCAGCGGCGACCGCGTGGTCGAAAAGGAGTAGGGCCGATGGCCAGCGTCGACGTACGGCAGGTGCGCAAGGTCTACAGGCGCGACGCGCAGGAGATCGTCGTGCTCGACGGCATCGACCTCCACGTGCCCGATGGTGAGTTCGTCGCGCTGATGGGGCCGTCCGGTTCGGGCAAGACCACGCTGCTGAACCTCATCGCCGGCATCGACAGAGTCACGTCCGGCAGCGTCACGGTGGGCTCGACCACGGTCACGAGCCTCTCGGAAGGCGAGCTCGCGCGCTGGCGCAGCCGGAATGTCGGCTTCATCTTTCAGTTCTACAACCTGATCCCGGTGCTCTCGGCCGTCGAGAACGTCGAGCTGCCGCTGCTGCTGACGAACCTCTCGAAGACGCAGCGGCGAGAGCGCGCGCTGACCGCGCTGAAGGTCGTCGGGCTCGCGGATCGGGCGAAGCACTCGCCGCGCCAGCTCTCGGGCGGCCAGGAGCAGCGCGTCGCCATCGCGCGGGCCATCGTCACGGACCCTTCGGTGCTCGTGGCCGACGAACCCACCGGCGACCTGGACGCGAAGAGCGCGGAAGACATCCTGAACCTGCTGGACCTGCTGAACCGCGAGTTCAAGAAGACCATCGTGATGGTGACGCACGACCCCCGGGCCGCCGCGCGCGCCCACGTCGAGCGCCATCTGGAGAAGGGCCAGCTTGCCGGGAGCGTCGTCCGCCGTGAGGTCACGGCGTGAAGTTCCTGCCCTACGTCCTCAAGCACCTGCGGCGGAGCTGGATCCGCACGGGCAGCACCGTGCTGGGGATGGCGCTCTGCATCTTCCTGATCTGCGTGCTGCAGACCGTGCTCGACGCCGTGCGGAAGACGACCGAGTCCGCCGATCCGTCCCGCATCGTGACGCGGCACGCCGTCAGCCTGACGTTCAACATGCCGTTGGCGTACAAACCGCGGATCCAGGCACTGCCCGGCGTGAAGCGGGTGGCCGTCTCGAACTGGTTCGGCGGCGTGTACCGGGACATGAAGGACTTCTTCCCGAACTTCGCGGTGGATTCCGAAGACTACTTCCCGATGTACCCGGAGTACGTCGTGCCACCAGCCGAGTATCAGGCCTATCTCGCCGACATGCAGGGCGCGCTCGTGGGTGCCGACGTCGCTGAGAAGTACGGCTTCAAGGTCGGCGACACCTTCCAGATGGAGAGCTTCATCCCGCCCTACCGTGTGCGCGGCCCCCTGACATTCCACGTCCGCGGCATCTACGACGCGCCGCCCGGCAAGCGGAGCTCGGTCAACGTCGGGATGATGTTCTTCCACTACAAGTATCTCTACGAGACAATCCGCGGCACCGCCGGCGGCTCTGCCGGCGCCGGCACGTTCACGGTGCAGCTCAGTGAGCCCGGCCTGGCGAACGCGGCCATGAAGGCCATCGACGCGAACTTCGAGAACAGCGACGTCCAGACGAAGACGGAAACCGAGGGCGCGTTCCTCGAAGGCTTCATTGCCTTGACCGGGAACCTCGTCGGGCTGTTGAACGGCGTCGGGCTCGCTGTCGGCTTCACGATTCTGCTGGTCACGGCCAACACGATGAGTATGGCCGTGCGTGAACGGCGGACGGAGATTGCCGTGCTGAAGACGCTCGGCTTCTCGAGCGCGCTCGTGATGGCGCTCATCATCGGTGAGGCGTTCACCATGGCGGCCACGAGCGGAGTCCTGGGCGTCACGCTCGCGAGCTTTGCTGTGGGCAACGTCGCCGACCTGCCGTTCATGGGATTGCTGCTCGGCAACTTCCCCGGGCTCGAGGTCTCGCCCACGGTCGGCCTGCTGACCTTCTCGCTCGCGGTCGTGCTCGGCACCGGCGCGGGCCTCGTGCCGGCGCTCGGCGCCTATCGGGCGCGGATCACCGAAGCCCTGAGGTCCATCTGATGGCGCTGCCGCTCTCCTACAACATCCGGAGTCTCTACGTCCGCGGCCGCGTCACGCTGCTGGCCGTCGGCGGCATTGCACTGGTCGTCGCCGTGCTCGTCGTGCTTTTCGCAATGGCGAACGGGTTCCGGCTCGCGCTCAGGGCCACGGGCTCACCGGACAACGCGATCATCACGCAGCGCGGCTCGAACTCGGAGCTGACCTCCGGCCTCTCGCGCGAGAACGCGCAGGTCCTGATGGCCGACGAGCGCGTGATGCCTGGCCGGGACGGACGCCCGCTCGCGTCACCTGAACTGGTCGTCGTCGCCTCGTTGAAGCGCAAGGACGGCATGGATACGAACGTCACGGTCCGCGGCACCACACAGGCCGCGTTCGACGTCCGCACGGGACTGAGCATCACGGAGGGACGGCGCTTCCAGCCCGGCCTCTACGAGATCGTCATCGGCCGGAAGCTCCAGCAGCGTATGCAGGGCATGGAGGTCGGCAAGACCATCCGCCTGCAGCGGAAGGACTGGACGATTGTCGGGATCCTCGACGCCGGCGGCAGCGGGTTCGAGAGCGAGATCTGGGGCGACGTGGATGCCATGGGACCGGCGTTCAACCGCGGTGGCGGCTATCAGTCGCTGACGCTCCGGATGCGGAACCCGCGCGCCATCCGCGCGCTGAACGCGGAGCTGCAGCGGAACCCGCGCATGCAGGTGCAGGCGGTCGACGAGCGGAAGTACTACGAGGACCAGTCCGGCGACGTGTCGGGCCAGCTTCTCGGGCTGGCGGGATTCGTGGCGGTGGTCATGGGGATCGGCGCCGTCTTCGGTGCCATGAATACGATGTACGCCATCGTCGCCGCGCGCACGCGCGAGATCGGCACGCTCCGCGCCCTCGGCTTCTCGAAGGCCGCGATCCTGACGTCGTTCGTGCTGGAGTCGACCGTGCTGGCGCTGGTGGGCGGGGCGATCGGATGTCTGCTGGCGCTGCCGTTCAACGGCATCTCGTCAGCCGCGGGTGGCGCCAACTTCGCGGAAATTTCATTCGCGTTCCGCGTGACGCGTGATGCGCTGACGACGGGGATGGGACTCGCGCTGCTGATCGGAGTCGCCGGCGGCCTGCTGCCGGCCTTCCGCGCCGCCCGCCTGCCGATCACTGCTGCGCTACGCAGCTGAACCAGCAGCGCGCAGCGCTGCTAGTTTTCTTCCTCGCCGTACCCTTCTTCGACGGCCAGGAAGCGCGTCGGCGGGCGAAGTGCCTCGCGGTAGTCGTAGATCGGCATGTCGCGCACATGCAGTGAGAGGGCGCAACCAGGAGCCTTCGACGCCACGACGACGGCGACCGGACTTCCCTCGACGCCCTCGCGGAACGCCAGCCTGCAACCGCAGGCCAACCGCGCGTGCGTGAACCCCTTCAACATGATCGGATCATACTCTCGATCGTTGGAGCCGGCCCGGCGGTGCCACTTAGAACGGTGCCACCGAGAGCGGCGCCA
>CAYNUO010000010.1:0-13605 GCA_964400405.1 uncultured Bifidobacteriaceae bacterium | reverse complement strand
CGTTGGAGCCGGCCCGGCGGTGCCACTTAGAACGGTGCCACCGAGAGCGGCGCCACCTGGAGCGGCGCCAATCCGGCTACAGGAGCGCCTTGATTTCGGCGTCGAAGCGGGCCTTGGAGGCGATCCCGGCGTGTTTCCGGCAGATCGTCCCGTCCTTCGCCACGATGAAGGTCTGCGGAATGCCAAGGAAGGGACCGTAGGAGGTCTCGACATCCTTCCGGTTCAAGCCGATGAGCACCGGGTAGTTCATCTTGAGCTGCTCGGCGTACGGCTTCACATCCTCCGCCGTGTCATCGACGGAGATGCCGAGCACCTGCACGTCGTTGGCGTACTCGGTCTGCAGCGCGACGAAGTCGGGAATCTCCGCCTTGCAGGGCGCGCACCAGGTCGCCCAGAAGTTGATCAGCAGGATCTTGCCCTTGTACTGCGAGAACGGGACGTCCGCCCCGTTCATATCTTTCAGGCTGATCGAAAGGTCGGCCGGCTTGCCGATGCCGGAGGGCGACGGGTCGTCGGCCGGGGCGGCGGCGTCGCAGGAGCCTGCCGCGGGCTTCACGCCGGCTTCCTCGGCCGGGTGCTTCCGGCAGGCCACATCGCACACCAGCAGCAGCAGGGCTACCGTCACGGCGCCCATCGAGATCCAGCGGTCTGACGTCAGGGACATGGCTGAATTATCCCCTGAGTGTCTCCCTTCCGCCACCGGGCGTCGCCCCCGGGCGACAGTCCGCGGCAACGGCGCGTGCCGGTCCATGGCTGCCGCGGAGACGGGAGCAGCCCGGGCGCGTGCGTCTCCCGCGGCATGTGACTTGCTCCTGACGCCGCCGGAGTGCCCTCGATTGCCGGCTCCGGCCCGAGTACACTGGCGCTCTCGAAGGAGCCATCCATGATCCGGTTCACGCGCGGGGTTCTCGCCGCGGCCAGCGCCGTCCTCCTGACGGCCCTGCTGCCCGCACCAGCAACGGCACAGACGCCGTTCGTGCCGTACTTCGGCAAGAACCAGATCAGGTACGACAACTTCCGGTGGCACACCTACGTCACCGACCACTTCGAGATCTACTACTACCCGGAGATGGAGGAGCACCTGGCCCGCGTGGCCGGGTATGCCGAGAGCGCCTATCAGCACGTCTCGACCACGCTCAAGCACGACATCTCCGGCAAGATCACGCTCATCCTGTTCAAGACCAGCTCCGAGTTCCAGCAGCAGAACGTCATCCCGGGCGGCGCGAGCGAGGGCGTGGGCGCCTTCGTCGATACGGCCCGGAGCCGGATGCTGCTGCCCATCGATGAGCCGCCGGACCTGCTCTACCGGCTCGTCGTGCACGAGCTCGGGCACGTCTTCCAGAACGACATCATTCCGGCCGGCCTCATCCGCCAGTCGGTTCCCCTCTGGGTGAACGAAGGCAACTCCGACTACCTCGCCGGCATCTGGCGCCCCATCGACCTGATGACCGTCCGCGACGCGGCCGTCGCCGACATCATCCCGAAGATGAGCAAGATGGACGGCTACGGCAACTTCGGCAGTCCGCGCCTCGTGTACAACCTCGGCCACGCCTGCTTCGAGTTCATGGAGGCCCGCTGGGGCAAGGAGGGCGTCCGCCAGTTCATGTTTGCACTCCGCAAGTCCGTCATCGGCGGCGGCGAGGACGCCTACCAGGATGCGTTCAAGCTGACGGCCGAGGAGTTCGACCAGCAGTTCGACAAGTATCTGAAGGACCGCTTCAAGGCGTTCCGTGACCGGGAGCGCCCGGCCGACTACGGCCGCAACCTCGCGCCCAACCCCGAGAAGACGAAGTTCCGCGAGGTGCTCTCCGCCGAGCCCTCCCCGTCCGGCGACCTGATGGCCCAGGTCACCGTGAACCGCAAGGACCAGGAACTCGACATCGTGCTGGTCTCGAGCAAGGACGGCTCGATCGTCCGCAACCTGACGGACGGGTTCGACAAGGACAAGGGCTTCGAGTTCCTCATCCAGCCGGGCATGCGCTACAACACGGTGGCGTGGTTGTCCTGGTCGGCCAATGGCGACCGGCTCGCCTACTTCGCGCGCACCGAGAAGCACCGCACGCTCATCATCCAGAATGTCCTGACCGGCGAGATCGAGAAGCGCCTCGAGATGAAGACGATCGACGAACCGGAGTCACCGAGCTTCTCCCCGGACGGGCGAAAGGTGGCCTTCGCGGGCCTGCAGAATGCGACGGGCGACATCTTCACCGTCGACGTCGAGAGCGGCGCCGTCACGAACGTGACGAAGGACGCCTTTGCGGACTCCGGCCCGACCTGGACACCGGACGGCTCGGCGCTCATCTACATCGCCCGCATCAGCGGCAACGAGAAGCTCTTCCGGCTGGACATGGCGACGGGCCGGAAGACCCAGGTCACGTTCGGCACGCACGATGACGGCCAGGCCCGCTTCCTCGACGCGGACACGGTGGTCTTTCCGTCGACCGCAATGGACCCGAACAAGGCCATCTCGCCCGATGACGCCCGGAACGGGGTGACCTACAACATCTGGACGCTCAACCTGAAGACGGGCGAACTGGTGCAGTACACGGACGCCGTGGCCGGCAATGTCGGGCCGATCGCCCTCAACCGCGGCAAGACGAAGCAGATCGCCTTCATCACCTACTACAAAGGTGAATACGAGCTGCACGCGCTCGACAAGAAGGAGCCGGTCGCGAAGGCCGCCTCTGCCGACTTCGGGGCGCCCGGGCCGGTGATCGACTTCCAGAGTCCGGTCAGCCACACGCTCGTGCCGACCAACCAGCGGAAGAAAGGCACGTTCGAGAAGATGTTCCTCGACGGCCGCCCGCCCATCAACGTCGGCGTCACGAGCGGCGGCGACGTATTCGGCGGCTCGCAGGTGGTCTTCAGCGACGTGCTGGGCGACAAGCAGTTTGCCTTCTCCGCTGCGTCGATCCAGCAGTACCGGTCGCTCGGCGGCAGCTACACGAACCTCGAGCACCGGCTCCAGTATTCCTTCCAGGGGTATTCGCAGAAGCAGTTCTTCTACGGCAACCTCGGCGGCGTCTTCTTCGACCCGTCATTCTCCGGGCTCATCTCACGCGACCTGGCGACGGCGACGCGGACGATCCAGGGCGGCACGGCCTTCGGCATCTACCCGTTCAACCGCTACCGCCGCGTCGAGTTCTTCGGCGGCTTCGTGCACTACCGCGAGGAGTACAACGACCCGGGCCTGCAGCAGTTCTCCCTGGATTACCAGCAGCAGGTGACCGGCGGGGTGCCGCTCTTCAACAACGGCTTCAGCGCGCCGATCGGCGTCAGCTTCGTGCAGGAGACGACGGTGTTCCGTGAGTTCGGCCCGCTGGCCGGCAACACGTTCCGCGGGACGTACCAGGTCTCGCCGAACATCGGGGCCAAGTCCGTCTCGCGCCAGACACTCGACGCCGACGCGCGCCTCTATCAGCGGCTGGGCGGCACGGGCGTCCTCGCGCTGCGCGCCCGCGGCTTCCAGAGCTGGGGCCGGAATCCCGACTACATGTATTTCGGCGGCAACTCGGAGATGCGCGGCTACGACTACCTGTCCTTCATCGGGCAGCGCGTGATGTTCCTGAACGCCGAGCTCCGCTTCCCGCTCATCGAGGCGATGCTGACGCCGATCGGCGTGCTGGGCGGTATCCGCGGCGTGCTGTTCGCCAACGCGGGAGCCGCGAGCTTCGCGGGCCAGGACTTCACATTCATGACCCGGAAGTCCGAGGTGCATTCTCCCGTGACCTACGACCCGGTCACGCTTGCGCCGATCACCGGAGCGCCGCGCACCGTCAGCGGCCTGCGCTTCGTCGACGGGCGAGCCTCCTACGGCGTCGGCCTCGAAACCTTCCTGCTGGGCTTCCCCGTCCACTTCGACTGGGCGTGGAAGACGCTGCTCAACCGTGACTGGGAAGACGTCGTCTTCGCGACGCAGGGCGGCAGCGCGGCATTCCGGAAGGCGCGCTTCCAGATGTGGATCGGGTACGACTTCTAGCGGCTAGTTGCGGGCCAGGCGCAGCTCGCTGCGCTGCATGTCCATCGTGACCTTGTACGGCGCGAGGAACTTGTGCCCGACGATCCCGCCGATCTGGAAGCCCAGCAGCGCGCTCGGCGTGCGCAGGTTCAGCACCACCAGCGGCATGTTCGTGTAGCGGAGGTTCTCGAACGCGAGATCCACGCCCGGCAGCAGGAACGCGTCACGGTCCCAGCCGGACATCCCGAACACCTTGAGCGGGATGCGGCGCACGGGCTTCATCTGCAGGCCGTCCGCGATCGTCGAGCTGATCGAGATCACCTGTCCGCCGGTGTCCACGACGAAGTAGGCCGGGTGTGACTTGTTCAGCAGCCCGCGCACGAGCGCCAGCCGGTGGAGGCGCATCGGCAGCGCGAAATCCGCAGCCTCCTGCGGCACCTCCCGCGACATCGTGATCAGGTTGTTCCGGTAGTCGATGGACGCCGAGAGGCCCAGCGCCAGCGGCGAGAAGCTGTCCGTCTCCTTCCTCGGAATCCGCGCACCGAGCCCTGGCGTCTTGATCAGCACCGGCACATTCTTGACCGTGAGCGTGCCCAGTTCGAGCGTGTCGAGGCGGCCGAGCTGGAGGCCCCGCAGGCCGACATCCCCCACACCGGCGCTGAGCGTGTACGTGATGGGCCGGACGCCGAGCCGCCGCGCCGTCTCCTCCGAGATGACCGTCTCCTCCGCGCCGGTATCCAGGACCAGATCGCGCGGCCGCTCGCCGTTGATGCGGGCCCGCACGATCACCTTCTCGTTGACGAGCTTGAACGGCAGCACGTGCGAGCGTCCGGCATCCCCGGCAAGCTCCACCGGCGTCTTGCCGGCGAACGCCTTCAGGAAGACGACCTCGGTCCTGGACCATGCCGCCCGGTCACTGCGATCCTTGTTCGGCAGCAGGTTGATGTAGTTGCTGTACGCGTTGGCGGCTTCCTCGTAGCGGTTCATCCGCTCGTAGATATCGCCCACCTGGAAATGAATCTCGCCATCCCTCGGGGCCGCGGCGGACGCGGCGAGGCCCTCGATCAGGGCCGCCTCGAGCTGGTTGCGCGTGGCGAGCGACCGTGCCAGGCCGAGACGCGCGCGCGAGGACCCGGGGGTGTGTACCAGCGTGTCGCGGTAGATCGTGTCAGCTTCGTCGAACAGGCCGCTGGACCACAGTGCGTCCGCGCGCAGGGTCGCGGCTTCCGGATCCCCCGGGAGCGCCTTCACCAGCAGTTCGGACTCCGTACGGGCCGTCTCCCATTCCGCCACCACCAGCGCGGTGCGGACCTTCCATTTGCGGGCGTTGCCCGCAAGCGCCCGATCTGGCGAGAGCGCCGCGCGGTCGAACGCCTCCATGGCGTCGTAGTAGCGGCTGTCGCCCGAGAGCAGGGTGCCGAGCTGGAACTGGAGTTCGGCGTCAACCGCCGTGACGGGGTCCGCAGCGCGCACGCCCAGCGATGTCCAGGCACAGACAGCAACAACGGCAACGGCAACAAGGGCGCGGCGCATGACCCCTCCGAAAGCGGCTTAGCGGGTATAGACCTCGATAGGCAGGCCATCGTACATCTGATCGACCCGCAGGATCTGGGCCTCCCGGGTGTAGACGCCCAGCTCGTAGTCCTCGCTCATGATGAGCGCTTTGATTGGTTTCGTCGGACACACCTCGGCGCACAACCCGCAGAAGCTGCAGCGCGAGAGGTTGAAGTCGAAGTAGTCGAGCACCTTGATCTTCAGCCCGGCCTCGCGGTGTCCACCGAGCGCGATCAGGTCGTCCGGGCAGACCTTCGCGCACTGGTCGCAGACGATACAGGTCGGCGCGCCGGTTGCCGGTTCCACCTGCAGGCGCAGGACGCCGCGGAAGCGCGGCGCGACCGGACGCCGTTCGGCGGGGTACTGAAAGGTGAACGCCGGTTGCGGCGTGTACTTCAGCGTGACCCAGAGTCCCTTCAGCAGGTCGACGAGGAAGATGGAGCGGAGCCAGCGCATCATGACGGCAGCGTGATCGCGGAGGGTTCCGTGTCGCCGACGTGAATCACGCGCTCGCGCCGGAGAACAGTGCCTTCCTTCCTGATCCGGTCCTGCAGGCGCATCAGGCCGTACAGCAGCGCTTCGGGACGCGGCGGACAGCCGGAGACGTACACGTCCACAGGGACGATCTTGTCGACGCCCTGGAGCACGCTGTAGGTCGGGAACGGGCCGCCGGCGTTCGAACAGCTCCCCATCGAGATGACCCACTTCGGCTCCGGCATCTGGTCGTAGAGCCGGCGCAGCACCGGGGCCATCTTCTTGGTCACGGTGCCGGCCACGATCAGCAGATCCGCCTGGCGCGGTGACGCGCGGAACACCTCCGCCCCGAAGCGCGAGATGTCGTAACGCGACGCCGAGGCGGCCATCATCTCGATCGCGCAGCAGGCCAGGCCGAAGCCCATCGGCCACAACGCCGAATACCGCGCCCAGGTCAGCACACGGTCGATGTTGGTGGTGATGAAGTTGTCCGGAAACTGATGGTCGATCAGGCCCATACCGCTGGATCCGACTGTACAGCATCACCGCGCCGCGGCGGCCACACCTATAATCCGGGCGATGCGGATGCGCCGTCCTCGCCGGGTCCGGCTCCATCCAGCCGTCGCGGCGACCCTCGCGGCCTGGCTCATCCCGATGCCCGCCGGCGCGCAGGGACTGCCCGGCGGCCCCCTGACGCTGGGCGACGGGCGGGTGGTCATCAGCGGCGATGTCGCCGTCTCCGGCGCGCCCGACGACCTGGGTTTCTTCAACTACAGCGACTACGAACACAGCGCACTGCGCGAGATGCGCGTGGGCGTGGCCGCGGAGGTGAAGGTCTCGCGCCGCCTCTCGTTCCTGGGCGAAGTCCGGACGGGCCAGCTCTCCGTGCGGCCGTTCTCGCTGTTCGCGCGCATCCAGCCGTGGCCTGGCCGGCGCGTCAATCTGCAGGTCGGCCGTATCCCGCCCACGTTCGGCTCCTATACACGCCGGGCCTACAGCCGGGACAACCCGCTCATCGGGTACCCGATGGCCTATCAGTACCTGACGTCGCTCCGGACCGACTCGGTGCCGGCGTCCGCGGACGAGCTCGTCCGTATGCGCGGGCGCGGCTGGCTGACCGCCTTCTCGCGCGGCGTCACTCAGCTCGACCGCGGCGTGCCGCTCGTCACGATCTTCAACCGGGACACGGGCGCGCAGATCAATGCGTCCTGGGGGGCGCTCGACACCTCCGTCGCCGTCACGCTCGGCAGCCCGGCCAGCCCGAAGCTGGACGACGGCAACGACGGCGTCACCCTTTCGACCCGCGCCGCGCTGACGCCCGCTCCCGGCGTCGTCCTCGGCGCTTCGTTCGCGGAAGGCGCCTTTCTCCGCGACGACGTCGGTACGCTCGGCATCCGGCGCGGCCGCGGGGGGCAGCGCGTGGGCGGCATCGATCTTGAACTTGCGGGCGGCCGATGGCTCACACGTGCCGACGTCGTGGTCAGTGAGTGGCGGATGCCGGTGATCGGCAGCCCCGCGCTGACCGGACCGCTGCGCGCCGTGGCCGCCGCCCTCGAGGTGCGCCGCAACCTCCTGCCCGGGTTCTACGTGGCGGCCCGCGCGGAGCGGCTCAGCTTCAACACCGTGCAAACCAGCAGCGGCCCGGTGTCGTGGGACGCGGCGGTGACGCGGCTCGAGGCCGGCGTCGGACTCGCCCTGCTCCACAACCTTGTCGCGCGCACCACGCTGCAGCTCAACCGCCGCGACGGCGGCCGGGTGCGCGAAAACCTGCTGCCGGCGGCGCAGCTGCTGTTCTGGTTCTGATGCGAATCGCCCCGCGCATCGCGCTCGTGCTCGCCGCTGCCGTCGCGCTCGCCGGCGCAGGGGCGCCCCAGCAGGGCCGGCCGAAGCCGTCCGGCTCGATTCGCGGCCGTGTCGACATCCGTCGCGTGGCGCCGGCGCCCGAACGCCGCCCGGGGACCTCCGACCTCTCCGCCCCGCTGCCCCGCGAGGCGACAGACCGCCGGCGCGCCGTCGTCTTCCTCGAGTCGGGGCCCCGTGGCGCCTTCGAGGACCGCGACCCGGCACGGTCCACGCTCGACCAGCGCCGCGAGACCTTCGTGCCGCACGTCCTCGCGATCATGGCGGGCACCACCGTGGACTTCCCGAACAGCGACGCGACGTACCACAACGTGTTCTCGCTCTCGAAGACCCAGCGCTTCGACCTCGGCCGCTACAAGCAGGGCCGCAGCAAGAGCGTGCGCTTCGACCGGCCGGGCGTCGTCCGCGTCTTCTGCGACATCCACTCCCACATGAGCGCGTTCATCGTGGTGTTCAGTCACCCGTACTTCGCGGTGACGGAACCGGACGGACGGTATCGCATCGACGGCGTGCCGCCGGGCACCTACACGGTGGCGGCCTGGTACGAGGGCGAGACCCGCGAGACCCGGGCGGCGACCGTGCCGGATGCGGGCGGCGTGGAGCTCGACTTCGCGATCAACTGACCACCATGCCGCTCCTTGCGTCACTCTCCAACCGGATCTTCCTCGCGTGCACGCTGGTGGCCACCACGGCACTCGGCATCGTGTTGTACGTCGTGAACGCCCGCGTCTCGGCGGAAACAGAAGTCGAGATCCAGCGTGGGCTGGCGGAAGCGGCGGGCCTCGTCGACGAGCGCCGCGTCACGTTGACTGACACGTTCACACGCCTCGCCACGCTCGTGGCCGACCTGCCGAAGCTCAAGGCGGCCGTCGCCACGGCGGATCCGCCGACCGTCCAGCCGCTCGCCGACGACTACCGCGTGCAGACCAACGCCGACGTGCTCGTCGTGACCGGGAACCACGGGCAGGTGCTTGGCTCCGCCGGGGCCGACACCGCCGCCCTCGACGCGACCACCCTCGGAGCCGCCGCTCCGGGAGGCTCAACTCCCAACGGCGCGCCCGCCTTCGTGCCGCACGCACGAGGCCTGCTGCAGCTGGTCAGCGTCCCGATCGTCATCGACCCGGCCGAGCAGCTCGGCCGGCTCACGCTCGGCTTCTTCCTCGACGATCGGCTCGCCGGGCAGTTCCGCGACCTCACCGGCAGCCACATCGCGTTCGCGTGGGGCACGCGCGTGCTCGCGTCGACGCTGCCGTCAGCCGGGACGGCGCTCGGCACGCTGACGCCCGGCAGTCCGATCACGGTCGACGGTGAGACGTTCGTCGCCGACCGCCGGCCGATGACGTCGGCACCGGACGGCAACGGCCCGGCCACGCTCGTCCTGCGGTCGAGAACCGAGCGCCTGCGGAACCTGAACGCCATCCAGAACGCGCTGGCGGGCGTGCTCGTCGTCACGCTGCTCGTGGCGACGCTGGTCAGCTACGGCGTGGCGCGGACGGTGGCGCGCCCGCTGGCCGCCATCACGTCGCGTATGCGCGAGATCGCCACGACCGGCGACCTGACGCAGAAGATCACGCTCGGGAACGGCTGGGACGACGAGGACGCCCGGCTCGTGGCCACCACCTTCAACACGCTGACCGACTCGGTGGCCCGCTTCCAGGCGCAGGCCGCGCAGCGCGACCGCCTCGCCTCGCTTGGACGGCTGTCCACGGTCGTGGCGCACGAGGTCCGTAACCCGTTGATGATCATCCGGGCCGCCCTCAGCACGCTGCGCCAGGAACAGGCCACGCGCGCGGACGTCCGCGAGGCCGTGACGGACATCGACGAGGAGACCGCCCGCCTGAACCGCATCGTCGGCGAGGTCCTGGACTTCGCAAAGCCCGTCCGCTTCGAGTTCACCGAGACGTCGCTGAACGACGTCTGCCGGTCGTCGGCCGAGGCCGCGATGGCTGGAGAGCCCGGCGAGGCCGTGCCTGGCATCGTCCTCGCATTGGATCCGGCCAACCCACACATGACCACCGACCCCGAGCGCCTCCGGACCGCCTTGATCAACGTCCTCACCAACGCCCGCCACGCCGTGCTGGCCGCCGGTCAGCCGTCAGCCGAACCGGCCGCCGGTGCGATCACGCTGGAGACGGCGGCCATCCCCGACGACCGCGTCCGCATCAGCGTGACGGACCGCGGGATCGGCATCGCGCCGGAGCATCTGGCCACCATCTTCGAGCCCTACTTCACGACCCGGCGGGCCGGCACGGGGTTGGGGCTGCCCATCGCCCGCAACATCATCGAGGGCCTGGGCGGCCGCATCACCGTGGCCAGTGAGCCCGGCGCCGGCACGCGCATCCAGATCGACCTGCCCGTGTCACCACGCGAGGCACGCGCATGACGACCGGCCCGCGCGGATCGGTACTGCTGGCGGACGACGAGGAGAAGATCCGGAAGCGTCTCGGGCGCGCGCTCAGCGACGACGGTCACGAGGTCGTTGAGGCGGTGGACGGGCTCGACGCCCGGCGCCAGCTCGGCCGGCGGACGTTCGACGTGCTCGTGGCCGACAACCTCATGCCCGGCCTGACCGGACTCGAGCTCGTCCGCGACGTGGTCCGCGCCCTTCCCGAAGCCGATCGCCCACAGGTCCTGCTGATGACGGCGCACGCGACCGTCGAGAGCGCCATCGAGGCGATGAAGGCCGGCGCGCTCGAATATCTGCAGAAGCCGTTCGAGGTCGACGAACTGCGGGCGCTGGTCCGGCACGCCCTCGAGCACCAGCGTCTCCGCTCCGAACGGCAGTACCTGATCGCCGAGCGCAACGAGGACTTCAATCACTACGGCATCGTCGGCAGAAGCGCCGGCATGCAGGAGGTCATCCGCCGCGCCGAACGCGTCGCCGACACCAAGAGCACCGTGCTCATCACCGGCGAGACAGGCACGGGCAAGGAAATGGTCGCGCGGGCGATCCACCACCGGAGCCTGCAGCGCGAGATGCCGCTCATCAAGGTGAACTGCGCAGCCATTCCGGAAACGCTGCTCGAATCCGAACTCTTCGGCCACGTCCGCGGCGCGTTCACCGGCGCCACGGCGACAAAGAAGGGCAAGTTCGCGCTGGCCGACGGCGGCACGATCTTCCTCGACGAGATCGGCACGCTCGCGCCGGCGCTGCAGGCGAAGCTGCTGCGCGTGCTGCAGGAACGCGAGTTCGAGCCGCTCGGCGCCGAGCGGAGTCAGAAGGTGGACGTGCGCGTGATCGCGGCCACCAACCGCGACCTGCGCAAGATGGTGGCCGACGGTTCCTTCCAGGAGGATCTCTACTACCGTCTGAACGTCATCCCCATCGAGATCCCGCCGCTGCGCGAGCGTCGCGACGACATCCCCGCTCTCATCGAGCACTTCGTCGACAAGCACCGGCACCGGACTGGCCGCGCTGCCACCGGCGTGCACGTGGATGCCGTCGCCGCGTTGCAGCAGTACGCATGGCCGGGCAACGTGCGCGAGCTCGAGAACACGATCGAGCGCGCGATCGTGCTGTCGCCAGGACCGGAACTCACGGCGGACTCGGTCTCGTTCCTCGGCGTGCCGGGTCAGGCGGCGTCCGGGCTCCCCTCCCTCGGGCTGCACCAGAACATCGAGTGGGCGGAGCGCGAGACGATCCGGAAGGCGCTCGACCAGGCTCGCGGCGTGAAGAAGGATGCGGCCGAGCTGATGGGCATCAGCCAGCGCGCGCTCAGCTACTACCTGGCCAAGTACCGCTTCGACTGATCTGACCGCTGCGAACCGGCGCGCTGGCTTTCGGAATCCAGCCTGAGTTACAAGAAACGTAATCACGATGGCTTGCCCCGAGGCATCTGCGGAGCGCGGCCGCCCGTGGATGAGGCCGGGTACCGGCCTTGCACTGAGGTACCGCACATGACGCCACACATCCGGATTCGCACGCTCGCTCTCGCCCTGACTGTCCTCCTGCCATCCATGCTGACCGCTCAGGAGGCCACTCCCGCCCAGGCTCCGGCGAAGGCCGCGGCCTATGACCCCGAGCGCCGCGTGAACCTTGCCGAGCCCGACTTCGGCGTGATCACGCTGCCGACCACGCTTCGCGTGCCACGGTTCAAGAGCGCCTTCCGCATGACGCACCGGTTCGGCCGGCCGCTCGGTGAGGGCAACTTCGGGAACCTCGCCGCGGACCTCTTCGGCTTCGACTCGGGCGGCATCATCGGCCTCGAGTACCGCTTCGGCATCGTCAAGGGCGGGCAGATCGGCATCCAGCGGACGAACAACCGGACGATCAACCTCTTCGGCCAGTACGACGTGCTGCGGCGCGCCACGCGCGCGCCGTTCAACGTACATGTGACGGCGGGCATCGAGGGCACCAACAACTTCAAGGACCGCTACACACCGTCACTCGGTGCAGTGGTCTCGTGGCAGGCGAAGGACCGCGCCGCGATCTATCTCGCCCCGAATTGGGTTCACAACGCGAACCTGTTCCCGTCAGCCGCTCCGTCACCCTTCTCGTCACCCGATGTCGACAGCCTGATGCTCGGCATGGGCGGCCGCGTGCGCGTGCGTCCGACGGTCTATCTCGTCGGCGAATTCCTGCCGCGCATCGCCGGCTACTCGCGCAACACGCATCAGGGCGCGTTCGGCATCGAGAAACGCGCCGGGGGGCACACCTTCCAGCTCAACTTCTCGAACGGCTTCGGCACCACGCCCGGCCAGATCGCGCGCGGCGGCACCGGCGCCTCGGACTGGTACATCGGCTTCAACCTGACGCGGAAGTTCTTCTGATCCCGGGAGGCAGCAGTTCCATGACTCAACTGAAGCTCACGGTCCTTGGAGCGCTCGCCGTCGCGGTGAGCGTGGCGGTGTTCGCGTGCGGAGGCGGTGGCAGCAGCACGCCGACCAGCCCGTCGCCATCACCGAGCCCGAGCCCCACGCCCACTCCGACTCCGACGCCGACACCCACCCCAACGCCGACGCCGACGCCGTCACCAACGCCGAGCAGCACGGCCACAATCACCATCACGAGCGCCGGCGTCTCGCCGAGGAGCGTGACCATCGCGGCCGGCGGGCGCGTGACGTTCGTGAACAACGACAGCCGCGCGCACGACATGTCATCGGACCCGCATCCGGAGCACACGGACTGCACGGCGATCAATCAGGCGGGTTTCCTGGCAGCCGGCCAGAGCCGCGCCACAGGGAACCTGACCACAGTCCGCACGTGCGGCTTCCACGATCACGATCAGCCGAACAACACGAACCTGCAGGGCACGATCGTCATCCGGTAGCGCCGCAGCGTGGCGGTGCCGGAGCACAGCAACCCCGCGATGGGGCCTCCGGTTCCGCAGGCCGGAAAAGTGACGCTCCGGCTTAACGTCTCGTGCAAGGCGTGGGGGCCCCCATCCCCACGCGTGTCGGTGGCCTGCGCGTCACTTTTCGCGCATTCATGACGGCCTGCTCCACAGTCGGCCCCATCGCGGGGTTGCTGCGCCCCGACACCGCGCGAGCGCACGACGCCCTGCGGAACCGGAGACCCCGCCGCGGCCATGACACCCCGGCGCCGACTCACCGTGTCACCTGCGGAACCCTTGACGCTCCTGCGATGGCGCGTTCGCGCTTACGGCGTTACTCGGTCGTCTCGCCCGGGTTCAGCGCAATCATCTCGACGCCCGGCGGCAGCAGCGCCTTGAACGGGTCGGGCGTGCCCGTGAGCAGGCCGAAGGTGCCCCAGTGCAGCGGCACCACCTTCTTCACGCCGAGCAGCCGGCACGCGTGGG
>CAYNUO010000009.1:47905-63306 GCA_964400405.1 uncultured Bifidobacteriaceae bacterium | reverse complement strand
CTCATCTTCTTCACGATGACGATGTTCATGGCCATCGGCGTGAACGCCGGATGGTTCGTCGGGCCGTGGCTGGTCCCGTGCGGGGCCGCCGCGGCCGTCATCATCGGGTCCTGGCTTGTCGAGGCGAAGAAGAGCGTCATCGAGAACATGGCGCCGGTGCTGACGCGCCTGTTCACGCCGCTCTTCACGGTGCTCCTGCTGGCGTTTCTGGTGACGATGGCCTGGACGGGCCGCCCGATCGACATCAAGCGCGAGGTGCTGATCCTGTTCGACCTGCTGCTGGTCGTCGTGGTCGGCCTGGTGCTCTACGCGGCCTCCGCCCGCGACCGCGAAGCGCCGCCGAACCTCTTCGACCGGCTCCAGCTGCTGCTGGTCATCGCCGCGCTGCTGGTGGATGTCGTGGCGCTCACCGCCATCGCGTCGCGCATTTCGGAATTCGGCTTGACACCGAACCGGGTCGCCGCGCTCGGTGAGAACCTGATTCTGCTCGTGAACCTCACGTGGTCTGCGTGGCTCTACGCGCAGTTCGTCCGTGGGCGCCAGCCGTTCGCCGTACTCGAAGCCTGGCAGACCGCATACCTCCCGGTCTACTCGGTCTGGGCCGCGCTCGTCGTCCTCGTGTTCCCGCCGCTCTTCTCGTTCACGTAAACACCTGATCCGCTGGCAGCTCCGTCAGCGGGCCAGCTCGGTCCAATTCACCGGCCGCCCCCCTGCTACGGTGACGGTGTCATGCGCGACGCCCGCACCCTGCGGCTCGCCGTACTCGCCGCGCTCCTCGGAGGCGCCGGCGCGGGCCTCTCCTCGCAATCGCCCGAGGTCCCGGCGCCGCAGGCGCCACCCACGTCCATCCGCACCGCGCCGACTGACGCGGAGACGTCCGCGTGGCGCACGAAGCTGCCGTGGCTGGAGTCATCCGAGGGGGCCAGAACCCCGCGGATGCGCGGGCGTCTCTATCACCAGGAGTATCTGTCCCGCGTAACGCCCGAGCCGTTCCGCCGGAGCGCAACGGGCGCGGCACCGGGGATGGGCACCGACCCTGGAAAGGCGCTGAACCGGCTCAGGTCCGCACGGCGCGGCCGGCAGGAGCGCCTGATGCGCGAGCGCGTGGAAGAGGAGCTGGCGGCCATGCTGGCCGGTCCCGACTAGCCGCGCCCGTACGCAGGAACGGCCACACCGGAGAACCGGCGTGGCCGTCGTGTGTCCGTGCGGCGGAACCCGTCAGCGTGCGGCGACGGTCTCCCCCATCGATGCGTGCATCAGCGCGAGCGCCTCGGCATCCTCGCTGATCGGCAGGTTGCGTGCCTGCATGGCCTTGAAGATGACCACGGCGGCGTCGATCTGCCGCTGCTCGTTGAGGAAGAGCGGCTTGCCGCCCTTGTATCCAAGCGCCACCGTCAACGGCGTCCAGCCGCGCCGGTTCTGCGCGTCGATCTTGGCCCCCTTCGCGATGAGCAGCTCCACGATCGGAAGCGCACCGCGCCGGGCGGCGCCGTGGAGCGCCGTGTCACCGTTCTTGTTCTGCGCGTTCAGGTCGTGCTTGAACTCGAGAGCGACCTTGACGGCCTCGAATGCATCCGCGTGTGTGCCCGTGTCCTCGCCAAGGAATGCAAGGTCGACACCCGTGGCCGCCATCAGCGGCGTGGTGCCCGCCTCGTTCGGCGAGATCGTGTCGGCGCCCTTCTCGGCGAGGATGCGCATCAACGGCGCGTCAGCCCCCTTGGCTGCCACCAGGTACGGCGTCGCACCGATTCGGCTCATCGTGAAGCGGTAGCCGTCGTTGCGGATCTCCTTCGTCATCTTCGCGTTGATGTCGGCGCCGCGCTTCAGCAGTTCGCGGGCGAAATCCAGGCTCGACACGGAACCGGACGACTGTGGATGCGGCACATTCCCGAGGTTGTAGGAGCGGGTCCGCGCCACCTGGTGCAGCGCCGTCCAGCCCTGCTTGGCCGCGTTCGGGTCGGCACCGCGCGAGAGGAGGTACGTGCCCACTTCCCACTGCGCGTTGATGGCCGCGACGACGAGCGCGCTGGTGCCATCGGGCAGCGTGTCGTTGACGTCCGCGCCCTTGTCGAGGAGCAGCTTGACCGCCTCCAGATGACCCGCCCGCACCGCGAAGAAGAGCGGCGAGAATTCCACCTCCACGCCGTTGGTCACGTCGCCGATGGCCGAGCCGCCGCGCATCGGTTCGTAGTTGCGGAAGTCGATCTCGTTCGAACGCGCCTTCACGTCCGCGCCCGCCTCGAGGAGCACCTTGATCGCTTCCACGTTGCCCTGGGCCGCCGCCCACATGAGGGCCGACTGCTTCCGCGTCTCTTCCCGCGCGTTCACGTCGGCGCCATGCGCCAGCAGCGCACGCACCGCGGCCGCGTTGCCGCTGCGGGCGGCCGTCATGAGGGGCGTCTCGCCGCCCGGGAGAGCGTCGGTGACCTTGGCGCCAGCCTTCAGCAGGCGCTCGACCACGCCCGCGTCGCCGCGCTGGCTGGCGAGCGAGAGCGGCCGCACACCGTACCGATTGGCCGCGCGCGGATCGGCGCCGGCCGTCAGCAGCAGGTCGACGATCTTCACGTCGCCCTTCGACGCCGCCCAGTGCAGGGCGGTGGTGCCGTCGGGCGTCGTCGCCAGGACGTTCGCCTTCTTCTGCGCCAGCGCGCGTACCTTGACGACATCGCCGGCTCTCGCCGCGTCGATGATCGGCGCCGACGGCGTCGACGCCGCAAGCGGCGTCGTCAGCAGCGCGAGGACACCCGCCGCCAGGCCGGCGCGCGCGCCGGACAGGATGTGGCGGCGCACGCTAAACCTCCGCCAGACGCCCGGTGCTGTCACCGATGCGGTCGATGTGGACACCCACCTTGTCGAGGATGCTCAGACCGAGGTTCATCATCGGCGTCACGCGGGCCGGGTACGTCAGGTGCCGGTTGCCGGCCAGCTTGCCGTTGCCGCCGCCGACGAGCACCGCCGGCAGGTCCAGCGGGCTGTGGCGCGACCCGTCGCCCATGCCGCCACCGAGCGTCATGATCGCGTGGTCGAGCAGCGTGCCGTCGCCGTCGCGGGTCTCGTGCATCTTCTGGATGAGGCGCGAGAACAGCAGCGTGTGGTACGCGTTGACCTTCGAGTAGACCGCCAGATTCTCCGCGTCGCCCTTGTGGGACTGGTCGTGGTGACCTTCCGGGCACCCCACTTCCGGATAGGTGCGGTTGCTCTGCTCGCGCCCGATCTGGAAGGTGACCACGCGTGTGATGTCCGCCTGATACGCGAGCAGCTGCAGGTCCATCATCAGCTTCGCGTGCTCGTCGAAGGTCGACGGAATACCGAGCGGCTGCGCCATCTCCGGCAGCTCGGTCGTCTCCCGTGACTGCTCCGTCCGGTGAATGCGCTTCTCGACGTCGCGGATCGTCTGGAGATACTCGTCGAGCGTGGCGCGGTCCTGGCCGCCGAGCCGCGACGCCAGCCGGCTCGCCTCGCCCGTCACGGAGTCGAGCAGGCTCCGGTCCAGCTGCAGACGGCGCTTCTGGGACTCGACGCTGTCGCCATCGCCGAACAGCCGTTCGAACACGCGCCGCGGATTGTTCTCCATCGGCAGCGGCATCGTGGGCGACTTCCAGGCGGTGCTGTTGATGTAGACGCAGCTGTAACCCAGCTCGCAGTTGCCGACCATGTAGTTCGGCTCGAGCGCGAGCTCAAGCGACGGCAGCTGCGTGTCCTTGCCGATCACCTCGGCGGCGAACTGGTCGATCGTCGTGCCCGACCGGTAGTCGGACCCTTCGGTCCACTTCGGCGTGACACCGTTCAGCCAGACGGCGTGCGCGCGCGTGTGCGGGCCCGACCCCTGGGTGGTCGAAATCGCGGCGGCGTTCGAGAGACCGCTGATCACCGTCACCTGCTTCCGGAACGGCTCCAGTGACTTGAGTGTCGGCGAGAACTCGAAGTCGGCGCCGACGCCCTTGGGCTGCCAGTACTTCTGCGCCACCCCGTTCGGCAGGTAGAAGAAGCCGAGACGCGGCACAGGCGCGGCGGCCGTCCGCGCGGTGGCGGTCAATGCCGGCACCATCGCGTCGAGCAGCGGCAGAGCAAGAGTCGCTCCTGCCCCCCTGAGGACGGTCCGGCGGCTGAGAGCGATTTTTGACAGCATCATGATTGTGGTCTCCGCATCTGGAAAGGCGCACTTGAGACGATGCCCATAACGAGGGCCGAGAACCGGTAGCGCTGCGCGGCCGCGTCGCGCTGAATCTTCCGAACGGCCGGCATGTCGTAATACTCGACGCCGCGACCCATCGCGTAGGTCAGTACCTTCTCCGTCAGCGTGTTCACGAACCGCTCCCGATTGGTCGCGAGGGCGGCGCGGAAGCCTTTGAGATCGGTGAACGTGGTGCCATCGGGCAGCCGGCCGGACGCGTCGATCGGGGTGTAGGCGTCATCGACGCTCCGCCACTGTCCCACCCAGTTGTAATTCTCCAGCGCGAAGCCCACCGGGTCAATGAAGTTGTGGCAGGCGGAACAGACGGGGTTGGCCCGGTGTGCCGCCATGCGCTCGCGGATGGATTTCGGCCCGACTTTGCTGCCTGGTTCCGCCTCGGTGAGCGTCGGAACGGCCGGCGGCGGCGGGGGTGGCGGAGACCCGAGGATGTTCTCGAGAATCCACTTGCCGCGCTGTACGGGTGACGTGCGGATCGCCGGGGACGTGACCGTCAGCACGCTGGCGTGGCCGAGGAGCCCCCGGCGCCGTTCGTCCTGAAGCGTCACGCGGCGGAACTCCGGGCCCTTGACGTTCGGGATGCCGTAGTGGCGCGCCAGGCGCTCGTTGAGGAACGTGTAGTCGGCCGTCAGCAGATCGACGACGCTCCGGTCCTCCCGCAGGATGCTCTGGAAGAAGAGCTCCGTCTCGCGCCGCATCGCGTCGCGCAGGCCTGTGTCGAAGTCCGGGAAGAAGGCCTCTGACGGGCGCACGTTGGGCAGATTGCGGAGGCGCAGCCACTGACCCGCGAAGTTCTCGACGAAGGCCATCGCCCGATCGTCGGCGAGCATGCGCCGGACCTGCTTCTCGAGCACGACAGGCTCGCGGAGCGTTCCCTTGACGGCGAGCGTTCGGAGTTCGTCGTCCGGGATGCTGCTCCACAGGAAGAACGACAGGCGCGAGGCCAACTCGAGGTCACTGATCCGGTAGGGGGACTGGGCGGTCGCCGCAGGCGGGTCAAGTTCGGTACGGAACAGGAAGTTCAGGCTGACCAGCACGCGCCGGACGGCCATCTCGATGCCCTTCTCGAAGTCGCCCTCCTTTCGTCCACGGTCGTAGAACGCGAGGATGTCGCCGATCTCGGCTTCGGTCACCGGACGGCGATACGCCCGCTCGGCCAGCCGCGTGACGATCCGGCGCGCGCACGCCGGCTCTTCCGCCGCGGTGGCCGGACGGCAGCTGAACACCTTCCGTCGGCTCGGTGTGTCGCCGGGTCCGCGCGCCTCGAACGGGCCCGTCACGACGACCGTCTCGACAAACGGCATCGCGATCGACATGACGTCCGCGTTGAAGCGATACGGCCGCTCGAAGCGGGCGCGGTAGCCGTTGCGGACGTACTCGACCGAGGGGATGGTCTTCAGGAACGTGACGCCGAGGTCGCGCACGCCGGCCTTCACGGCCATCCGGGTCTCGAAGCCGTAGGATTGCGACACGCCCGCGTCCGAGGCGCGGTAGTCACGCTTGACCGGCTCCAGCGTAAAGGTCTTCACACGGGTGCCGTCCAGCGTGACCTCGAGCACGTGCGGCTCCGAGAAGCCGAGTGCTCCGTTGCACGGCACGTCGGTCTCCGTCGTGCAGAGCATCAGGATCTTGACCTGGTACTCGCCGTCCTGCGGGAACTGGTGACGGATCAGCGTGCCGCCCCTCGTGCCGAAGGGCAGGCCTTCGATCCGATCGTTCTGTGACCCTTCGGGCGACACCTTGTAGGTCTCGGTGACCGGCGTCGCCGACGGGTGAATGGCGAGCTGGCTGATCTTGCCGGCGACCGCCAGATACTGCTCGAGCAGCGCCTGATTCAGCCGCAGGACGCCGGCCATGTTGTCGAAGCCGTAACTGGCATCGTCCGACGGCAGCATCTCGTCGATGTTGACGTCCAGCGCGAACAGGTCACGAACGGCGTTGCGGTACTCGGCACGGTTGAGCCGGTGGAACGTGTCGACGCGGCCGGGATTCGGCTTCACCGCCACCACGCGATCGAGCGTCCGTTCGAGACTTCCCGCGAGCGCGTCGTAGACCGCCGCGTCGGGCCGCGGCGCGCCGACCGGCGGCATCACGCCGCCGCGCAGCTTGCGGACGACCTTCTCCCACATCTCGGGCGCCTGGTCCGCCTTGGCCGGGTCGTGCCCCTCGAGCACGAACCCCGCCGTATGCGTGCGCGCGCTGTGGCAGGTCTTCCCGCAATACCGGTCGAGCACCGCCGCGGACTCGGCCGGCGGCATCGGGGCGGGCACAGGCGCAGGTGCAGCCTGGCCGGCACCGGCCATCACATGAGCCGATGAGACGGCCCAGACACACGCGGAGAGCAGAACTGCGGCGGCGCAGCGTGACGCGTACATAGCGGTGGACGGGCGAAGGGTACCACCCCGGGATTCAGTCGAAATCCCTCTAAAAGGGGAGTATCTGGATGTCATTTGGCTCCGAGGTCGCGCAGCAACTGCGCCACGTTCTGGCTGGCGGGATCGCGGCCGACCATGCCGGCAGGCGTCAGACCCTTCGCGTTCTTCAGGTTGAGGTCGGCGCCCTTGCCGGCGAGCAGGCGGATGACGGTCTGCATCCGGCGCTGTGCAGCGACGTGCAACGCCGTGTTGCCGTCCTTGTTGACGCCGTTCACGTCGGGAACCAGCCCGAGCGCAATCTCGACGGCCGCCGCGACACGGCGTTCGTCTTCAGCGGTATCGCGGGTCAGTCCGGGCTCGACCCGGCGCGTGCCCTGCGCGGCGGCGACGAGCAGCGGCGTGCCGTCCTTGTTGGGTCCGATGGCCTTGGCGCCGCCGGCCATCAGCAGACGCATCACCTCAGGCTGGGCGAAACGGGCGGCCAGCCACAGCGGCGGCGCACCGATCGCCAGCGACTCCAGCGCGTAGTCGGGGCTCGCGCGGCGCATGCCCGTGGCGCGCTCCACGGCGGCGTTCGGGTCGGCGCCCTTCGCCAGCAGCGCGCTGATGAGCGCGGCATCCTCGCGGACGATGGCCATGTGGAGTGCGGTGTACCCGGCGCCCGAGGCGTTGGCGTTGGCGCCACGCTGCAGCAGCAGCGCGGCCAGCGCGCCGTGCCCGCTGTGGCTCGCGATGACGAGCGCCGTGTTGCCGTCCGGCGCGGCGTCGTTCGGTGACGCACCGCGGTCGAGCAGGATGGTGGCTGACGCCACGTCGCCCTGCTGCGCGGCGAACAGCAGCGCGGTGTAGCCGCCCTGCTCCACGTCCATCACGACGCCGGCGCCGAAGCCGGCGGCGTCCGTATTGACGCGCCGCTTGCGCACTGCAGAGCGCGCCGTGACGTCGGCGCCGCCCTCGACGAGCACCTTCACGACGTCCGGGTGCGCCTCGCTCACGGCCCACATCAGCGCCGTCTGCGACTTGGACGCCTCGCGCGCGTTGACGTCGGCGCCACTGGCGAGGAGACGCTTGACCACCGTCGCCGCGCCCGTGCGCGAGGCGGCCATCAGCGGTGTCTCGCCCGACGGCAGACCGCGGTTCGGGTCGGCGCCCGCCTTCAGCAGACGGGCCACCATCGGCTCGCTGCCATTGAGGCACGCGAGCCACAGCGGCGTCACGCCGAGGTCATTGGCGACGTTCGCCTTCGCGCCGGCCGCGAGCAGCGCTTCGGCCATCGGGAGGTTGTCGAAGTGCGCCGCCCAATGGAGGGCCGTGGCGCCGTCACCCTGGGGAACGTCCGCTTTGGCGCTCGCCGCCAGCAGCGCACGCACGGCCGCCACGTCGTCACGGCGCGCCGCCGCGATCAGCCGGTCGTCGGCCGACGCGATGGCCACATCGGCGAGCAGCGCCGAGACGAGCCCGGCGAGCACCGCCGTCCTGCAGGATCTGCGCACGCCTTACACCCCGGGAATCGGATCGATCGGCAGCTTGCCGGTGCTGTTGCCCAGGTGGTCCAGCGGGACACCCATCTTGTCGACGACGGTCGCCATCAGGTTCGCGAGCGGGAGGTCGTCCTTGAACTTCAGGTGGCGGTTGCCCTGCAGGCGTCCACCCGCGCCGCCAAGCAGCGCCACCGGGATGTTGAGCGGGCTGTGGGCGTTGCTGTCCGACATGCCGGACCCGTACAGCATCAGCATCTGGTCGAACAGCGACCCGTCGCCGTCCGCCGTCGCGCGGAGCTTCTCGACGTATTTCGCGAAGAGCATCGCGTGGTAGCTGTTGATCTTCGACATCGTGGCGATCTTGCCGGCGTCGTACTCGTGATGCGAGAGCGGGTGGTGCGCATCGAGCACGCCGATCTCCGGGTAGGTCTTCGAACTGACCTCGCGGCCCATCATGAACGTGATGACGCGGGTGAGGTCCGTCCGGTAGGCCAGCAGCTGGAGGTCGAACATCAGGTCGACGTGGTCGGCAAACGCGGCCGGGATGCCCTCGGGCGCCGTCATCGTCGGCAACTCGTCGTTGCTCTGCTGCTCCGCCTTCTGGATGCGTCGCTCGGCATCGCGTACGCCTTCGACGAACTCCTCGATCTTGACCTGGTCCGACGGCCCCACCGCGCGTTTGAGCGCCGTCACCTTGTCCCCGACCGAGTCGAGCAGCGACTTGTCATGCAGGATCCGGGCGCGCCGCGCCGCAGGGTCCGTCGTGCCGGTGTCGCCGAACAGCCGCTCGAACACCACGCGCGGGTTGTTCTCCATCGGGAGTGGCGTGGTGCGGCTGCGCCACGAGATCGTATTGATGTAGACGCAGCTGTGTCCGGCGCTGCACTGGCCGGCGTTCGCGCGCCCTTCGATGGCGAGCTCGAGCGAGGCCAGCTGCGTGTCCTTCTCGAAGGCACGCGCCACGATCTGGTCGATCGAGATGTCGGCCACGGGCGCCGTCTCGCCTGCCACACCGGCGGCGCCGGTGAGGAACGTCGTCGAGGCACCGGCATGGGCCGGCGCCCAGAGCGCCTTGAGCCCGGAGACGACCAGTGTCTGCTTCTTGAACGGCGCGAAGTTGCGCAGGATCGCCGAGTCCTCGTAGTTGGCGCCCTCGTTCTTCGGCGTCCAGTACTCCATGGCCATGCCGTTCGGCACGTACACGACGCCGAGCCGCCGCGTCGGAGCCGCCGCGGTCTTCACGGTCGCGGTGAAGGCTGGCACCATCGCATCGAGGAGCGGAAGGGCGAGCGTGGTGCCGAGCCCCCTGAGGATCGTGCGGCGCGGCAGCGCCATCTTCGTGATGATCATGGAACGCTCCTTCTGTTCTCTGTCACGGCCGCGGCGCGCGAGGGCGCCGCGGTCTCCGATGCAGGCCGTGCCGAGGCGACCCGCTCGCCGGCCGCGGTGGCGCGCATCTGAAACGGCACGCTCTGCACGATCCCCAGCACGATGTCCGACCACCGGAAGTCATGGGCGGCGGCCGCCTGCACCACGCGCCGCACGGCGGGCCGGTCGTAGTACTCCAGCCCGCGTCCGAGGGCGAAGGCCGTCAGCTTCTCGGTGACGGTGACCGCGAACCGCTCGCGATCCTCCAGCAGGACACGGCGCAGGCCGGACGGCCCTTCGAACTTCGCGCCGCCCGGCAGCGTGCCGGTGGCATCCAGCGGCGCGCCCGTCTCGCTGACCGCGCGGTAGGTGCCGATGGCGTCAAACGGCTCGAGCGCGAAGCCGAGCGGGTCCATCGTCGCGTGGCAGCTCGCGCACACCGGGTTGCGACGGTGCACTTCGAGGCGCTCGCGGACGGAAGCCGGACGGCCACCTTCGCCACGGTCCGGCAGGGCCGGGACGTTTTCGGGCGGCGGCGGCGGCGGAGACCCGAGGATGCTCTCGAGCAGCCACTTGCCGCGCAGCACCGGCGAGGTGCGGTTGGGGTGCGACGTCAGCGTCAGCACGCTGCCCTGACCGAGCAGGCCCCCACGGGGGCTGTCGGCCGGCAGCTCGACGCGGCGGAAGCGCGGGCCGTAGACGTTGGGGATGCCGTAGTGCCGGGCCAGACGCTCGTTCACGTAGGTGTAGCGGGCGCCCAGCAGGTCGACGACGCTGCGGTCCTCCCGGATCGTGCTCCACACGAACAGCTCGGTCTCGCGGCGGTAGGCCTCGCGCAGGTTCTCGTCGAACTCCGGATAGTCGGCGGACTCGCGCTGCTGGTCCTTCAGATTCCGGAGCCGCAGCCACTGCGCGGTGAAGTTGTCGACGAGCGACTTCGCGCGGGGATCCGCCAGCATCCGCCGCACGTGCTTCTCCAGCACCGCCGGCTGGCGGAGCGTGCCGTCGATGGCGGCCGACAGCAGAGCCTCGTCGGGAATGCTGCTCCACAGGAAGAACGAGAGACGGGACGCGAGCGTCAGCGCGCTCACGCGATACGTCCCGTTGGTCGTGGTGGCGGGATCGCGCTCGAGACGGAAGAGGAACTCGGGGTCGATCAGCAGGCGCTCGATGGCGGCCTGGATCCCAAGGTCGAACGAACCGTCCTTGCGCGCCGTGCGATAGAACTCCATCAGCGTGTCGACGTCCGACTTCACGGCAGGCCTGCGGAAGGCGCGCCGTGCGAGCTTCGACAGAATCGTCGCCGCACAGGGCGTTTCGTCCGCGGCGGCCTTCGCCCTGCAGACGAAGATGGTCTTCCGGCTCGGCGTGTCTCCCGGTCCCTCGACACGGTACGGCCCGCCGATCTCCACGTGCTCCACACCGGCGTTGCCGTCGTACTGCTCGTCCACGAAGCGGCCGTACCCGCGGTTCCTCGGCTGCAGCGGACCTTCCTGCTCGGCCCGGCGGCGCAGGAACGACACGGCGAGCACGTGGGGACCGGCGTCCGCCTGGAAGTGCGCTTCCAGACCACCGTCGCCGGTGTTCATGTAGTACTCCCAGTCCGCATCGCCGGCGATGTTGCCGGAGAAGCTGAGCGGAGCCGCCTTGCCCTTCCGGTCCGCGTCGCCGATCGCGAACTGCTTCAGCGGACGTCCGTCCAGCCGCACGTCGAGCTGATACGCCGACGAGAAGCCGAGGATGTAGTCGGAGAAATTGCGCTGCAGCTTGACCTTGAAGCCGTACTCGCCGCTGACCGGGAAGTAGTGGCGGATGGCGATCCCGCCGCGCGTGCCGAATGGCAGGTCCTCGTCGGCGCGGTCGTCCTGCAGGTAGTTCGGGTGGATCTTGTAGGTCTCCGACTCGGGACCGCGCGGGGCGATCCCGACCGCCTTGCGGCTCAGGACGCGGGCGGCGCCCGCGTAGCGCGCCAGCAGGTCCGGAGAGAGCGAGAGCGAATCGGCGTTGTTGTCGAAGCCGTGCTCGTAGGTGTTGTCCGCCGGGATCAGGCCGGACACATCGAGGTCGAGACCAAGCAGATCGCGGATCGCGTTCTGGTACTCGGTGCGGTTCAGGCGGTGGAACGCTTCCGGCCGTCCCGGGTTCGGACGCTGCTCGGCCATCCGGTCAAGGGACCGCTCGAGCGCAGTGGCGGCGGCACGGTAGCCTTCGGCGCTGGGGCGCGGCCGCCCGACAGGCGGCATCGTCTCGGCGCGAAGCTTCCGGATGACCTTCTCCCACGTGGCGGCGGCCGTCTCCGGATGCGCCGGATCGAGCGTGTCGAGCACCAGTCCGCCGACCTTGGCGCGGGTACTGTGGCAGCTCACGCAGTACGAGTCGATGACCGTCTTGACCGCCTGGTTGTCGGCAGCGGGGACAGCGGCGGCGCCGGTCGCCGTCCGGGCGACGGCGGGCTTCGCGGCGGGCGGCGCGGACTGGGCGGAGAGCACCGGCAGGCCGACGGCGCAGACCCCGATCAGCGCGAGGCTGACTCGCGACATGCTACCGCCCCGTCCTGGCCGCGAGACCCTTGTAGCGAAAGCGCTGAACGCGCTTGCCTTCCAGCGTTTCACCGACATACACGTTTCCTTTGGAGTCGACGGCCATCGAGTGCGGCATCGTCAGCTGGCCGGCGAAGTGCCCGCCGCGCCCGAACGAACCGACGACCGCGAGGTCACTCCGGCGCAGGATCCACACCTTCTTGTTGTTCGCGTCCGCGACATAGACGAACTGCTGGCCCTTGTCCGTCGAGAACCCGATGTCGTGCACCGACCCGGACCCGCGCGACTCGGGCGACACCTGGGCCTCGAATACGAAGGTCCCGTCCTTCTTGAACACCTGAATGCGGTTGTTGCCGCGGTCGCAGACATAGACCAGACCGTCGCGGCTGATCTTGGCGCAGTGCACCGGGGTGCTGAACTGCTTCGGAAGCGGCGCGCCGGGCTGGTAACGGAACGGCGTGTCGTCCGGCTTGTTGCCGTAGGCGCCCCAGTGCCGCTTGTAGGCGCCGGTCGTGGCGTCGAACACGATGACGCGCCGGTTCACGTATCCGTCGGCCACGTAGAGCTCGTTGGCCGCGCGGTCGATCTCCAGCCCGGCCGGAGCGCCGAGGCTCTCGGTGTCGTTGCTGCCCTTGCTGCGACGGGCATGGCCGATCTGGAGCAGGAACTTGCCGCTGCGCGTGAACTTGAGCACCTGACCGCCGTCGCGGGCGTTGGTCCCGGTCCACACGTTGCCGTCGTCATCGACATGCACGCCGTGCTCGCAGCACGACACGGCTTCGAGGCTCGTGCGTGGCCACTCGTAGCCGTCGCCCGGGCCGCCCCAGCCCTGCAGGTAGTTGCCCGCGAAGTCGTACTCGATGATCGGCGGGGCCGGCGCGCAGCACTCGCTCTGCGGCGGCGTGGTGGCGCCGCCCTTCTCGTCGCCCCCCAGAGAGCTCGGCCGCTGCACCACCCAGATGTGATCCGTCTGGTCGACGTCGAGCCCGATCACGCTGCCCATGGCCCAGTTCTTCGGGAGCGGCTTCGGCCAGGTGGGGTCGAACTCGAAGACGGGAACCTTCCCGGAATCGTCCGCGGCGCTGGAGACGGGCGCCTGCCACGCGTACGCGACTGCGACCGCCAGCACGACCGCCGGCGGCACGAGGGCGCGTCCCACTCTTTCGATGTTGAATGGCACGATGGTCCCTACGTCGCGACCGATGCGGCGAAACGAGTGGAGACCGATTCGTGGTCCAGCGTGCTCTTCATCGGGGCCTCGTTTCGAGTATAGGAAAGGGCTCTACCCCCCTACATCCCCCCTAAGGGTTAACAGAATGGAGAGAGGGGTACGGCGCGGATGCCGGGAAGGTGTCCGCGCCGCTGAGCCATGCAGGTACGTATACGAGTCGCGTTGGTTTACGCGATGGCGACGCCCTTGAGTCGCCCGTCACTGTCGCCGAAGGACTCGACGGGCACACCCAGCCGGTCGAGCAGCGAGACGTAGAGGTTGGCAATCGGCGTCCGGCCCTCGGGGTGCATGAGGTGCTGCCCGCCGCGCAGGCCCAGAGCCTTGCCGCCCACGACCACGGTCGGCAGGTTGTGCGGGTCGTGCTGGTTCGAGTTGCCGATGCCCGCGCCGTAGAGGCTGATCGTGTTGTCGAGCAGCGTGCCGTCGCCTTCCTGCGTCGCCTTCAGCTTCTCGACGAAGTGCGTGAACATCTGGATGTGGAAGAGGTTCAGCTTCCCGAGCCGCGCGATCTTCGCCGGGTCGTTGCCGTGGTGCGACAGCGGGTGATGCGAATCCGCGACGCCGATCTCCGGATACGAGAGGTTGCTCAGCTCGCGGGCCAGCATGAACGTGCCGACGCGCGTGATGTCCGTCTGCAGCGCGAGCGCCATCAGATCGAACTGCAGCTTCGCGTGCTCCTCGAACGTGCCCGGAATGCCCGCGGGCTGGTCGACCGACGGCAGCTCCTCGCTGACCTGCTGCTCCGACCGCTGAAGCCGGCGCTCCGTGTCGCGCACCGAATCGAGGTACTGGTCCATCCGGCGACGGTCGTCGGCGGAGAGCGTCGCCTGCATCGACGACACCGTTCCGGTCAGCGAGTCGAGGACGCTGCGGTTCTTGCGGGTCTGCGCCAGGCGCACGCGGCGATCGGTGGTGTCGCTCGAACCGAACAGGCGCTCGAACACCGCCCGCGGGTTGTCTTCCATCGGGAGCGGAATCTCGGGCGTCTTCCACGAGATGGTGTTGTTGTAGGCGCAGCCGTAGCCGAACGCGCAGTTGCCCGAGAGGCCTTCCGCCGACTCGATCGCGAGCTCGAGCGACGTGAGCTGCGTGTCCTTGCCGAGCGTCTGGGCCGCGATCTGATCGGCCGACGTGCCGGCGCGGAGGTTGTAGTCCGCCTTCTTCGCCAGCGTGCCGGTCAGCCAGGCCGTCTGGCAGCGCGGGTGGATGCCCCCGTCCTGCGAGAGATCCACCTGATTGCTGTGGAGTCCGGTCAGCACGATCGTCTGGTCGTGCACGTTCTGGAGGGGCGCGAGGATCGGCGACAGCTTCAGCGCCGCCTCCGGAACGGGGTTCCACTGCTGCATCGCCATGCCGTTGCCGCAGTAGATCGCGACGAACCGGCGCGGCCGCACCGTCGCGGCATTCACGGGTCCGGCGAAGGCCGGCACCATGGCATCGAGGAGGGGCAGCGCCAGGGTGGCGCCCGCACTCCGAAGCACGGTGCGGCGCGACAGTTGTTTCTTCATAACGATCACAGCGACCTCCTCATCTGGAACGGCATACTCCGGGTGATGGCAAGCACCAACGCCGACCACCGGTAGTTCGACTTTTCGGCCTCGCGCATGATCTGGCGAACGACGGGCTGGTCGTACGGCTCGACGCCGCGGCCAAGGGCGTAGGTCAGCAGCTTGTCGGTGACCGTTCCGACGAACTGCTCGCGACGGCCCGCGAGAACGCCTCGGAACTCGGCCGGTCCGCTGAACTTCGCCGACCCGCCAGCCATCGTGCCGGACGGATCGATCTGCGTGTTGCCGTCCATCGCGCGCCACCCGCCGACGCCGTTGAAGTTCTCGAGCGCGAACCCCAGCGGGTCCATCATCGAGTGGCACGACGCGCACACGGGGTTCGCGCGATGCTGCTCCAGGCGGGCGCGCACCGACTTCGGCGCCTCGCCGGCCTTGTTATCCGGGAACGGCGGCACATTGGCAGGCGGGTCCGGCGGCGGCGTGCCGAGGATGTTCATCAGCAGCCACTTCCCGCGCTGCACCGGCGACGTCCGGTCATTGTAGGAGGTCGCGAGCAGGATACTGCCGTGACCCAGCAGGCCGGCGCGGCGGTCGTCCGGATAGGACACGCGACGGAAGTGCGTGCCGTAGATGTTCGGAATCCCGTAGTGCTGCGCCAGCCGGTCGTTGACGAAGGTGTAGTTGGCAGTCAGCAGTTCCGGCACCG
>CAYNUO010000009.1:35922-47805 GCA_964400405.1 uncultured Bifidobacteriaceae bacterium | reverse complement strand
GGAACCGTGCTCCACAGGAAGAACGACAGCCGCGACGCGAGCTCGAGGTCGCTGAGCCGGTAGGGCGTGCCGGGCTTGCTGCCCGCCGGGTCCTGCTCCGTGCGGAACAGGAATCGCGGGTCGACGAGGAGACGCTCGATCCCCCACTGGATGCCGGTCTCGAACGTGCCGGCCTGCCGACCTTCCTTGTAGAGCGCGAGCACCGGCTGGATGGCTGCGGCGGTGATCGGCCGCCGGAACGCGCGACGCGCCAGCCCCACCAGAATCTGCGTCGCGCAGGCGTTCTCCGTTGCGGGCGTCGGGCGGCAGACGAAGACCTTGGCGCGGCTGGGCGTGCGCTCGGTCGCCACGGCGTTGAACGGTCCGCGGATCTCCATCTGATCCACGGCCATCTCGACCTTGCCGTACTCCACGCTCGAGATGCGACCCGACGCGTACCCGTAGCTGGCAACGGGGAGACGCGAGACGCCCACGCCGTCGATGAGCCACAGCTTGCGCTGGAACGTCACGGCGACGGTGTGCGTGCCGGCCTTCACCGGGATGCGGATGTTGTTCATCGGCGCATCGGCAAAGCGCTCGGTCTCGGTCTCGGTGTACGGGCCACGCGTGGCGCCATCCTGCTCCGACTCGCCGCCGCCGATGTCAAAGGACCGCACCCGCTCACCGTCGACCAGCACGTCAATCCGGTTCACTTCCTCCAGCCCGCGGATCGCGCCGCCCAGATTGGCCGAGTGGCGCTGCAGCTTGACCTGGACGGTGTACTCACCGTCCACCGGGAAGTAGTGGTCGACGGCCAGACCGCCGCGCGACCCGAACGGCAGGTTCTCGCCCATGCGGTCGGCCTGCAGCTCGAAGTAGGACATCTTGTAGACCGATGCGACCGGCTTCATCGCCGGGTCGGCCACGACCAGCCGGCTGATCTTCTGCGCGGCACTGAGGTAGCGCTCCATCAGCCCCGGCGACATGTTCAGCGCGTCGGCGATGTTGTCGAACCCGAAGCTGGAGTCGTCCGGCGGCAGCATCTGCCGGCCGTCGATCTCGAGCGCCAGCAGGTCGCGGACCGCGTTGGCGTACTCCACGCGGTTCAGACGGTGGATACCGCTCCGTCCCGGGTTCGGATTCTTCGCGGCGGCGTAGTCGAGCGACTGCTGCACGGACGCAATGAATCCGGAGACCTCCTCCTCGCTCGGACGGCGTGTCACCGACGCCGGCGGCATCGCCTTTGCCTTGAGCTTGCGGATCACCTTCTCCCACGCGCCGGCGTCTGACGCGAGCTGCGCCATGTCGCGCTTCTCCAGCACGAGGTTGCCGCTCTTCTGGCGCTCGCTGTGGCACCCGGCGCAGTACTTGTCCACGAACGCCCGTGAGGGTGCATCCGGCGCCCTGGCCGGGAGCTCCGGGGCGATGACGGCGATCCGGGCGGCTCCAGCCGGTCGGGGCGGCGCCTGCGGCGCCGCGGCCCGAAGGCCGGCGACCGCGAGCGAGGTGCACGCAAGGACGCCGAAGAGAGTACCGAGACGTCGATTCATGGCGATTCCTTTTCTAGTCCTGCGCGCCGAGTTTACGGAGCAGCGCCGCGGTGTCGTCGCGGCTGTGTGTGCCGCCCGCCGCGCCGTACCCCAGAGCCATCTTGAGCGCCGTCTGTCCGCGCTTGTTCTTCAGGTTCACGTCGGCGCCCTTCTCGGCCAGTCTCTGGATGACGCGGTTGAAGCCGCCGGAAATGGCGCCGTGGATCGCGCTGTTGCCCTGCGCGTTCTGCGCATTGATGTCCGAGCCCAGCTCGAGGCAGGTGTCGACCGCCTTCAGATAGTCGTCTTCGTTGGCGAGCGTCTCGTTCTCCATCCAGCCCATGCCGGCGGCGACCATCAACGGCGTGGTACCGCCCTTGGAGGGCAGTTTCGTGTCGGCACCGTTGGCGGCCAGCAGGCGCATCGTGTCGACGTCGGCCGACATCGCCGCGATGAAATACGGGGTCGCGCCCATCGTGTAGGCCTTCGCAAAGCCCGACACCAGGCTGAAGCCGTACCGGGGCGGCTCCTTCGTCATGATCGCGTTTACGTTCGCACCGTGCGCGATGAGCGCCTTGATGATGTCTGCCTTCGCGGCCGGACGCAGACCAAGCAGGATGTTCCACTCGCCTGGCGCGTCGAGGTAGTCGTGCGCGTCGACGCCGTCCCACTTCCCGGCGGCGTAATGCAGCACGGTGTAACCGGTAGCCTGGGCGTTCGGGTCAGCTCCCTTGTCCAGGAAGAACTTGGCCAGGTCGATGTGACCGCGCAGCACGGCAACATGCAGCGGGGTCGTCCCGCTGGCGGCCTGCTCCTTGAGGCTTGCGCCCTTGCCGAGGAGCAGCTTCACCGACTCGGTGCTGTTGTAGCGCGCCGCCATCATCAGCGGAGTAAAGCCGTTGTTCGAGGCCAGCGTGACGTCGGCGCCCTTCTCCACGAGCACCCGCGCGGCCTCGGCGTGCGGCCCGGAGAGCGCCCAGAGCAGCGCCGTCTGCCCCTTGGCCGACTCCTTCGCGTTGAGGTTCGCGCCACCCGCGATGAGCGCCGCGACGGCCGGCGCGCGCCCGGTGCGGGCGGCCGTCATCAGCGGCGTCTCGCCGCTCGGCATGCCCAGATTCGGATCCGCGCCGGCTTTGAGCAGCCGTTCGATCATCGGCGCGCTGCCGTTCTCGGCGGCCAGCATCAGCGGTGTCGCGCCGTACATATTGGCGACGTTCGGCTTCGCCCCGGCCTTCAGCAGAGCCTCCACCGAGGCGTGGTCATCCATGTGCGCGGCCCAGTGCAGCGGGGTCGCACCGTCCGCTTCCCTGGCGTTCACATCGGCCCGCTGCCTGACGAGCGCCGTGACCGCCGTGGCGTCGCCCGAGCGGATGGCATCGCGGAGCCGGGTGTCGCCGGCCAGGACCGGCGGCGCGGCCGCCGCGCACACAAGGATGCCTGCGCTCACGAACGCGGGAAGATGCCGGGAGAACGGTCCGTTTGGCCGCATGGGTCTTCGTGCCTCACTTCACCATAGCAGGAGGACCCGGGGGCGGCGTGCCCCCGGGCAGAACGATGTCAGTCGAGCGGCTCCACGCGGACGATCCGGGCCGCGCGGGTGTTGGCCATCCAGACGACCGGCTTGGTGGTCGACTTGTCGATGGTGATCTTCTTGGAGTCGAAGTTGCCCGGCATCTGGTAGCTGGCCACTTCGCCAGTCTTGGTGTCCACGCGGTAGACCCGCTCGGACATGTTGCTCGACAGATAGACCCGGCCCTTCGAATCCTGGATGGACGAGGAGTACGGCGTCGCGTACTTGTCGGGGAGGTCCCACTCCTGGAACTTCTCCGTCTTCGTGTCGAACATGCCCGCCCGGTCACCCGTGTACTCGGCGAACCAGATGCGGTCCTGCGCATCCATGCGGTTGCGGCGCGGCATGGACGCAGGCTTCGGCGTCGGGAAGAACCTGGACTCGCCCGTCCTGGCGTCGGAGCCGATGATGAAGGAGCCGACGTAGCCCGTGCACCACGGATTGCCCTTCGAGTCGGCCTGCAGCTGGTAGCAGCCGATGCGCGCGCCCTTCGGATAGTTCGGCGACTTACCCCACTCGATCGAGAGGTCCTTCTTCATGGCCACCGGGTCGATGCGATGGAAGATCGTCGTCCCCGTCCAGAGCTTGCCGTCGCCACCGAGGCCGAGGAACTGACCGTAGGCGCCGTCGACCTGCGTGTACTTCTGCGTCTTCGGCTCGAACTTGCCCACCACGGACGCACCGTTGTCGATGCGGAGCGAGAACCAGACGTTGTCATCCTTGTCGACAACCACGTCGCGGGCGCCAGGCACGGTCTCCTTCGAGACGGGCGGCAGCGGGTACTCGGTGATCTTGTTCGTTTTCGGGTCGAGCACGCCGACGAACTGGCGGCTCTCGTCCGTGTACCAGAAGTTGCCCTTCGAGTCGACATCCGAGTCGTGTGACACGGTGTCCTTCCGCGGCATGTCCCACTCGGTCACGATCACGCGGGTGCTCTTGCCCTTCGGGAGGGGCAGCGTCTTCAGCGGGAAGTCCCAGCCCGTCCGGCCGCCGCTCAGGTTCATCGACGACAGGTACTCCGGCAGCTGCATTCCCGTGAACCCGGCCCACGGCGCACCCTCGACGTGCGGCCGCTCCCTGCGGGGCTGGCTCGCCGGGTTGCCGAGCGAGTCACCGAAGGGGAGCTCGCGCTGACCACGGCCGCGGCCGTCGTCGCTCGCCGCCGTGCCGTCCGGGTAGTAGGCCTGCATCCGCTTGATCACGGCCACCCACTGCTCGGGCGTGTGCTTGGACTTCATGATCCGCTTGTAGCTGTGGCAATAGGCGCAGCTCAGCGCGGTGTAGACGTACTTGTTCTTCTGCTCGTCGGTACCAGGCATGCTCATCGCCCACTCGATGGACGACAGCTGATCGGCGAGGTTCTTCGCCTTCTCGAGCGAGAGATTCTGCTTGGCCGTCTTGCCAGCCGCGAGCGTGACGGACGTCGGAGCCGCGTCGTACCCGACCGCACGGATCTTGAGGTCGTACTTGCCCGGCGCGAGGTGGGTGCGCGGGAACGCGTACTTGCCCTTGGCGTCGCTGGTCACCGAGACGCTGAAGTTCGCGCCCTCACCGCGGGCGGTGACGACGACGCCCTCGAGCTTCCCCGCGCCGGCCGCGCTGACGGTTCCTTCAAGTGCCGTGGCGCCATCCGCTGTTACGCGCGGCCCCATCCAGCCGACGATGAGCGCCCCGGTCATCACCGCGGCCGTCATCAACGCCTTCCCTCGCATCGTGCCTCCATTCGCGGGCCCTGGGACCCGCCGCGTCGAGCAACACTGTTCCGACAAGATGTCCCGCACGAGCGTGCCGCGTATGACGCGGACGTGGGTCGCCGAAGGCGACGGACTGTATAGTGCTGGTCCGCCCACTGTGGGCGGTTAACTCGTACGAGCGCTGTGGATTATAGGAACGCGGCTTCAAGGCCAACAATTCCCCCAAAGGGGGATTCGGGCATCCTCCCCCCGCCTATAATCGGGGCCTCTGCGGTCCCGCAGACCTCACCATGAACAGGTTCTTCAGACCGTCCGCCCACCTCGGACTCGCGCTCGTCCTTGTTGGCGCCCTCGCGACTCCGGCCCGGGCGCTCGACCCGGGCACCGGGATCGATCAGTACGCCTTCCAGGCCTGGACATACCGGAACGGCCTGCCGGCCAGCGTCATCTTCGCGCTCGCCCAGGACGCGAAGGGGTATCTCTGGCTCGGCACGTCGATCGGCCTCGTCCGCTTCGACGGCGCCCAGTTCACCCTCACGAACCTCGGCACCCGGACGCCGACACGGCAATCCGGCGTGCGCAGCGTGCTGGTCGCGTCGGACGAGAGCATCTGGGTCGGATTCCGGGGCCAGGGCGTCGCGCGCGTGCTCCACGGCGCCGCCACGCTCTACGACGCCCGCGACGGGGCACCGCGAGGCAGCACGACGCTGCTCCTCCAGGACTCCCGCAGGGCCGTCTGGGCCGGCAGCAACCGCGGTCTGGCTGTCTTTCACTCGGGCCGCTGGCATCCAGTAACGCTGCCGACCGGCGACGACGAGATCACCAGCATCTTCGAAGACAAGGGCGGCCGGCTCTGGGTCGCCACGCCGCGCGATCTGCTCGTCCGCGCCTCGGAGCAGGCGCCGTTCGTGCCGGTCGCAAGCCCGGAAGGGATTACGGCCATCGTCGAAGACGCCGCCGGGGGGCTCTGGGTCGCGACGGCCGACGCCCTGCTGACGCGAATCCAGGAGCACGCGGGTCCCGGCCCGGCCTCGAAGCCGACCCTCCGGCTGGCGTCCTCGCCGTCGCAGGCTGGACGCGTGACGAGCGCCATGCGCGATACCGACGGGAACCTGTGGTTCGCGACGACCATGGGCGGCGTGTTCCGCGTGACCGACCCGAGCCGGGAGGCACCGGTCGTGGCTCACGTCGCCGGAAGCGAGGGTCCCACCGGCGCCGCCTACGCCCTGCTCGAAGACAAGGAGCAGGACATCTGGATCGCGACGCAGCTGGGGCTCAACCGCCTCGCCGACACCGCCGTGATCCCGCTCGGCAGCTTCGAAGGCCGCGCGCTGCCGAACGCGCTCGGGACCTACTCGGGCGAAGCCTGGATCGCGACCAACGACGGCCTGACCCGGGCCACGAGCTCCGGCCGGCTCGAGCACATCGGGAAGGAGCGGCTCGGCATCGGCGGCGTCAAGTCGGTGCACGTGGACCGGCACGGCACGGTGTGGGCCGCATCCGACCGTCAGATCGTCCAGTTCGCCAGAGGTGTCGCGACACCCGTGCGGACCTCGCGCGCCCTCGCCCGGATCCTGTCGCTCTCCACTGACGCCGACGGCGGCCTGTGGATCACGGACGAAGACCAGGGCGTCTTCCGGCTGGCGTCAGGCCGGCTGACGGCCATGCCGCTGCCCGCCGGCCGGATCGGCGCCGCCGTCTCGCTGCTCGACCGGCATGGCGACATGTGGGTGGGCTTCCACGACGGCGGCGTGGCGCAGTACCACGACGGCGCGATCCGCGGCTACTTCGAGGACGCGACGCTCGTCGGCGTGATGGCGATGCTCGAAGACCGCCACGGCCGGCTGTGGGTCGGCACGACCTCCGGTCTGGCGACGGTGCGGGACGGCGCCGTGCGCACCGTGCCGTCGAGCGACCGGATTCCGCTCCGGTACGTCACGTCACTGATTGAGGATCCCGACGGCTACCTGTGGATCGGCACGACGACGGGCCTCGTGCGCGTCCACCCGGACGAGCTCGAGAAGGCGGCCGCCAGCCCCTCCTACCAGCCGTCATTCCGCACGCTCGACGCCTGGGACGGCCTGTCCGGCAGCCCCTCGTCCCGCGGGACGCCCGCCGCCATCAGCGGCCCGGACGGACGGCTGTGGTTCACGGTGGCCAACGGCATGGTGGCCGTGGACCCGAAGCGCCTCAAGCCGGAGCGCCTGCCACCGCCCGTGCAGGTGGAACAGCTCACTGCGGACGGCCGCCCGTTCGAGTGGATGGCGGAAGGCACGACCCTCCCGCCGCGGCCGCGACTCGTGCAGGTCGCGTACACGGCGGTCAACTTCAACGGTCCCACGCGGCTGCGGTTCCGTTACCGCCTCGACGGCTACGACCGTGACTGGCACCCCGGCGGCGCCGGGCAGTTCGCCGCCTACACGAACCTGCCGCCGGGCAACTATCGCATCCAGGTCGCGGTCACCGTGCCGGGAGACGCGCGCGAGCGCGTCGCGACGCGGAGCTTCACGGTGGCGCCCGCGGTGTACCAGACGCGCGCGTTCTACGGATTCATCGTCCTCATCATCGCCGCCTTGATGGGTGCGGCCTTGCTGCTCCGCAGCCGTCAGATCCGCCTGCAGTTTGCCGCCGTCATTTCCGAGCGGACACGCGTCGCGCGCGAGCTCCACGACACGACGTTGCAGAACCTCGGCGGGATCGCGCTCGAGTTCGAGAACCTCAAGAGCCAGCCGGGCACGACGCCCGCCCTGCAGGGACACATCGATACACTCCGCCGCCACGTCGAGGAGTGCATCCGCGAGACACGGCAGGCGGTGTGGGACCTCCGCTCGCCGCTTCGGAGCGAGCTCGACCTCGCGACGCTGCTGCGGCAGCACGCGCGCACCCTGATCGCGGGACGCGAGATCGCCTTCGACCTCGCCGTCGTCGGCACGCCCACGAGCATCGAGCCGGGCCAGAAGGAGCAGCTCGCCCGCATCGCGCAGGAGGCGATCTCCAATGCGGTCCGCCACGCGCACGCCAGGCGGATCCGCGCCGAGCTGCGCTACGAGGATGGCGTGACGCTGTCGATCGTGGACGACGGCGCGGGGTTCGAGCTCGAAGAAGAAAACCAGGGCCGCGACGCGGCGCACTGGGGACTGGTCGGCATGTACGAGCGCGCGGCGCGCATCGGCGCACGCCTGCTGGTCAAGAGCGCCCCTGACCGGGGCACGGAAGTGCGAGTGTTCCTGGCATGACACCTCAACACGGGGCGCAGAAGACCAAGCAGAAGCCGATCCGTGTGATCTGCGTCGAGGACCATCCGCTGATGCGCGTCGGCATCACGACGATGATCTCCCGGCAGGACGACATGGAGACGGTCGCCGCGGTGAGCACCGCGGAAGAGGCGCTCCCGCTCGCGCTGTCGCTCTCCCCGGACATCATGCTCGTCGACCTGCGGCTGCCGAAGATGAGCGGTCACGACCTGATCCGCGCGCTCTCCAAGGAGGCGCCGCAGATCCGCACCATCGTGCTGACCATGTACCAGGGCGACGAGGACATCTTCCGCGCGCTCGAGGCCGGCGCCGTCACGTGCCTGCTCAAGGACAGCCTGGCTGACGAACTCGTCGAGGTCATCCGGGCCGTCGCCCGTGGCGAGCGGCCGAAGCCACCGGCCGTTGAGCGCGCGCTGGTCGAGCGCTCGACGCACGAGACGCTCACGGGGCGGGAACTGGAAGTGAGCGCGTTGATCGTGAAGGGACTGCGCAACAAGGAGATCGCCGCGCAGCTGGGGATTACCGAAGAGACCGCCAAGGCCCACGTGAAGAACATCCGGGCCAAGCTGGGGGTGAACGACAAGATGTCGATCATCCCCATCGTGGTCCGGCGCGGCATCGTGCATCTCGAGTAGCCCGGCCGGCCGGGCGCCGCCGGGGATGGCCCCCGGCGTACGGTCGCGGACCGCGGCTATTTCTTTCCGATCGAGCGGAGGAAGTTCACGACGTTCCAGATCTCGGTATCCGAGATCCGCGTGCCGAACGCTTCCATGATCATCGCCGGCGGCACGCCGGTCTTGATGACGTGGAAGATCTCACCATCGCTCGACCCGTGTTTCCATTCGGCGTCGATGAGGTTCGACGCCGGCTCCTCGCCCGCTTCGGGTGGAGGCCCGCCCGCGGCGTCCTTCGCGTGGCACCCCCGGCAGTACTTCATGTAGACCGCTTCGCCGGCCGCGACTGACGCAGGCGACGACGCGACCGGATTCTGGACCTTGGCCGCTTCCGGATTGCCATGTTTCTCCTGCGCGGCGAGTCCTGCCACCAGCCACAAGGCGGCCACCGGCACCGCCCACATCCGTCCCCAACCCGTCATGACTCCTCCTTCTTCGTGGCGCCGATGGGCCCGCCCATCTCCCACATACAAAATAGCAAGGGGGCGCCGCTCGCGCGACGCCCCCTCACGGACTTCCCGGTGAAGCGGCGGGCTATTTCTCGAGCGGGTTCCCGCGGACCTGGAACTTGATCAGCTTGGGCCGCTCGCCCTTGCCGCCTTCCTGGTGCCAGCCAGCCTGGCCGGCGTGCGTGGTCCAGATCGCGCGGCCCTTCCAGCCAGCCGCCGCGTCGTCGATCCGGCCGTCCATGCTGCGCGTGTGGAAGCCCATCGGATACGGCACGCGCATCGTGATGAACTGATCCTTCACGTAGGCAATGAGCGAATCCGACCCGCTGCCGTTGGCCATCGGCACGTTCGTGCCGAAGCCCGACGTGTTGTGCCAGTCCACCCAGTTCAGATAGTAGTTGTCGGCCGTCCCCGGCTTCTCGGCGCCCTTGAAGTTGGGGCCTGGGAACTGCGTCAGCGTCCAGCCTTCGAGGCAATGCGTGCCGGTCAACGCATCGGGACCGGTCAGCGGCCCCTTGCACTTGCGGCGGTCGAAGGTCGCGAAGTGGCCGCTGTTGAGCGCCGCCCAGATGACACCGGTCGAGCGATCCACGTCGATGCCGTGCGGCAGGTAGCCCTCGACCTTCGCCGCGGGATTCATGTACGGCACCTGGAAGTACTCGTAGAGACCGGTCTTCGGGTCCAGCCGGCTCAGGCCGCCCGGCACGACCGAGTGCGCCGTCCAGATGGACCCGTCAACGGGATTCGGTACCGTCGCGTAGGCCCCGCCGAAGTTCATGGCCTTGTCCTTGGTCGGGTCGACCGTCGGAGTCTTCGCATCAACGTAGCCGGGATCGAGCTTCCCGTTTCCGTTCGTGTCGAGCACCAGCGGATAGGATTTCCAGGCTTCCTTCGCCTTGCCCGCGTCGTAGAGCTTCACGTCGAAGGCGCTGGCGCCGGAGCCGGCGTCGAACCACAGCACTTCGTCATCGGCGATCTGGATGTGGTGGCCGCCCTGGCACTCGGGAACGATCGTCACCTTCTCCGACTTCGGGTCGAACATCCGGCACCCGCCGCGCGCGGTGATCCAGATGCGGCCCTTGCCGTCGAACCACAGACTGTGCGGCGAGGCCTTCGCCTTCCAGATCAGCTCGTCACCCCAGTACGGCGACGGCACCGGCACGTCCTGCACCCACGCGTAGCGCAGGTCGGGCGCGTGCGGTGCGATCTCGATCTTGCGGTCCGTGTTCTTGATCGGGTCCACCAGCGTGATGAAGTCGCCGGACAGTTCCGTCACGCCGTACACCGGGCCGTTGGCGTTGACCGACGGATTGCGGCGGTCGGTCGAAATCTGGTCGTGCGCGTACAGGTGCGACGCAACCCACTCCCACTGCGTCACGACGATGTTGCGCTCGACGCCCTTGGGCCTCGGCGGCGCCTTCATCGGGTACTCGCCCTTGGCGATGCGGTCGGTCCAGTCGGCGAAGACGACCGGCGCGCGCTTGCGGCCGAGCTGGGCCAGGCGGTTGTTCATGAACGCACCGCTGATGCCCATGCCGACCCGGTGCTCCCACGCCTCGACGGAGGACTTGAACGTGCCCATCTGCGGCAGCAGTTCACGGGTCGCCTTGTTGCCCATCTGGTGGCACTGCGTGCAGGAACCGGTTTCCTTGATGTTGCCGATCCAGGCGCCCTGCGACTTCAGCGCTTCGGGAATGCCGTTGCCGTTCGCACCCTCGCCACGGCCGGGAAAATCGCTCGGCGGGGGCGGCTGGAGGAGAGCGTACCAATAGTCGGCCGGGTAGTACTCGGCCGCGGCACGGGCGCTCGGCGCGATGACCGCGCGCAGATTCACCACTTTGCCCGGCTGGTGACCCGACACCTTCGGGGAGTCCACCAGTCCATATCCGCGGACCCACATCGTGTAACGGGCCTTCGGCAGTTCCGGCAGGACATAGCGTCCCTGGTCGTCAGTCACGACAATCTTGATGAACTTGGTCGGCAGATCCGTCGTTTCCGCGATGACCCACACGCCGGCTTCGGGTCCCTTCGCGCCGGTCACGACACCGGTAATCGAACTGGCGTCCGGTTTCGGAGCCGCCGTGGCCGACTGCGCCCCGACCCGATCACGCCCGAGCCAGCCAGCGCCGGCCACGAGCAGCACCGCGAGCGCCACCTTTATCTGTTTCACGGACATCCTCCTGCGATATCGACCACGGAGGACCGGTCGCGTTCTGGAACCGCCCCCGCCCCCGGAAATAAAAACGGGAGGGGTACCCCGTGGTACCCCTCCCGCTGGTAGCGATTTAGAAGTCGACCTGGAGCGTCAGCTTGGCGAGCCGGGCATCCAGGAAGCGCGTCGGGGTGCCCCACGCCGCGCCCAGCGTGTTGTTGCGGGCCAGGACGGTGCTGGAGTTGAAGAGGTTGTAGAGGTCGAACGCCGGCTGGAACCGCGCGCCCTTCCACGTGAAGTTGCGGCCGAAGCGGATGTCGAACTGGTTCACGCGATCCTCGAACTGGGTGAAGTTCGGGATGAGCGCGATCGTCGCCGTGGCGTTGCACACGGCCGCCGCGCCGCACGCGGCCAGGTTGCGGCCGAGCGACGGCGCAATCTGTGCGTTGGTGAACACGGCGTTCGCCAGAATCGGCGTGGGGGCGAGGTTCTGATAGACCACCGCGACATTGACGCCACCGGGCATCGGGTAGTTGCCGCTCAGCTTGACCTGGCCGCCGCCGTTCCACCACGGGCTGACGG
>CAYNUO010000009.1:33827-35822 GCA_964400405.1 uncultured Bifidobacteriaceae bacterium | reverse complement strand
GGGTAGTTGCCGCTCAGCTTGACCTGGCCGCCGCCGTTCCACCACGGGCTGACGGCGTCACAGAAGCCCGCAGCGCGCGGAGTCTGCCCCACCTGAGTGGCAGACAAATCGGTGCGGTCGGCCAGGACGTCGGGACGGCTGTTAGCGAAGCAGGTATCCCTCTTCGTGCGACCGAGGCTTACGCCGCCCTGAAGGATGCCACCCTTGCCAAACCGGGCGCGCACGGCCGTGTCGATACCGTCGAACACGTCCGTGTAATCACCGTAGGTGGTGTTGATGTCGCGCAGGTTGCGGATGCGGCCGAACGCGCTCGGGTTCACATCGTAGTTGCCGCACACCTGCTGACCAGCCGCCGCACCCAGACGCGAGTCGCTCGGGGCGGTCACGCAGAAGGCCGTGTAGTCACTCGCGCTGACCAGCTCGTTCTTGGTGACGTACTGGTTGAAATTCTGCACGCGGAAGTAGCCCACCCACACACCAAGGCCGTTCCTGAGCTCGCGCTCGATGACCGCCGAGGTCTGGTAGGTGTAGGGACGGTTCTTCGTGAGGATGTCGTCCGCGAACACCGTGTTGGCGACAGCCGTGCCGAACGCGGTGTTCGGATTCGGCCCGAGCTCGCCATTCAGAGCATTGTTGCGGGGGTCACCATCCGGGAAGCCGTTGCCGTTAGAGTCCGTCCACTGCCGGATGACGGTGGTCACAATCGAGGTCGCCGGGTTGACCGACTGCGGGAAGCCCGCGCCGGCGGCGCCGACGTAGCGGCCGAAGTTCACCTTCAGCGCTGTCTTGCCGTCGGCCGTCACGCGATAGGCCCCACCCACGCGGATGGAGACGTCCTTCCAGTCCGGCACGCCCGAGCGGCCCGTGATCTGGAAGCCCTTGACGAACGGCGAGTCCGGGATCGTCTGGTCGGGGTAGGCGCCGTTGAACATGTCGGCGCGGACGCCGAGGTTCAGGGTCAGGCGGCTGGTGATCGACCACTGGTCCTGCGCGTAGATGCCGAGGTTCCGGAACGTCTGCTTCTGGTACACCGGGCTCAACGTGAGCGCCAGGCTGTTCGGCACGCCGTTCAGCAGGCGGATCGAGACCGGGCCGAAGCCGGGGATCTCGTTATTGCGGCCCTGGATTTCGAGACCACCGAAGGCAAAGTTGCTTCCCACCTTCAGCGCATGCGCGCCGCTCGCGTACGACACCGCCACGCGGCCGTTGCGCTGGCCGGCCGGATCGCTAAAGCCTTCCGGACCATCCGTGTACGGGAGCCCCGTGGACGCCCGCGCGTTGTAGCTGAAGCCGGTCGAGAGCTCGGTGGTCGGAACGTCGGACTCCTTCACCGTGAAGGGCGTGCCACCGGCTTCGCGCGGGAAGCGGAACGAGGTCCAGAGGTTCGTATAGCCCGCTTCGATGAGCAGCTTGTTGGTGGCCACGCGAGTCCAGGTGACCTGCGTCAACTGGTTCGGAATGATGTTGTTCAGGCCAGCCTCGGGCGCCAGCAGGGCGCTGGTGCCCTGGAGGCACGAGCAGGTGTTCGCGTAGTTGGCGAAGATGCCGATCTTGTCCTTGCTCGAGGCCTGCCACGTGATGCGGCCGCCGAACTCCTTGGCATCGCTGATGTAGTAGCCCGGACGGCTCGGGTCTGCCTCGTAGCGCCCCGTGCCCTGCGCCTTGTTGAAGAAGGCGCCCGGCTGGTTCTGCTCGGCGCCCCACTTGCGGCCGGCGCCGAAGAACCACACCTTGTCCCGCGCGATCGGACCGCCGAGGGCTGCGCCGTAGTCGTAGATCTTCCTCAGCGTCTGGGCCGACCGAACGCCGCGCGCACGGAGTGCATCGCCGAGGTTCTGCGACTGGAAGTTATCGTCCGCGTAGAACGCGCGGGCCGAACCGGAGAACGTGTTGCCGCCGTCCTTCGTGACGAAGTTGAAGTTGGCGCCGGCCGTCTCGACCTCGGCGCTGGCACCGTTGTAGGTGACCTGGACTTCCGAGATCGCCAGCTGGTTC